>NZ_CP043568.1:3440952-3753766 GCF_014076415.1 Comamonas testosteroni
GCCCATGCCAACCGCCTCAAGGGCGGGCGCCCGTTCGGTGCCGTGCTCGCCCAGGGAAATGAAGTCGTTGCCACCGGCGTCAACGAAATCATTGCCAGCCGCGACCCCAGCACCCATGCCGAAATGCAGGCCATACGCGCGGGCACGCAGCAGCGCGCCAATCCCAGCCTTGCGGGCCTGTCCATCTATGCCAGCGGCCACCCCTGTCCCATGTGCCTGGCAGCCCTGGTCATGAATGGCGCCGAGCAGGTGTTCTTCGCCTTCGACAACCAAGACGCCGCGCCCTATGGTCTGTCCAGCGAGAGCAGCTACCAGCGTCTGCGCCTGTCGCTGACGCCGCAGCCGCTGCCCATCACCCGCATCGACATCGGCATCCGCGCGGCCCAGCTCTATGGGGATGAGGCCTGGCCAGACGCCTGATCCTCGTTGCCGCCAAAACCATAACAACAAACCGGGCTGCCCAGGGCGAGCGGCGCGCGCACCGGCGCGCCGCAGCGCAGCCAGCCCCCGAGCTTCATGACATCGACATCCTCCCGAACACACCGCGTGCCGCCATTGCTGTGGCTGGCCGTGGTGATACTCGTCACCATCAATCTGCGCCCCTTTCTGACGGCTCCGGGTCCCTTGGCACCGACCATACAGCAGGCCACGGGCATGGATTTGCGCAGCTTTTCCTGGCTCACGCTGCTGCCCATGGCGCTGATGGGCATTGGTGGCTGGCTCGCTCCCACGGCATTGCGACGCTGGGGGGCGCGCGCCGCCATCTGCACCTCGCTGCTGCTGATCGCGCTGGGCTGCGCCCTGCGCCTGACGCCTGCAGGAGCTGCGACCGGTAGTCTTCTGATCGTCACGGCCGGCCTCTGCGGCACGGGCGTGGCGCTGGCACAAAGCATTCTGCCGGGGCTGATCAAGCGCCAGTCTCCCCACAACGTGGCGCCCATGATGGGTCTGTATTCGGCGGCGCTCATGGGCGGCGGTGCCCTCAGCGCCCAGCTCTCGCCAGTGGCCATGCAGCTGGGTCTGAGCTGGCAGGCTTCGCTGGCCATCTGGACCATTCCGGTGCTGCTGGCATTGCCGCTGGCCTGGCATGCGCTGACCCTGATGCGCGAGCCCGTTGCCCCTGCACCCTCCGCGCCCCCGATACAAGCCGACAGCGACACTGGCTGGCTGCTGCACCGCGGCCGCGCCTGGCTGCTGCTGATCAGTTTTGGCCTGATGAACGGCGGCTATGGCTCCACCGTCGCCTGGCTTGCTCCGTTCTATCAAACCCATGGCTGGACGGCCACGCAAAGCGGCTCGCTGCTGGCCATTCTGTCGATTGCACAGGCCGCATCGGCGCTGGCCATGCCCGCCCTGGCGCGCAGCAGTCTGGACCGTCGCTCCTGGGTTGTGCTGGCCTTGCTGCTGCAGATCATCGGCTTTGCCGGCCTCGGACTCTGGCCCGATGCCATTCCCACGCTCAATGCCATCGTGCTGGGGCTGGGTCTTGGCGGTTGTTTTTCGCTCTTCATGCTGGTGGCGCTGGATCATCTTCCCTCGCCCACGCAGGCCGGCGCCCTGAACTCGCTGATGCAGGGAGGCGGCTTCATCCTCGCCGCACTGGCCCCTCTGGTCATGGCGCAATTGCACCAGATCAGCGGTAGCTGGACGGCCGGCTGGCTCTATCAGGCCGGTGTGGCGGCGCTGGTCTGCCTGCTGGTGACACGCTTCAATCCCAAGGGCTACCCACAAGCCATGCAGCGGCCTTGAACGCGCCATCTCACCCCTCAAAAAAGGCCTGGAAATATCCAGGCCTTTTTTGTTTTGGCTTGAACTACTCGTTGGCCAGCAGTTGCAGCCCATGCGCTTCGGTCGGCAATGGCACCTCCCATCTGTGCAACATGCCCAGCAATGCGGCATTACCGAGTGTGGTGTCGCGCTTGCTGTTGCGCGCCAGCAAGGTGGACCGGGTGGCCTCCAGATGCACCAGCTCCACCTGTGCACCATAGGCCAGGCACAGGTCCAGCGTCTTGCCGCGCATCTGCCTGGACAGATGCGTGGCGTTCCAGACAAAGGCAGCCTTGGCGCGCAGCAGGCTCTTGGCCTTGTCCACGGCTCGGTGGGCAGCAGCGCCCTCGTTCTCGCCATGGCGCAGGCCCAGCTCGGCGCGCGCATCGTCGAACGACACCACAGGCAAGCCCGGATGATGCTGGGCAACCCAGTGGTTCTTGCCTGATGCAGGCAGACCGCACATGACGATGACGCGCGAGCCCGGCTCTTCATGCAAGGCGTAGTCCGGGTGCAGCTCGGCACCGCGGAAATAGCGTACTGCCGTCTCGGCCGAAGCAAAGCTGCGCGGCTTGCGCAAACAGCCCTCTTCCAGCGCCAGCTCCCTGAACAGCTCGATATTCACCAGCACATTGCCCACATCGGGGCAGATGCGGCCACGAATATCGGCCCGGGCCAGCAGCACCAGCAAATGCAGATCGACCTGCCAGGACAGCTCACGAACCACGAACTCGGGCGAGACGCCTCGGCGCGAATTGGCAAAGGCGAAGAAAGGCACCTGATGCACCGCAATCAGGCGGCAGACCGCCTCCCGCCAAGCCACAGGCGCGCCCGCCTCCCAGAGCATGAGCCGCACATCCAGCGCGCCCCTGCGTGAATGGCCGGGCTGCGAGATGCGGCCGTCGTCGGCTATCTGCGTGGTCGAGCACTTGGCCACATCGTGCAGCAGCGCAGCCAGAAAGACGGTCTCGCGCTCCTCGTTGGTGAGCCGTGCATAGTCGCTGTCCTGCAGCAACTCGGTCACCACCATCTGCGTATGCGTCCAGACATCGCCTTCGGCATGGTAGTGCGGGTCCTGCGGCGTGGTCTTGGCAAGCTCCAGTTGCGGGAAGGCGTCCAGGCAGGCCGCCCAGTCCACCGAGTCGTGAGCGGAATGCGGCACCAGGGCCGCAATCTGTTTCCAGCTCCACATAAGTTCTCCTTTCACCGTAGCTTCATCACGCAACTACGGTTTTGATAGCTATCAATGCTTTCTGGTAAAGCCCTACCAGCTTTTGGGGATCACATTGGCAAAGATATCGACGCCTGCACGCAGACCGTTGGCGACGATGGGCCGCTCGCTGTGGTGCGAGCCCGACTCCAGGATCACCTGCACGAAGTCGGAGCGCACGAACTTGTAGCGCTCCACGGTCTGGCCGTTCTCCTCGACCTTGATATACAGACCTTCGGCAAGTTCGGATCTGTCGGTCTGGCGCCAGGCCAACGGCAAATCCAGCTTCTGCCTTTGCACCTGATCCTCGAACACCGCCTTCCAGCGCGCACTGCGCCCCAGGGACGGTGTCAGCAATGCCAGCAAATCCTGCAAGCGCCTCGGTGCGATACCGGCGTAGAGCACGGGCACGGACACCACAGGCACACCGGCCAGCAGCGCATGGCGCTGCGGCGTATCCAGAAACTGCTGCGCCACGCGGTCCCAGACGTCGAACTCGCAAAACCAGTGCGGCAACGCGTCGTAGTACAGAGAATGCTTGGCATACAGCCATTCGCCATACATCACATAGCGTTCGTCCAGCAAGGCCATCAGTGCCCCTTCATGGGCTCTGGCCCATTGCTTGTAGGCATTGAACTGACGCTCGCGCCCGCCCATCTGATCGGCTTGCAGATAGTGGCCGCGCGACTGCAGCAGCAAGCTGCCGTCGGCGCCAAAGCTCAGCGCCGCATTGGCGCCATCCAGCTTTTCCTCGACCACGATATGGCGGCCGGCCAGGGCTTCATAGGACACGGCGTCGGCCTGATCACCGACCTGCAGTCGCGAGCCACGCAGATGCGGCGTGCGAGGATATTTGAGAATCTCCAGATTGAATAAATGGGAAGTAGTCATGTTGTGCTTTCCAAAAAGGGAATAAGCCACGCACCAAAAGGCATGGCAGACAAACCAAGGACAACGAAAGCGGCACTCGCCGCCACCATCGGGCGAAGACAAAGACACCTGGCCGCCATGCAAAGAACAGGCCGGGATTCAGGGAGTGGAAGAGCGCAGGACCAAGGCGTGAGCCAGGTCAGAAACGCCAGGCAAGGGCTTGCTCACCGCGAAGGCGCAAGTGCCCCCTCAGGGCGACATGCAACGGGAAAGTAGGAGGCAGCCCGAGTCAGGCACCTCCGGGGGTTATATATCCACACCGCAGCGCACACGTGAGAGATCAGCGTGTGACGAAGTCGTTTAGCGCAAACGAATGCGGCAGGACATGGTGCACCTCGAAAATGAGAGCGAATAACGCAAGTGGGGTATGGCTGGCGAGTGTATTGGCTTGTGACAGCAGCTGCCAAGCGATTTGCAGTCTCTGTGGTGCAAAGACCACGAATCTGTTTCACAGGGATGAAACAGAGGCTGGTTACAAATCGTAGTTTTCTTCCTGCACCTGCCAAACTCTCAATGACATCTGCACAGACCTTGCGCCAACATCTTCTGATTTCCCTGATTGCAGCCGCTGCCCTAACCGCCTGCGGTGGTGACGACAACAACACGAACAGCACCACCCCAACACCTGCTCCGGTTCCTGAAGGCCCGGCACCGGCTCCCGAGCCCGAGAAGACGCCTGTCTCGCTCCTGCTCGAAAAAATCGGCAGCTATCAGTCGGGCATTTTTTTGCAGAGCGCCGCCGAAATTACGGCTTTCGATCCCGTCACCAAGCGCGGCTTTGTGGTCAACGCCCAGAAAGGTGCGCTGGATGTGCTGGACATGAGCAACCCCGCCGCACCGCGCATGCTCGCCAGTCTGGATGCCACCAAGCTCTCGCTGGGTGCAGGGGCCTCCATCAACAGCGTGGCCGTGCATGGCGGCCTGGTGGCCGCAGCCGTGCAGGCATCGGTCAAGACGGACAAGGGCATGGTTGTCATCTATGACGCCGACAAGCTCGGCGTGATCGCAGAAGTGCCCGTGGGCGCCCTGCCCGATATGTTGACCTTCACCCCCGACGGCAAGACCATTCTGGTCGCCAACGAGGGCGAGCCCAGCGATGACTACCAGATCGACCCCGAAGGCTCGATCAGCGTGATCGACGTGAGCACGCCCGCCAAGCCTGTGGCTCGCACTGCCGACTTCAAGGCCTTCAACAGCCAGAAGGCCCAGTTGCTGGCCAAGGGCGTGCGCATCTTCGGCCCGACCGCAGACGGCCAGGGAACGGCCGCCGTGGCCAACGACCTGGAGCCCGAATACATCGCCGTGGCCCCCGATGGCAAGACGGCCTGGGTGACACTGCAGGAAAACAATGCGCTGGCCATCGTGGACATTGCCAGCGCCACCGTGAACGAGGTGGTGGCTCTGGGCTACAAGGATCATGGCGCTGTTGGCAACGAGCTGGACTTCGCCGACAGTGACGGCAAGAGCCCGGTCATCGACATCACCCGGGCCCCCAACGTCTACGGCATGTTCCAGCCGGACTCCATCGCCGCCTACAAGGCCGCAGACGGTGCAACCTATCTGGTCACGGCCAACGAAGGCGATGCACGTGCCTGGGGTGAAGGCAACAAAAGCTATTTCGGCACCGCCGCCGACAAAACAAGCGGCACCCCGGCTGCGGCAGGCGATGTGACCAAGGGCTTTGTGGAAGAGTGGCGCATCAAGCATCTGGTGCACAAGGACGGCTTTCTGCGCCGTGCGGGCGACGACCTGCCCGCTCATCTGGCCAGGCTGGCCAGCGGCGCCTATCTGAGTGGCGCCAACTTTGCCTGGTGCGGCGCAGTCGGCACAGACCCCAAGACCTGCCGCGACGACGACAAACTGGGCCGCCTCAAGGTCACCTGGACCATGGGCTACCAGACCGACAGCAGCGGCAACCCCGTCAAGGATGGCAAGGGATATCTGACCTATGACAGGCTATACGCCTATGGAGGTCGCTCCATCTCCATCTGGGATGCCAAGGGCAAGCAGGTCTGGGACTCTGGCGCTGCCATCGAAAAATTCATCGCCAGCCCCGAATGCAAGCTGGGCGCCAAACGTGACATTGCCTGCGCCGCCTACTTCAACACCGGTCATGACGAAACGGCCAGGCTCGATGCGCGCAGCAGCGCCAAGGGTCCCGAGCCCGAAGGCCTGACCGTGGGCCAGATCGGCACCAAGACCTTTGTCTTTGTGGGCCTGGAACGCATGGGCGGCATTCTGGTGTTCGACATCACCGACCCCAAGGCACCCAAGCAGATCGACTATCTGAACACTCGCGAGAACTGGAGCGCCGGCTTTGACAGCAAGTCCGCGCTGGCAGGCACCGCACTCAGCGATGTGGGCGATCTGGGCCCCGAAGGCCTGCACTTCATTTCCGCGGCCAAGTCACCCAACGGCAAGCCCCTGCTGATGGTGGGCAACGAGGTCAGCGGAACCACAGCCATCTACCAGCTCAATCTGCAGTATTGAACCCTCCAGACAAGCAGTCGCTTTCATGCCAGGCCCCGTTCCCACGGGGCTTTTTGCTATTCAAATCAAGCAAAGACTGCGCCGAGGGTTTCTCAATTACGTAACAATAAGCGCCAGCGGTCGGTGTACCGCCTATGGGTCCCCATTCGTCGCAAGCCAGACGCTTGCGACCTACTAAACCGCCGTGTATCCGGACGGCGGTGGCTTTTTTGAACGGAGCACTTAATGACGCACTCTTTCGCTCGCCGCCAGGCGCTGCGCGGCTTGGCCGTGGCAGCTCTCGCCTCCTCCTTGCTGTCCGTAGCGCATGCAGACACCCCCGCGGTGCTGCGCGTCTCGGCCATTCCCGACGAGGCACCGACCGAGCTGCAGCGCAAGTTCAAGCCCCTGGGCGAATACCTCTCGCAAGCCACCGGCATGAAGGTGGTGTTCACCCCCGTCTCCGACTACGCGGCCGTGGTCGAGTCTCTGGCCACCCGCAAGCTGGATCTGGCCTGGCTGGGCGGCTTCACCTATGTGCAGGCCAAGATTCGCACCAACGGCACGGCCATCCCCATCGTGCAGCGGGCCGAGGATGCGGTCTTCACCAGCAAGTTCATCACGGCCGACCCCGCCATCAAGACGCTGGCCGACCTCAAGGGCAAGACCTTTGCCTTTGGCGCCCCCTCCTCCACTTCGGGCAGCCTGATGCCGCGCTTCTTTCTGCAGCAGGACGGCCTGAACCCCGAAAAAGACTTCAAGACCGTGGCCTACTCGGGCGCGCATGACGCCACCGTGGCCTTTGTAGCCGCAGGCAAGGCCGAGGCCGGCGTGCTCAACACTTCGGTGTGGGACAAGCTGGTCGAATCCAAGAAGGTGGACACCAGCAAGGTACGCGTGTTCGCCACGACGCCCACCTACTTTGACTACAACTGGACAGTGCGCGGCGACCTGGACCCGGCCATCGTCAAGAAGCTGACCGCTGCCTTCCTGGCACTGGACCCCAGCAAGCCAGAGCACAAGGCCATCATGGACCTGCAGCGCGCCTCCAAGTTCATCGCCACCGGCTCCAAGAACTACGACGGCATCGAAGCTGCCGCCAAGTCCGCCGGTTTGTTGAAGTAAGAAATTCAGCTCTTTTTTGACTGCCAACGCTTATATATCAGGCGTTGGCAGCTATTGTTTTCAGAGTATTCGTCTCATGAGCTTCATGCTGGACGATGTGGGCCTGACCCACAGCAACGGCTTTACCGCCCTGTCCCATATTTCCTTGTACGCCACCCAGGGCGAGAGCATTGCGCTCATCGGCCCCTCCGGTGCCGGCAAGACTTCGCTGCTCAGCACCATAGGCACAGCCTACCTGCCCACGGCAGGTCGCATGCAGGTGCTGGGCCAGACCGTGTCTGCGCAATCCGCAGCCCGCGAACTCAAGGCCCTGCGCAGCCGCATCGGCACCGTGCACCAGGCCGCCCCCATTCCACTGCGTCAACGTGTGGTCACGGCCGTGCTGGCCGGCAAGCTCGGCCAGTGGCCGATGTGGAAGGCGCTGGCATCGCTGGCCTACCCGCAGGACATTGCGGGCGCCCGCGAAGCCCTGGCCCGCGTACAGCTTGACGACAAGCTGTTTGCACGCTGCGATCAGCTCTCTGGCGGCCAGTTGCAGCGCGTGGGCATTGCCCGCGTGCTCTACCAGCAGGCCGGCCTGATTCTGGCCGACGAGCCTGTATCCGCTCTGGACCCTGCGCTCTCGCAGGCCACGGTGCAATTGCTGGTTCAGGAAGCTGCCACGCGCAAGGCCACCCTGGTGGCCAGCCTGCATGCCGTCGATCTGGCTCTGGCCAACTTTGGCCGCATCGTCGGCGTGCGCGATGGCCGGCTGGCCTTTGACCTGCCAGCCGCGCAGGTCGGCGACACCCAGTTGCAAGCGCTCTATGCCCATGCCGATGGCAGAGCGGCCGACCTGCCCATGCTGCACAACCGCCTGGCTCAGAGCGACCTCGTCAGCGCCGCGCCCACTCCCATCCAGGTGAACGCATGCCGGTAGACATGCCCGATCCAGCCCGGCCATCACGCCATGACCCCTCCGCTCGCGGCCGCCTGAGCGCTCTGATCCTGACGCTGGCCGTGCTCTGGCCCATGCTGCAGACCTCGGGCTTTTCGCTCAGGCCGTTTTTCGATGTAGACAATCTCAAAGTCATCGGCGGCTTTCTCGCGCAGTTTCTGCCGCCCGAAACCAATGCAGAGTTCCTGACCTACCTGGGTCAGGCCACGCTGGAGACCCTGGCCATCGCCACGGCCGGTATGGCGCTGGCCTTCGTGATTGCCGTACCCATGGCCTATCTGTCCACGGGCGCGGCGCGCGAGAGGGTCACGCTCAACCCCATCGCCCGCAGCGTGCTCACCATCCTGCGCGGCATTCCCGAGCTGGTCTGGGCTCTGGTGTTTGTGCGCGTCTTCGGTCTGGGCCCCGCAGCCGGTGTGCTGGCCCTGGGCCTGACCTATGGCGGCATGCTGGCCAAGGTCTATGCTGAAATTCTCGAATCCACAGCCCCCGCTCCGGCCCGCGCCCTGCGTGCCAGCGGCGCCGGCCGTATCCAGGCCCTGCTCTACGGCCTGCTGCCGCAGGCGGCCACGGAGCTGACGTCCTACACCGTCTACCGCTGGGAATGCGCGATCCGTGCCTCGGTGGTCATGGGCTTTGTCGGGGCGGGAGGCCTGGGCCAGCTCATGGATCAGGCCATGAAGATGCTCAACGGCGGCGAAGCCGCCAGCATTTTGCTGGCCTTCATGCTGCTGGTGGCAGCGGCCGATCTGCTTTCCTGGTGGCTGCGTCGCACGCTCGACGCTGCGCCTGCGGCGCGCCCCCGGCCCTTCGGCTGGCGAACCGGCACATTTGTGCTGGCTGCCTGTGCGGCCCTGTGGGCCAGCCTGCGGCTTCTGGATATTGATTTCTCGGCGCTGTTCACGGCAGATGCCGCCGCCAGCATGGGCGACTTTGTACGCGGTTTTTTCCCGCCCGATCTAAGCCAGCCCTGGCTGCTCAAGGTGCTGCAAGGCATCTGGGAGACTCTGGCCATCTCCATCGTCGGCACCTTGCTGGCCGCGATCGCTGGCCTGCTGCTGGCCCTGCCGCGCTGGCGTGCGCCATGGAATGTGCTGCTCAATGTGCTGCGCTCGGTGCCCGAACTGGTCTGGGCCACGATCACTGCGCTGGCCGTGGGCCTTGGCCCGTTTGCAGGTGCGCTGGCCCTGTCCCTGCATACCACCGGCGTGCTGGGCCGCCTGTTTGCCGAGGCCTTGCAGAATACTCCGGCAGCTCCCGCGAATGCGCTCAAGCTCAGCGGCAGCAATCGCCTGCTGGCATTTTGCTACGGCACCCTTCCTGGCGCTGCGCCGCAACTGCTGGCGTACACGCTGTACCGCTGGGAGATGAATATCCGCATGGCGGCGATTCTGGGCTTTGTAGGAGCAGGCGGGCTGGGCCAGCTGCTGTACTTCGAGCTTTCGCTGTTCCACTATGCCCAGGCCAGCACCGTGATCATCGCCATGCTCTTGCTGAGCATCGCCGTGGACTGGAGCAGCGCTGCCTTGCGCCGCGCCATGCGTTGACACGGCTGGCTCCGCGTCAGCTTCCTCAGCTCCCCCGCCAATTCACTACGCAGCCGCCTCCGATGGGCCAGCGCTGGCAGCGGCCCGGCCCGCATCCAGGTCTCGATGAGAGCTGAAACCTGAATGACTTCAGCCGCATCTGGCACAGCTTAGGGCGATGCCGCTTCAGACCCCCAGAGGCAGATCGGCTTTTTTCAGCGTGCGCAGCACAAAGCTGGACTGGCTATGGCGTATGCCCTTGATCTTGTAGAGCTTCTCGCGCAGCAGGCGCTCGTAATCGCGCGTGTCCTTGACAACGATACGCAGCAGATAGTCGTACTCGCCCGAAACCAGATGCGCTTCCACCACTTCGGGAATGGTGGCCAGCACCTCGCCGAACTTTTCCAGCGTGTTGTCCGAGTGGCTGTCCAGCGTGACCATGACCAGAACCGAATCGGCCAATCCCAGCGCCTGCGGGTTCAGACGCACGGTATAGCCCTCGATCACGCCGGCCTCCTCCATCTTCTTGATGCGAGCCCAGCATGGTGACGCACTCAGACCCACGGCTGCGCCAATGTCTTGCAGACTGGCACGCGCGTTAGCCTGCAATGCAGCAAGAATCTTTTTATCCAGAGTATCCATATCCTTTAATTTACCGCCAAAATACCAATAACGGAAAAATTTTCTGTAGCAACAGCATATTTGCAGAATTTGAAGCAACATTTTCTGCACTGCAAAATGCACACTTGAGTCCATGGAAGCACGTTTACCGACGCAGCAAAACCATTCAACATACCGCGCCGTTTACCGTCAGCATCCGGTTGGTTGATCCGCAACACGCATACGCAACAGGCCGCATCACTTAAGCACAGTGGTGCGGCCTGTTGATTTTTGGACGTCTCAATCGCCTCGGCAAACGGCAGCTGCATGAAAAAACCCGGCCGGATTTACATCGGGCCGGGTTTTCGGGAGCCGGCCCGGCGCACAAGGCACCTGGCGGATGTTCATGCTGTTTACAGGGATCGCTGCGGAGCAGCATCGGCCTGTACGTGCCTGCGCACCTTGCTGACCAGGCTTTCGCTCACATCCGAAGCCTGGTTGCCCCAGCCCTTGCGCAGGAAGCTGGCCAGTGCAGCCACTTCACCGTCGGTCAGGCGGTCGGCATAGCCCTGCATCACCAGATGCATGGGACGACGCTCTGTAGCGGGCGAGGAAGCGCCCTTGAGAATCACCGACACCAGCGGGCTGGCATCCTTGCCCACTACCATGGCATTGCCTTGCAGCTCGGGGAAGATCTCGGGAGCACCCTTGCCGCTGACAAAGTGGCAGGCTGCGCAGTTGTCGAGATACAGGCGAGCACCCAAAGACATGTCGGGCGCTGCGGACTTCAGCAGTTCCGCCGTGGCTTCTCCAGCTTTATCAGCCCTGGCAACCGCAGTGCTGCGCGGACCCGGTGTCGCCACTTTTTCAGGGGCCGCATCTGCGGCCTGGCCGTCCATGGTCTTGAGGAACTTGGCCATGGCGTTCAAATCGGCATCGGTCATGTACTGCATGGAGTGCTCGACCACCAGCGCCATTTCTCCGTTGGCCACCGCATGGGCGTTGCGGCCGGTTGCCAGATAGGCGGCTACCTGCTCGGTCGTCCATTGCTGAACACGCGAATCCTTGCCGCGCAGTGCAGGAGCAGACCAGTCGTCCACCATGCCGCCGGCAAGGAAGCCGGAGTCGAGCAGGCGTGTGCCGTTCTGCGCCATGAAGGCAGTGCGGGGGCTGTGACAGGCGGCACAGTGACCTGCACCCTCGACCAGGTACTGACCGCGAATCTGCTGATCGTCACCGGCCATGGGCTTGAAGTCTGCATCACCCGACAGCGCAAGCCAGTTCCAGGCACGGATGCCGAAGCGCATATTGAACGGGAAGCTCAGGCTGGTGGCCTGTACCTCGTTCCTGACGGGCTTCACCTCGGTCTGGAGGTAGTCGAACAGCGCGCGAATATCGCTTTCCTTCATGAAGCGATAGTTCTCGTAGGGCATGGCCGGGTACAGCTGCTGGCCATGACCACCGATGCCGTCCACCATTGCGGCACGGAACTGCTCCAGAGTCCAGCTGCCGATACCGGTTTCCTTGTCCGGCGTGATGTTGGAGGACCAGATGGTGCCCATGGGGCTTTCAATGCCGCGACCGCCGGCCATGGGCTCACCCCCCTTGGCAGTATGACAGGCCATGCAGTCACTGGCACGCATGACATATTCGCCGCGGCCGGCTTCTGCCTTCCAGTCGGCAGCCAGCGCTTCATTCGCGGGCGTGGGCTTGAAAGGGACGTAGATCAGCGCCAGCGCCGCCACAACGCCCAGAACGATCAGCGCAATCAGAATGCTGAGGATTTTCTTCATGTCTTGCTCTCCTCAGACCAGCGGACGTGGGTTTTTCAGATACATGGTGCGGATCGCATGCAGCGTCCAGTACGCCAGGCCGCCGACCATGCCGGTGGGGTTGTACTGGGTGTTCTGCACGAAGTTGCCGGCACCGAAGACGAACACGTTGTGCTTGTCCCAGGCCTGGCAATAGCGATTCACCACGCCTTCCGTGGGCTTGTCGGACATGATGTGACCACCGGTGTTGTGCGTGGTCTGGTAGGGACGCACGTCGAACTTCGCACCGATATTCTTGAAACCTGACTGCAGCAGATCCGGCTTCAAGGCGTTGCCCACCTCCTCGGCCTTGATCTTCTGGTACTGGGTCATCCGGATGTCGTTGTCCTGCCAGTTGAAGGTCATGCGCATCAAGGGACGACCATGCGGATCCTTGTAGGTGGGGTCCAGATCAAGATGGTTGTTGCGGTAGGACATGTGCGAGCCGTGCGTGCCGATCGACATGGAATGGCCATACCACTCGCCAATGCCCTTCTTCCAGCCTGCGCCCCAGCCCGGCGTGCCCTTGGGCAACGGCATGGAACGGATGGGCTGACCATTCATGGTGCCCACGCGCCAGTAGGCGCCGCCAATGAAGCCCAGCTTGCCGAAGTCGTTCTGGTTGATGCCGTAGTCGTCGATACACATGCCGTTGGAGCCGTGACCGATGAAGGGATTGAAGTTCTCCTCCTTGAAGAACAGGGTCACGCCACCATTCATCTGGTAGGCGTAGTTCTTGCCTGTCACCCCGGTGTCGGTCTTGGGATCGTAAGGCTTGCCGATGCCTGAGACCAGCAGCAGGTGGACGTTGTTGAGCTGAAAGGACGACAGAATCACCAGGTCAGCGGGCTGGAACACTTCTTCGTTCGTGTTGGAGTCAAAGTAGGTCACGCCGGTTGATGTCTTGCCGTCTTCCGAGCTTTCCACTCGCAGAACCTCGCAGTGCGTGCGATAGGAGAAATTCTTCTTGCGCTTGAGCGCATCCAGCACCGCCGTCTGGGGCGAGGACTTGGAGTACTGGTAGCAACCAAAACGCTCGCAGAAGCCGCAGAAGTTGCAGGGAGCCATCTGCATGCCATAGGGGTTCACGTAGGACGTGGACGCAATGCCGGCAGGAGCCGGGAAGGGATGCAGGCCCATGCTCCTGGCACAGGCTTCGAACTTGCTGGCGTCATAGGTCGATGGAAGAGCAGGCATGGGGTACTCTTTCGAGCGCCAGCCTTCAAACGGGTTGCCGCCAGCCTGAATCTGGCCCTTGATATTGCCGGCCTTGCCCGATACACCTGCCACTTCGTCAAACCGGGTAAAGAAGGGCTCCAGCTCGTCGTAGCTGACGGGGTAATCCATCAGGTTCATGCCTTCCGGAATGATGGACTCGCCCCATTTTTCCCTCACATAGCTGCGCAGCTTGATTTCCTCGGGCTGAGGGCGCCACAGCAAACCATTCCAGTGCGTGCCGGCACCGCCCACGCCATTCGCAGGCAGGAAGGAACCCATCGAACGGTAAGGCAGAGCGATCTCGCTGTCGTCGCGACGCACCGTCACGGTCGCCTGACGCGGGTGCTGCATGTTCTTCAGGCGCACGCCATAGGTCAGCTCGTCGATCTGGTTGGGGTACTTGAACTCAGGCACCGTGTTCTGGTCGCCGCCGCGCTCCAGTGCCACGATCTCCAGGCCCTCTGCCGCCAGCTCCATGCCGGCGATGGAGCCCGTCCAGCCCAGGCCAACGATGACTACGTCTTTTTTCTTTTCAATGCGTGCCATGACTCAGGCCCTTTCACCCTTGATGGAAACCGGTCCCAATGGGTACTTCTTGTTGTGTTGATCCACCCACTCCATATAGCTCGCTCGAGCGCCTGGGAAGCCGATGTATTTCCAGGACTGCATGCCGTGATTGCCGCCATGCACGGGGTCGGCGAAATAGCCTTCCTTGGTATTGGCCAACAAGGTGGCAAAGAAAAGACTCAGTTCAGGGTCTAGCTTGATCTCGCCCTTTTGCAGCGCGGTCAGAGCTTCGTCCTGCTGCTCTGTGGCAAGGCTTTTGAACTCCTTGCCAAAGCGCTCCGTGCAAGCCGCATTGAAGGCGGGAATGGCCTTGCGATAGAGCTGCGCAGGGTTCAGAGGCGATTGCCAGCCCCGGTCGGGTGTGGCGACCGGGTCGTGCGGGCCTTCCATGTACCAGATCTCGGCATTGCCGTAGTAGCCCTTGAGCTGGCGATCGATGAACACCGGCACATGAGCTTCGATCGCTCCAGGTCCATCCCCTTCTGAAGGGATCAGGCGAGCTGTTGCCGCCAGAACAAAGGCCCACTCGTCCGCATTGAAGTACTCGGGCCTGTATGCATCCAGTTTGAGCGCAGGCTCCTTGGAGTTGGCATGCATTGCCACGGCCGTTCCAGCCAGTGCGACGCCAGCACCGGAGGCGAACAGAAAGGATCTGCGGCTTGGTGGGGAAAAGTTGGACATTGTGCGATTCCTACATCGTGTGAACCTCGGCCATGCGCAGCCAGTTGCGCAATGAACGAGTGTTCAGGTTCTTTGAATCAGCGGTGGGTTTCGGGTCAGTTTGGAAGAAGCACACACCCAAAGAAAATGCCCGCAAAGCGGGCACTCGTACGCAGAGCCAGAGCCTTTTTCAAGCCGGCCCATACCGCCTTAACAATTTGATAATAGTTGTGCTGGCAAGTATCTGTACCTGGCAAGCAGCTTGCCCACCAGCAGGTCGTAGTTTTTCATTGGAGTGCGCAACTGGGGTTTTCACTTAGATATAAGACATAAGACTGCCTGCCACTCTGGGCCCAAGACGATGCGAGGCAGTGCTGCCAGACTCAGGGCAGTGGAGGTGCCGAGGCTCGCCCCCAACTACTTGCCCATACGGCGAACAGATGGAAGGTGACGGTGCGCTTTGTCGACACTAAGCTGGAGCCCGTGGCAATGAAAACCGGAACGTGGTGCCCTGTCCGTCACCCTCGACAAGATGGATGGAGACTCCGTGCAGCTCCAGCATCTGGTGCACGATTCTCAAGCCCAGGCCTCCGTCGCGGCGGGCACCACCTACGGTAAAGGGACGCCTGAACAGGCCTTCACGCAACTCTGGCGGGATGCCTGGGCCGGAGTCACTGATAGTCACCTCCAGCTCTTGGCCCACAGCTCTTATGGCTATCCTGATCGCCCCGCCTTCGGGGGTATAGCGCAGGGCGTTATCCAGCAGATTGCTCAGGACGCGCTCTATCATTCCCAGATCTGCACGAACTGCCGGAAGTTGAGGGGCAAGGTCCGCCTGCAAGGAGATATGGCGCGACTCTGCCGCAAGCTCGAACTTCTGGAAAACGTCCTGCACCAGATCAACCAGAGAGAATGATTCAAGCTCCGGCTGCACAAAGCCGTATTCCAGCCTGGCCAGCTCGAACAGGCTTTGGGACAGGGCCCCCACCCTTCGACTCTGGTCAAGCGCAATGCCAAGGTAGCGCCTGCGCTCTGCAGGCTCCAGGCTAGCATCCTTCAGAAGCAAGGTCTCCAGATACCCATGCAAGGACGACAGCGGTGTGCGCAGATCGTGGGAAATATTCGCGATCAATTCCCGGCGCTCCTGATCCTGCCGCGTGAGAGCCTCCCATTGCTCGCTGATGCGCAGCACCATCTGCCGATAGGCAGTGTCCAGCACTGCAATCTCGTCACGGCTGTGATCGGCCACATCCGGGGAGCGTTCAGGCATCTCGGGAGGAACGCCATGCATGTCAAACTGCCGAACCGACTCGGTCAGACGCCGCAAGGGACGCGTGATCAAGGTGAAGGCGACAAGGCCCGCAGCGAGACAGAGCAGTCCGACCATGCCAATCGACAGCAGTGCCGTCTTCAACACCGCATCTGCCGAGCCTCTGGCTGCAAGAAGATCATGGGCCTCACCAAGCAGCACCACATAGATGAAGCCGACTTGCCGCCCGTTTACGCTCAAAGGGGCCGCACTGAAGACCTTGCGGCCATCGCGGCTGCGCGGATCATCCCCCAAAATGGGCAGCATCTGTCCATCGATGAATCGATGAACCGGCTCAAGATCGACCCGGTCGCGACGCAAACGCCCCTCGGGTGCTGCATGACCGGCAATGCGGCCGTCGGGCTCCAGCAGGTAGACCTCCACACTCGGGTTCACCATCATCAGCTGGTTGAAGAGATTTCGTACCGCGTCAGGCATCAAGCCATTCGCATCGGTCAGCTGTGCATCGCGAGCAATACTCTCGGCGACGTCTCGGGACAAGGCTTGCACCACCTCCAGCTCATGCATGCGGTTGGAGCGAAGCTGCAGCCAGGCCGAGGTACCGCTGCAGACCAGGAGCAACAGGGCAAACACGATCGCCAACCGCTGGGTCAGAGTCAGGTTCATTCGCCCTCTCCAGTTTCAGCGAACTTGTAGCCGCGCCCCCAGACCGTGAGGATCCGCGTCGGCTGTGCTGGATTGACCTCCACCTTGGCACGAAGCCGGTTGATATGGGTGTTGACGGTGTGCTCGTAACCCTCGTGCTGATAGCCCCAGACCGCATTGAGCAGGTCCATACGCGAAAACACCTTGCCGGACTGGCGAGCAAAGAAATACAGAAGATCGAACTCACGGGGCGTGAGATCGAGACGGCGTCCGTTAAGACATGCATCTCTTGCCACCGGATCCATGACCAGCCCATTGACCGACAGGCTGCCCGACTCCAGGCGCGCACTCTGAGCCAGGGCATCGACCCGGCGCAGCAGAGCCTTCACCCGCGCCACGAGTTCCAGAACGGAAAACGGCTTGGCCAGATAGTCGTCCGCGCCGATCTCCAGCCCCAGAATGCGATGTACCTCACTGGAGCGGGCGCTGATGATGATGATCGGCGTGTAGCGTGTCATGGCACGCGCACGCCTGCATATCTCCAAGCCGTCCACGCCAGGCAACATCAGATCCAGCACCAGCGCATCCCAGCCACCGCGCTCCAGATGCGCGAGGCCGTCATCGCCACGGGCGCAATGCACCACCTCCAGCCCCTCGTCCCGAAGGTGGAGCGAAAGCAGATCGGCGATGTGGGCGTCGTCCTCGACCAGCAGAATGCGACGGGCGATAGTCATGAGTAATAAGGTCTCCGGCAGGGACGGTTGATGCAGCACTGTGGAGCACAGCCACGTGATTTCACATTGTGCTCAAACTGCTCGCATGGAGTTATCACGTTTTTTTTAACTTTGCGTGAGGACTTCGGGATCGCCACTCCATAAGCTCGATGTCATCGAACCCAGAAAGCCGATGCCATGACCACCCGACGCCATATGCTGCTGGGCGCAGCAGCCTCCGCCGCCGCGCTTGCCACCGGAATCTTCCAGCGCCATGCGACTGCAGCGACAGAGACCTTCGAAATCAGCTACACCGATGCCCAGTGGCGTGCCCGGCTCAGTCCTCAGCAATATGCGGTGCTGCGCCAGGAGGCGACGGAGCCGCCCGGCAGCAGCCCGCTCAACAAGGAGCATCGTCCTGGAACATTTTCCTGCGCCGGCTGTTCCTTGCCCTTGTTTGCCTCCTCCACCAAGTTCGACAGTGGCACCGGCTGGCCCAGTTTCTGGAAGCCGCTGGACAACGCCGTCGCCACCCGAAAGGACCGAAGCTACGGCATGGTGCGTGTCGAAGCGCACTGCCGGCGCTGTGGCGGTCACCTTGGCCATGTATTCGAAGACGGACCAGCTCCTACTGGTCTGCGCTACTGCATGAATGGCCTTGCCTTGGCTTTCACGCCCAAACCCGCCTGAGGAGAAGCAAGCCATGCTGCTGATCGTCCTTGCCTATCTGGGTGGTGTGCTGACCATCGTCAGCCCCTGCATCCTGCCCGTGCTGCCTTTTGTGTTCTCTCGCGCGAACCAGCCCTTTGTGCGCAACGGCCTGCCATTGCTGGCTGGCATGGCATTGACCTTTGCGATCGTTGCCTCTCTCGCCGCCATAGGCGGCGGCTGGGTGGTGGCTGCCAATCAGTATGGCCGCTGGCTGGCACTGGCTCTGGTGGCGGTTTTCGGGCTGACACTGCTGCTGCCGCATCTGTCGGAACGGTTGACCCGCCCATTGGTGGCTGTCGGCGCACGCCTGTCGGAGTCGGCACAGATCGGCGGCGCACCGCAAATAGGATCCTCTGTCATGCTGGGAATCGCGACGGGGCTTCTATGGGCTCCATGCGCCGGACCCATCCTGGGACTGATACTGACCGGTGCGGCCCTGCAGGGCGCCAACACCACCTCGACCCTGCTGCTGCTGGCCTACGCAGCCGGGGCCGCGACTTCCATGGCCGCAGCTCTGCTGCTCGGCGGTCGGGTATTTGCCGCGCTCAAGCGCTCGCTGGGTGCCGGTGAATGGGTGCGGCGCGGTCTCGGGGCAGCCATGCTCGCGGGCGTGGCTGCCATCGCCCTGGGGGTCGATACCGGCGTACTGGCCCGACTGTCAACCGCCTCCACCGGTGGCCTGGAGCAGAAACTGGTCGAGCGCCTGAACCAGCCTCATGGCGAAGACCCCAGGACCATGCGTGGCAATCCGGGCACGATGATGCAGGGACCATCCCTAGCACCTGCTGAAGGGGCTGCCATGATGTCTGCAGGAGCTGCAATGCGCATGAGCGGACCATCGAGTGCAGCTCCTGCGCTGCCCGATGAAGGCATCGCACCGTCCCTTGGCGGAGCGACCCAATGGCTCAACTCCAAGCCTCTGAGCGGGCAAGACCTGCGTGGCAAGGTGGTGCTGGTGGATTTCTGGACCTACTCCTGCATCAACTGCCTGCGCACCCTTCCCTATGTGAAGGCCTGGGCCGAAAAATACCGCGACCAGGGCCTGATTGTGATTGGTGTGCACGCACCCGAGTTCGCTTTTGAGCGCGACATCGGCAACGTGAGCAAGGCCATGAAAGACCTGGGCATCAACTATCCGGTGGCCGTTGACAACCAGTATGCAATCTGGCGCGCATTCAAGAACCAGTATTGGCCTGCTCACTACTTCATCGATGCCACGGGACGCATCCGCCACCACCACTTTGGCGAAGGCGGCTACGCGGAATCGGAACGGGTGATACAGCAGCTTCTCCAAGAAGCGGGCAGCTCCCAGTCGGCCATGGGCCTGACGGAGGTAGATGCCGGGGGCGTGCAACTGGCCGCCAACATGGATGAGGTCGCATCTCCCGAGACCTATCTGGGTTATGAGCGTGCCGAGAACTTTCTCTCCACACCCAAGGCCGTTCCCGACAGGGCGGCAACCTATCTGGAACCGGAACGGCCCAGGCTGAACACCTGGGGCCTTGCCGGGCAATGGATGGTTGGAGCGGAAAGCGCCTTGCTGACCGGACCATCGGGCCGCATCGTCTACCGGTTCAAGGCGCGGGACCTGCACCTGGTGCTGAGCCCGGGCCCTGACGGAAAGCCCGTGCGCTTCAAAGTCCGCATTGACGGCAAACCACCCGGCACCGCCCACGGTGTGGACGTGTCCGCTGACGGCAGCGGCACTGTCACCGGCCAGCGGCTTTACCAGTTGGTGCGCCAGTCCGGAGTCATTACCGAGCATACCTTCAGCATCGAGTTCCTGGACAGCGGCGTTTCTGCCTATGCCTTCACTTTCGGATAGCCATATGAACACACGCATCATCTCACTGGCCGCGTCGAATCGGCGTAGCCTGCTCCAGACACTGGCCGGCAGCATCGTTTTGCTGGGCGGCGGACTGTTCTGGCAACCGACGGCCTTCTCGGCCGAAGAAGCGGTTCGCCTTCCTGCCCCTTCCCTGGACTCCCCGGCTACCGGACCGTCCTCGCAACGCGCGATCTTTGCTGGCGGTTGCTTCTGGGGAGTACAGGGCGTGTTCCAGCACGTAAAGGGCGTGCAGCGCGCGGTCTCCGGCTATAGCGGAGGTGCTGCATCCACCGCCTCCTACGAGCTGGTCAGCCGCGGCAACACCGGCCATGCAGAATCGGTCGAGGTCACCTTCGATCCGACCCAGGTGAGCTATGGAACTCTGTTGCAGATATTTTTCTCTGTCGTCCACGATCCCACCCAGCTCAACCGACAGGGTCCGGACACGGGAACGCAGTATCGCTCGGCAATTTTCGCAACCAGCCCGGCCCAGCTCAAGACAGCGCAGGCCTATATCGCTCAGCTTGACGCAACACACCTGTACCCCAAGCCCATAGTCACCCGCCTCGAGGACAAGGCCAGCTTCTATCCGGCCGAGCTCTACCACCAGGATTTCATGACCGAAAACCCGCGTCACCCCTATATCGTCTTCAATGATTTGCCCAAGGTAAACAACCTCAAGCGCTTCTTCCCAGACCGCTACCGGAGCGAGCCGGTGCTGACCAAGAAAGCGCACCCGTAGCAGTCTGGCGAAATATGCTGCAAGCGTGCACCGCACGGAGACCGCTTGCAGCGTACCCACCGAAAATCAGGGCGATCAGCGCCAGCGCCAGCGCCCAGCGTGAAGACCCAGTCTCCCCGAGAACGGGAAGCCTGACAGGGCATCAGCGCTATGCGCCAGGCTGCGGAGGGTTCACGCCAGGCAGCCATGGATCACCGGAAGCGCAAGACAGCCGTGGCGCAGCCGCCACGGGGATGCGCAGCAGTTTGCCTACAATTTGATGCATGCAGCAAAGCCCCTCCTCCTCAACCGATGTTGCTGCTGCAGTTGAGCGGCTTGTCCAGTTGTACGAACAGCTGACCCCTGGCCACCTGCTGCAACTCGACAGCTATTACGCAAGTGATGCGCACTTCAAGGACCCCTTCAATGAAGTGCGTGGTGTGACAGCCATCGCCGGCATATTCGCCCATATGTTCGACACGCTGCAAGAGCCGCGCTTTGTCGTCACCCAGCGCCTGGTACAGGGCCGGCAGGCTTTCCTGGCCTGGGAATTTCACTTTCGCTTTCGACGCAGGCGGCCCGGCTCCGAGCAATGCATTCGTGGCGCCACCTTGTTGAATTTCAATGCACAAGGTCTGGTCTGCCAGCATCGCGATTACTGGGATGCGGCCGAAGAACTCTATGAAAAGCTGCCACTGCTTGGATCCTTGATGCGCTGGCTGCGCAAAGCAGGTTCTGCGTCCAGGAAGACGCCCCATGCTCACCGTTCATCACCTTGAAACTTCGCTTTCGCAGCGCATGCTCTGGCCGCTTCAGGAGCTCGATGCTCCTTACGAACTGCGTCGCTGCCAGCGCGATCCCCGGACCCACCTCGCGCCACCGGAGCTCAAGCGCGTGCATCCGCCGGGCAAATCGCCGGTGATCACCGATGTGGAGACAGCGCTGGCCTTCATGGATGAGCATCTGGCAAAGCATCGCTGGTCTGCAGGCGAGCATCTGAGCATGGCCGACCTCCAGATGAACTCTGCCGTTGAGCATGAGCGTGCGGCATACCAGCGAGCCTTGAGCAAGAGCGAGCCGGTCATCATGCAATCCTGAGCCGGAAACAGACTTCTCCAGACAGCGCTGATTGCCCGTTTCGAGTGCGCCAGGACTTGGCGTATTTGTTCACGCCGCCCCGTCAACCCGCCGCAGCCAGCCCGTCAAACGTGGTACTCGTCACCCAGTCGATGATCTGCGCATGCGTGTACTGCCCCGACTCCTTGAGCAGGGCAACGACAGGGTCGCAAGCCCGTGCAAACAGCGTATACAGCACCAGTTCTGGGGGCAGCGCGGCATGCAGCTGGCCGCTGGTCTGGGCTTCGGTGATCCAGATGCTGAGCCGGTTGCTCAGGGCAATCAGCCGGTCCATATAGGCATCGTTGGATTGCAAAGAAGCACTTAGATTCGAGTTCTGTGCCGGCAGCGAAGGCATTTCACCCTCCAGCTGCGTCTGCATGGCCCAGCGCGTCACGGCCTTGAGCTGATCCAGCGGGCGCATGGGAGCACCTGTCTCGGCCGCCTGGCTTGCTTCGTCGCGCAAGCCGTCCACGAAGGCCAGGGCACGATCCAGCACGCCGATCATGGCGGCTCCCGCCAGTTCCTCCTTGGAGGTGAACAGCTTGTAGAGGCTGGCCTTGGCCATGCCGGCTTCGGCAGCGACCTCGTCCACCGTCATGGCGTCATAACCCTTGGTGGCCAGCAGCCGGTTGACGGCCACCACGATGGCCTGCTCACGCACGCGCTGTATCTGCTGTTTGATGGAGGAGCGGCTTGTCATGGGCTTATTTTAGACCTGATAGGCCACACCTCATACTAGATAGTGCAAAGTGGAAATGTTTGGTTTATAGTTTGAACTCATCAGTTCATGATTTGACCTTGCTGGTGCAAACGGACTGATAAACCAGGAAAGGCATTCGCATGCATCGCATTGCAGTCATAGGGTCTGGGATTGCGGGTCTGGCCGCTGCCCGTCGTCTGACAGGCGCGCCTGGCCAGCATCGCGTGACATTGCTGGAAGCGGGCCACCATTTCGGCGGGCATGCCAACACCGTCGATATGACGCTGAATGGCGTGAGCCAGGGTGTGGACACGGGCTTTCTCGTCTTCAATCACCGTACCTATCCGCTTTTGACGCAGCTGTTCGAAGAGCTGCAGGTGCCTACGGCGGCCGCCGAGATGTCGTTTTCCGTGCAGGTGCCGCAGGCCGATGGCAGGCCGGGCCTGGAGTGGAGCGGCAGCTCGCTGAACGGCGTATTCGCGCAGCGCCGCAACCTGCTGCGTCCCCGTTTTCTGAAGATGCTGGCGGAGATCCTGCGCTTCAACCGGCTGGCCACACGCATTGCGCAGGAAGGCGATGAAGCGCGGCTGCGCAGCTCCATCGAAGTCTTTCTGGATGAACACGGCTTCGGTGCCGCCTTCCGCCAGGACTATCTGCTGCCCATGATGGGCTGCATCTGGTCCTGCCCTATTGACCAGATGCTGCGCTTTCCCGTGGCCACGCTGATCCGCTTCTGCCACAACCATGGCCTGATCCAGGTCTCCGACCGGCCCCAGTGGTACACCGTGCGGGGCGGCTCGCGCCAGTATGTGCGGCGCATGCTGGCCGCGCTGCAGCACGATGGCCGCCACGAGGCCCGTCTGAACGCGCCCGTGCTGGGCCTGCGCCGCGTGGAACATGGCGTGTTGCTGCAGATGGCGCATGGCACGGAGCACTTCGATGCCGTGGTGCTGGCCTGCCACAGCGACCAGGCCCTGCACCTGCTGGGCCTCGATGCCACGCTGCAGGAGCGCAGCGTGCTGGGAGCCATCCGCTACCAGCCCAATCAGGCCGTGCTGCACACCGATGCCAGCGTGCTGCCCAGCCGCCAGGCGGCCTGGTCCGCCTGGAACTACGAACGCGCGGCCGATGCGGGTTGCAACCGGATAGGCGTCTGCCTGCACTATCTGATCAACCGGCTGCAGCCTCTGCCGTGGCAGCAGCCAGTGATGGTCTCCTTGAATCCGGTGCGCCCCATCGACGACAGCCAGGTCCACGCGCGCATCGAGTACAGCCACCCTGTGTTCGATCTGGCCGCCATCGAGGCCCAGGGCCAGGTCGCAGCTCTGCAAGGCCAGCGCCGGACCTGGTTCTGCGGTGCCTGGTGTGGCTACGGCTTTCACGAAGATGGTCTGCGGTCGGGGCTCGACGCGGCCGATGGCCTGCTGGACGTCTTGCCCAGGCTGCCCGTCAGCCCTGCCATCAGGGGGGCAGCATGAACGCTCGGCCCCTCATCGGCTTCGGCCATGTCTGGCATCGACGTCTGCGCCCCGTCGAACATGCCTTCCGATATTCGGGCTACTTCCTCATGCTGCCAATGCGCAGCTTGCGCATGCAGCCCGATAACGTGCTGCGGCGCAACCGGCTCGGCTGGATCAGCTTTCACGACAGCGACCACGGCGAGGGCGGAGCCGATGCCCTGGACTGGTTCGAGCAACTGCTGCACAGCGAAGGCATTGGCGATGCCGATGGTGAAGTCTGGCTGCACACCTTCCCGCGCGTGCTGGGCTACGTCTTCAAGCCCGTAAGTTTCTGGTATGCGCACCGCAGCGATGGCTCGCTGGCCGCCGTGCTGGCGGAAGTCAACAACACCTTTGGCGAGCGCCATGCCTATCTGCTGGCAGGCCCCGACCTGGCCTGGGGCCGCGAGCAGATGGCACGCAAGCAGTTCCATGTCTCGCCGTTCTGCGAAGTGCGTGGCGAGTACCGCTTCCGCTTCGAGCGCAGCGAGAAACGCACCCTGGCGCGCGTGGATCTGCATGACGAAGACGGCCCTCTGCTACAGACCAGCGTAGGCGGCACGCTGCATCCGTTGGATGCGACCACCGTGCGCCGCGCCTTCTTCGGCACTCCCTTGATGACGCTGGGCGTCATCGCCCGCATCCACTGGCAGGCGCTGCTCCTCTGGGCCAAGCGCCTGCCCTTCCATGGCAAACCCACCAAGCCCGAGCGCTTCGTCACACGATGAACACCACCGCCGCCCCCTTGCTGAGCCCCGCCGCCGCAGCACCGCGCCGCACGCCTGCGCGGGCACGCCGTGTACTCCATCTTCTCGAACGCCTGCCACACGGGCGGCTGGACCTGGAGCAGCCCGATGGCCGGCTGCTGCACCTGCCCCAGCCCCGGCCTGCACCCGGCCCTGCCGACGCGCACTTCGTGCTGCATGACTGGCAGGCGCTGGAGCGCACCCTGAAATCGGGTGACATCGGTCTGGCCGAAGGCTACATCGCCGGCGAATGGGACAGTCCCGACCTGGCTGCGCTGCTGCGCCTGTGCATGACCAACCGCGACCATATGCAAAGCCTGGTCTACGGCAGTTGGTGGGGTCGGCTGGGCTATCGCCTGCGCCACCTGCTGCAGCGCAATACGCGGGCCGGCAGTGCCAGGAACATCCATGCTCACTACGACCTTGGCAATGATTTCTACCGCCTTTGGCTGGACCCGGGCATGAACTACAGCGCGGCCTGGTTCGAGGGCCGCACGGGCAAGGCCTTGCACCACGCCAACCTGCAGGACGCCCAGCAGGCCAAGCTCAGGCGCACGCTGAACGAGGTGAGTCTGCAGCCCGGCCAGCGCCTGCTGGAAATCGGCTGCGGCTGGGGTGGCCTGGCAGAGACTGCGGCCCGCGAATGCGGTGCCCGGGTCACGGGCGTGACGCTGTCGCGCGAGCAACTGATCTGGGGACAGCAGCGCATGCTGCATGCAGGGCTGGCCGATGCCGTGGAGCTGCGCTACCAGGACTACCGCGACCTGCCGGCCCTGCATGCGGGCCAGCCCTTCGACGCCATCGTCTCCATCGAGATGTTCGAGGCCGTGGGCCGCGAATACTGGCGCGGCTACTTCCAGATGCTGCGGGACTGCCTCAAACCCGGCGGCCTGGCCTGCATACAGACCATCACGCTGCGCGAAGACCTGTTCGAGCGCTATCTGCGCTCCACCGACTTCATACAGCAGTACATCTTCCCGGGCGGGCTGCTGCCCAGCATTTCCGCCTTCGAGCAGGAAGCTCGGCGTGCCGGCCTGGTGGTGGAGCGCCGCATGGCCTTCGGCCGCGACTATGCGGAAACGCTGCGGCGCTGGCGTCAGTCCTTCGAGCAACAGCTCGACGCCGTGCGCGCCCAGGACTTCGACGAACGCTTTGTGCGCATCTGGCGCTTCTACCTCGCCTACTGCGAGGCGGCCTTCGACGCCGGCAACACCGATGTCGTGCAGTTCACGCTGCGCAAGCCCCTGCCATGACGGCCCCACCCCTGCGTCCACACCGCCGCCAGGCCCTGGCCTGGGGCGCGGCCCTTGCCCTTGCACCTTCATTGACCACCATGTCCAACGCACTCCACGCCAAGACCCCTGCTGCAGACCTTCCGGCCGAGCTGCGCAGTGCCCTGCCGGCCGCGCGTCTGATGGGCACCGGCGTGCTGCGCTTCTTTGGTCTGCGCGTCTACGAGGCACGGCTGTGGGCCGCGCCCGGCTCGCTGCCAGATGACTACGCCCTCCACCCGTTTGCGCTGGAGCTGGTCTATGACCGCAAGCTCGAAGGCGCGGCCATTGCCGAGCGCTCCATCGCCGAAATGCGCAGGGTGGGCAGCTTCACCGACGAGCAAGCCCGCCGATGGTTGGCCCTGATGAAGCAGGCCTTCCCCGATGTGGTGGCCCAGGACCGGCTGCTGGGGCTGAACGACGGCCAGGGCGAGGTGCGCTTCTTCCACAACGGTCGCCAGACCGCACAGCTGCGCGATGCTGACTACGCTCGCCTGTTCTTCGGCATCTGGCTGGCGCCGCAGACCTCGGCACCAGCCATGCGCAGCTCGCTGCTGGGCCTGGGCTGAGCGCCAACGGACCCCGCCATGGCCACACACCCTGCCGCTGTCTCCACGCTGCCCTGGCGCACGGGGCTGGCCTATGGCTCTCTGGCTGCGCCGCTGGCGTTCGTGTCCCTGCCGCTGTATGTGAACCTGCCCTACCACTACGCCAGTGTGGCCGGTGCGCCGCTGGCGGGGCTGGGTGCCGTGCTGCTGGCCACGCGCGGCTTGGACGCCCTGGTGGACCCCGCCATCGGCCGCCAGGCCGACAGGCTGCTGCGCCTGGGTACGCGCCCGGCCTGGTGCGCTGCAGCGCTGGCCAGCCTGCTGATGGCGCTGGGCTTCTGGGCGCTGTGGCATCCGCCGCGCGGTGGCCAGGCCGCCATGCTGGGCTGGCTGGCCTGCAGCCTGCTGGTGTGCACGCTGGCCTACAGCTTCGTCACCATTCTCCACCAGGCCTGGGGCACGCGCTGGGGCGGTCAACCCGCCTGGCGTGCCCGCGTCACGGCGTGGCGCGAGGGCTCCACGCTGGCTGGCGTGCTGCTGGCCAGCGTGCTGCCGGCATGGATGGGTTTTGACGCCACCAGCGCCATGCTGACGCTGGGCCTGGCGCTGGGGCTGCTGGGGCTGTACCGGCTCAAGGCGCCCGTGACGTCAGTGACGCAGGTGCAGCAGGCCGCGGCTGACGCCTCTCAGATCTCACCGTGGGCGGATGCCGGATTTCGGCGGCTGCTGGCCGTGTTCATGCTCAACGGCGTGGCCGCTGCCATTCCCGCCACCTTGCTGCCCTTCTTCGTGGCCGACAGATTGCAGACGCCCGAACTGCAGCCCTTGCTGCTGCTGTGCTTTTTTGGTGCGGCGGCCCTGGGCCTGCCGCTGTGGGTGAAGGCCGTCTCGCACTGGGGCCTGGCGCCCAGTTGGCGCGCAGGCATGCTGGCCAGCGTGCTGGCCTTCGGCTTCACACCCTGGCTGGGCACGGGCGACGGCCTGGCCTTTGCCGTGATCTGCCTGGCCAGCGGTCTGGCCCTGGGCGCGGACCTGGCCCTGCCGGGCGCACTGCTCACGGGCGTGATCCACGAGTCCGGCCAGGGCGGCCGGGGCGAGGGCCGCTACCTGGGCTGGTGGACCTGCGCCACCAAGCTAAACCTGGCCCTGGCCGCAGGCCTGACCTTGCCCCTGCTCTCTGCCGCAGGCTACCGCAGCGGCGACAGCGATGAGGCCGGCCTGCAGGCGCTGGCCTGGGCCTATGGCGGCCTGCCCTGCCTGCTCAAGCTGGCGGCGGCGCTGCTGCTCTGGCGCGCCGAGCGACGCCATTCTTCCTGGAGGCACACATGAGCAACATCATCCGATCCACCTCGTTTTCGCCGCTGTGGCATGCCTGCCTGGGCGCAGCATTGGCGCTGAGCCTTGCAGGCTGCGCCGGGCCTTCCGTGCAGGACTATGCCAAGGAGCAGCCGCAACTGGACCTGCGCCAGTACTTCAACGGGCCGCTGACGGCACACGGCATGTTCACGGACCGCTCAGGCAAGGTGGTCAAGCGCTTCACGGTGCGCATGACAGGGAGCTGGAAGGGCGACGAGGGCACGCTGGACGAGCACTTTGTCTACAGCGACGGCAGCACGCAGCAACGCGTCTGGCATATCCGCCATCTGGGCGACGGGCGCTACAGCGGCCGCGCCGACGACGTGGTGGGTGAAGCCCAGGGCCAGAGCGCCGGCAATGCCATCCGCTGGAGCTATGTGCTGGCCCTGCCCGTGAATGGAAGAGTCTGGAATGTCAGCATGGATGACTGGATGTACCTGATCGACGGACGCACCCTGCTCAACCGCACCGCCATGAGCAAGCTGGGCCTGCATCTGGGCGATGTGACACTTGCCATCGTCAAGGAGTGAAGATCATGTCGCTGCTCTGTGCACGGCTGAACCCGCCACTGCGCGACTGGCAGGGTCGCTCGGCCTGGATTCTGGGAGCCTCCTCGGGCATAGGTCGCGCCACGGCCGACGCGCTGCACAGGCGGGGAGCCAGGGTGATCGTTTCCGCGCGCCAGGGCGACGCCCTGCGGGATTTCGTGCGCAGCCACGACGGCTGTCTGGCCCTGCCACTGGACGTGACCGACGCCGCTGCCGTGACTGCAGCAGCCCGGGAGGTGCAGGTTCATTGCGGCAAGGCTCCCGACCTGATTCTCTATTGCGCAGGCCGCTACAAGCCCCAACGCGCCACGGAGTTCGAGCTCCCCGAAATGCAGCGCCACCTGGCCGTGAACTATGGCGGCGCCCTGCATTTGCTCGATGCCGTGCTTCCGATGCTGCTTGCGGCGGGGCAAGGCCATCTGGCACTGGTCGGCTCGGTGGCCGGCTATCGCGGGCTGCCGATGTCCCTTGCCTACGGCCCGACCAAGGCAGCACTCAACAACCTGGCCGAAAACCTCTATCTGGACCTGCACGACCGGGGGCTGGGCGTATCCATCATCAACCCCGGCTTTGTCGATACACCGCTGACGGCGCAGAACCAATTCAGCATGCCCGCACTGATCGATGCCGACGAGGCCGCCCGGCATATGCTGCAAGGCTGGGCCCTGGGACGTTTCGAGATGAATTTTCCGCGACGCTTCACCCGCTGGATGCGTCTGCTGCGCTGCCTGCCCGATGCCTGGTACTTCTTGGCTGTGCGCCGCATCACCGGCAACTGACTGCCTGGTCCTGCGCGAGCTGCTGAGGCTGAGCAAACGCTCTGCCACGGAGTCATGCTCTTGGGCACACGGCGCCCGCCAGGTTCCAATGGCTCGCACGCGAGCCCGAACACCACAGGTCTGAAGCAGCTCGGCATGCATCAACAGGATGAATGCGGCCCGCAGCCCAAAACAAAAAGCCCTCTTGAATCAGTGATTCAAGAGGGCTTGCTATCTGGTGGGTGATACATGGATCGAACATGTGACCCCTGCCGTGTGAAGGCAGTGCTCTACCGCTGAGCTAATCACCCGATGAGCGTCATTGTATCAGGGATTGGCGCTCACATTTTCAAAGCTGCGCCAAGCGGTCTTGCCGCCGCTTGATTTATCCATCTGCTTGAGCACATCGTCGTGGGCCGCCTGCTCCTGCTCGTTGGCACGCAGCACCGGCAGCTTGAAGCTGCTCAGGTCCACAGAGGCAACGATCATCGTCCCGGCCGCCGGGGCATCTGCAGGCTCCTCTGTCATGAGCAAGGCATCTTGCCCGCGCGTCAAATTGATGTAGACATCCGCCAGCAGCTCCGCATCGAGCAAGGCACCGTGCAGCGTACGGTTGGAGTTGTCGACACCCAGACGATCACACAACGAGTCCAGCGAGTTGCGCTTGCCCGGGTACATCTCCTTGGCCATGACCAGGGTGTCAATGACGCCCCCCACGCACTGCTTGAGCGGCGGACGCCTGGCCAGCTTGAGCTCGTTGTTCAGAAAGCCCAGGTCGAACGGTGCATTGTGGATGATGAGTTCTGCGCCTTGCAGATACTCCCAGATCTCGTCGATCTTCTCCTCGAAGCGCGGCTTGTCCTTGAGGAACTCCGTGGTGATGCCGTGCACGCGCAAGGCATCGGGGTGGCTGTCGCGACCCGCATTGAAGTACAGATGCAGATTGTTGCCGGTGAGCTTGCGGTTGACCAGCTCCACGCAGCCCAGCTCGATCAGACGATCGCCATCGATGGCCGACAGGCCGGTGGTTTCCGTATCCAGAACAATTTGGCGCGACATTCAATTTCTCCCAATTACCTGCGGCGCTCACATCGCCCAACAATTTCTAAAACAAGCGCGCACCAAGGCCAGGACACCGAGGTAGCGCCGCCGCGCTCCGAGGGTGTCGTCCCCCTCCGCGTAGAGAGAGGGGAAGGCGCAAAGCGCCTCAGGGGGTGCTTAATGATTCTCTTTGGCGTGATTGATGGAGTACTTGGGGATCTCCACCGTCACATTCTCGCGCGCCAGAATGGCTTGGCAGGACAGGCGCGACTGAGGCTGCAGGCCCCAGGCCTTGTCGAGCAGGTCCTCTTCCTCTTCCTCCGCCTCGTTCAGGGAGTTGAAGCCCTCCTTGACGATGACATGGCAGGTCGTGCAGGCGCAGCTCATATCACAGGCATGCTCGATATTGATGCCGTTGTCCAGCATGGCTTCACAGATCGAAGTGCCGACGGGAGCTTCGATCTCTGTACCGTTGGGGCAGTACTCGGCGTGAGGAAGAATTTTGATGATGGGCATTGTTCTGTTTATGAATTAAATGGTGTTGACACTCTTGCCAGCCAGCGCCTGCTGGATGCTGCGATTCATGCGTTCGGCCGCAAACGACTCGGTTCCCTTGGCCAGGGCCTGCGTCGCGCCTTCCACAACGGCCGGATCATCGCTGGCGACGGCCGCGCGTAGCGCTGTCATCAGGCCCTCGATGCTGTCGCGCTGCTCGGCGCTGAGCACATCCCCGTCCACGTCCAGCGCGCTCTGCGTGGCCAGCAGCATGCGATCGGCATCCACGCGGGCCTCGACCAGGGCGCGGGCTTTCATGTCTTCCTGGGCCGTGGCAAAACCGTCCTGCAGCATCTGGGCGATCTGGTCGTCGGAAATGCCGTAGGAAGGCTTGACATTGATATGTGCTTCGACGCCGCTGGTCTGCTCCTTGGCGCTGACGGACAGCAGGCCGTCGGCATCGACCGTGAAGGTCACGCGGATGCGCGCCGCACCGGCAGCCATGGGCGGAATGCCGCGCAGCTCGAAACGCGCCAGACTGCGGCAGTCCGCCACCAGATCACGCTCGCCTTGCACCACATGAATGGCCAGAGCGGTCTGACCGTCCTTGTACGTCGTGAAATCCTGCGCACGAGCCGTGGGAATGGTCTCGTTGCGCGTGATGATGCGCTCGGACAGGCCACCCATGGTTTCCACACCCAGCGACAGCGGGATCACATCCAGCAGCAGCAGGTCGCCGGCGGTATTGTTGCCGGCCAGTTGATTGGCCTGAATGGCAGCGCCCAAGGCCACCACTTCGTCGGGGTTGAGATTGGTCAGCGGCTCGCTGCCAAAGAAGTCGGCCACGGCCTGGCGAATCTGGGGCATGCGGGTGGAGCCGCCGACCATGACCACGCCCTGCACCTCATCGCGGCCCAGGCCTGCATCCTTGAGCGCGCGGCGCACGGCCGCAAGGCTCTTACTGGTTAAGTGAGCAGTCAGCGCAATGAACTCCTCACGCTTGACATCAAAAGACACTGAACCCGAGGAAACATCAGCGGTAAACGCTACAACTTCTGATTCAGTCAGGGCCTGCTTGCAATGGCGCGCAGCAATGCGCCAGGCGGTCTTGTCTGCTGCCGACTCCAGCTGCGTGCCGGTCTTCTCCGCCACCCAGGCTGCCAGCGCGTCATCGTAGTCATCGCCGCCCAATGCCGAGTCACCACCTGTGGCGATCACTTCGAACACGCCTTGCGAAAGACGCAGCACCGAGATATCGAAGGTGCCGCCACCCAGATCGTAGACGGCATAGACGCCCTCTGCCGCGTTGTCCAGGCCGTAGGCAATGGCTGCCGCAGTGGGCTCGTTGATCAGGCGCAGCAGATTGATGCCGGCCAGCTTGGCCGCATCCTTGGTGGCCTGACGCTGAGCATCGTCAAAGTACGCAGGCACGGTGATGACTGCACCATAGAGATCGTCGTCAAACGTGTCTTCGGCACGGAAACGCAAAGTTGCCAGAATTTCGGCACTGATTTCCACGGCCGTCTTGGCGCCGTCCACGGTTTCGACGGAGATGACGCTGCTGTCATCGGTCTTGAAGCGATAAGGCAGCTTCTCGGGCGATTCGATATCGGCCAGGCTTCGCCCCATGAAGCGCTTGGCCGAGCTGATAGTGTTGGCAGCATCCTGCGACTGTGCGGCCTTGGCATCAAAACCGATCTGTCGGCGGCCCATTTCCATGTAACGCACCACCGATGGCAGCAGCACACGCCCCTGATCGTCGGGCAGGCATTCGGCCACGCCGTTGCGCACTGCAGCGACCAGAGAGTGCGTGGTGCCCAGGTCGATACCTACTGCAATGCGTCGCTGGTGGGGATCGGGGGATTGGCCGGGCTCGGAAATCTGCAAAAGCGCCATGAAATTCTTCTTTTGAAACATCAGAGGCCAGCGTGGCTGGCCCGCTCAAGGTGGATACGCTGCGTGCCTGGGGCACGGCGCGTTGCTCTGGCTCTTATTGTCCCAGTTGATCGCGACGGCGATCCACATCTTGCGCAAATCGCGCAACAAACATGAGGGCTCTCACCTGCTGCACGGCAGCGGCGGCATCGCCAGCCTCGTCCAGCAACCGGCCACATTCGCCAAGCATCTGCTTTTTGGCAGCGAGCATCTCGGCCTCCAGAGCATCGAGCTCCTGCTCGCTGGCAGCGTCTTCCAGCGCTTCGCGCCACTCCATCTGCTGCATCAGAAATGCCGCAGGCATGGCCGTGTTGTCTTCGGCCCGCACCGGTGCTCCCGCCAGCTCGCACAGATAGGCGGCGCGCTTGAGCGGATCCTTGAGGCGCTGATAGGCCTCATTGATACGCACCGACCATTGCATGGCTACACGCTGTGCAGCTGCGCCCTGGGCGGCAAAGCGGTCGGGGTGCGCTTCGCGCTGCAGCTCTTTCCAGCGTGCGTCGATCTGGCTGCGCTCCTGCGCAAACTTGCGCGGCAGGCCAAACAATTCAAAGTCGTCAGATTGCAGATTCATGGCATTAAAAAACCGCCTGCAGCAAAGCTGAGGCGGTTCCGTTCTTACGCTTGGGCGCTTCACACGCCAGGGACACCGAGCAAGAGCCGCCTCGCAGCGAAGGTGTCGTCCTCTTGGGAGGAAGGCGCGAAGCGACTCAGGGGGAAATCAAATCCTGAAACTCTCGCCACAACCGCAGCGATCACGCTCATTGGGATTGTGGAACTTGAAGCCCTCGTTCAGGCCTTCGCGCACAAAATCCAGTTCCGTGCCATCGATATAGGCCAGGCTCTTGGGGTCGATCAGCACCTTGATGCCATGGTCTTCAAACACCACGTCATCGGGCTGGACTTCGTCCACATACTCCAGCTTGTAGGCCAAGCCGGAACAGCCCGTGGTCTTCACGCCGAGGCGCACGCCAATCCCCTTGCCGCGACGCGAAAGGTAGCGGTTCACATGACGGGCAGCCGCCTCGGTCATTGAGATGGCCATGGCCTTAGGCTTCCGTCGCCGTGCGCTTTGCGCGGTAGTCGTTCACGGCTGCCTTGATGGCATCTTCAGCCAGGATGGAGCAGTGAACCTTGACCGGTGGCAGCGCCAGCTCTTCGGCGATCTGGCTGTTCTTCAGGGCTGCAGCCTCATCCAGCGTCTTGCCCTTGACCCATTCGGTCACCAACGAAGACGAGGCGATGGCAGAGCCGCAGCCATAGGTCTTGAAGCGTGCATCTTCGATCACGCCGGTGGCAGGATTGACCTTGATCTGCAGCTTCATCACGTCGCCGCAAGCGGGCGCACCCACCATACCCGTGCCCACGGAGTCATCGCTCTTGTCGAACGAGCCCACGTTGCGGGGGTTTTCATAGTGGTCAACAACTTTTTCGGAGTAAGCCATGGTGTCTACCTCTTGAACTCTTTGTAATCTATGCTTAGTGTGCAGCCCATTGAATAGTGCTGAGGTCGATGCCGTCTTTGTACATCTCCCACAGAGGGCTCAGCTCGCGCAGCTTCAGCACGTTTTCGCGGATCGACTTGATCGCGTAGTCAATTTCTTCTTCCGTCGTGAAGCGACCAAAGGTCATGCGCAAAGAGCTGTGTGCCAGCTCATCGCTGCGGCCCAGGGCACGCAGCACATAGCTGGGCTCCAGGCTGGCGGATGTGCAGGCGGAACCCGAGGACACGGCCAGCCCCTTGATGCCCATGATCAACGATTCGCCTTCGACGAAGTTGAAGCTCATGTTCAGGTAATGGGGAACACCGTTGTCCATATCGCCGTTCACGAACACCTGTTCCAGATCCTTCAGACCATCGAGCAGACGCTGGCGCAGCGCACGTGCGTGCTCCATATCCTTGGCCATCTCCTCCTTGGCAATGCGGAAGGCTTCGCCCATGCCCACGATCTGGTGGGTTGCCAGCGTGCCGGAACGCATGCCGCGTTCATGACCGCCGCCGTGCATCTGAGCTTCCAGGCGCACGCGTGGCTTGCGGCGCACGTACAGAGCGCCGATACCCTTGGGGCCGTAGGTCTTGTGCGAAGCCAGGCTCATCAGGTCGATGGGCATGGTCTGCATGTTCAGCTCCATCTTGCCCGAAGCCTGAGCCGCATCGACGTGGAAGATGATGCCCTTCTCACGGCACAGAGCGCCAATGGTGTTCAGATCCTGAACCACACCGATCTCGTTGTTCACGGCCATCACGCTGGCGAGGATGGTGTCGGGGCGGATCGCGGCCTTGAACACTTCGATGTCCAGCAGACCGTTTTCCTGCACGTCCAGATAGCTGACTTCAAAGCCCTGGCGCTCCAGTTCACGCATGGTGTCCAGCACAGCCTTGTGCTCGGTCTTCACGGTGATCAGGTGCTTGCCCTTGCCTTGATAGAAATGCGCTGCGCCCTTGATGGCCAGGTTGTCCGACTCGGTCGCACCGCTGGTCCAGACGATTTCACGCGGATCGGCGCCAATCAGATCAGCCACCTGCTTGCGGGCCTTCTCGACGGCCTCTTCGGCTTCCCAGCCCCAGGCATGGCTGCGCGATGCGGCATTGCCAAAATGTTCACGCAGCCAGGGAATCATGGCGTCCGCCACGCGGGGATCCACCGGAGTGGTTGCACCGTAGTCGAGATAAATGGGAAAGTGCGGGGTCATGTCCATGACTGGCTCGTCTTGTTTTTGGCTGACAAATCGTGAGGAATCGATGCACCTTGTGGTGCCATCAGGGCGAAGAAACATGCCGCACAGCCATGCATGCATCCAGGCCCTGACTATCGGAGTCGGGCTTCATGCCGATCTGGTTGCCGCCCGAGCACTGCTCGAGCGGCCCCGGATCAGGATTTTGCGAAGGCGTTACCCAGGGCGAACACCGAGTTCGGTGCGTTCACACGGATGGGCTTGACCACGGGTGCTGTGGAGATGGCGCGGCGCACCACGGGCTTGTCCTCGATCTGGATGCCCTTGGCCAGTTGCTCGTCCACCAGCTTTTGCAAAGTGACGGAGTCCAGGAATTCCACCATGCGCTGATTCAGAGCTGCCCACAGCTCATGGGTCATGCAGCGGCCGGCTTCGCCCAGACAGTTTTCCTTGCCACCGCACTGGGTCGCATCAATGGGTTCATCCACCGAGACGATGATGTCGGCCACGGTGATGTCTGTCGCCTTGCGGGCCAGGGTGTAGCCGCCGCCGGGGCCACGGGTGGATTCCACCAGTTCGTGACGACGCAGCTTGCCAAACAACTGTTCCAGATAGGACAGCGAAATCTGCTGACGCTGGCTGATGGCAGCCAGGGTCACAGGGCCATTGTTCTGGCGCAGTGCCAGGTCGATCATCGCGGTGACCGCAAAGCGGCCTTTGGTCGTAAGACGCATACGAGCTCCTTCAGTCAGGATTGTTCGTTACAGAAACGCACGCCCGGTCACAGTACCTAGACGAGCACAGTCTCCGCCCTTACTCCGTCCTGTGATTAGGTTCAGAGCCCTTCTGTGAGGGAAGTTTGTTGTTGAGTGTTTGACGTGAGTATATCACATTCCCCATCAATTTTGTCGGGTAACAGCGTGCACTCACGTAATAACCCCGAGAGTTGCGAAGAAATATTCCTACGGTGCAGCCCCGAACAATTGCTGCTTGAGAAGCGAAAGCTGGTCTCGCACGCGCGCTGCCTGCTCGAATTCCAGGTTCCTGGCGTGCTCGAGCATTTGCTTCTCCAGACGCTTGATCTCCTTGGCAATGTCTTTCTCCGACATATCCTCGACACGTGCCTGCTGTAGTGCCTGCTCCTGCAGGCGTTCGGCCTCTTTGCCGCTCTTTTCGCTGTAGACACCATCAATCAGGTCTTTCACCCTCTTGACAATCTGCTTGGGCACGATTCCGTTGGCTTCATTGAAAGCCATCTGTTTTTCGCGGCGTCTTTCGGTTTCGCCGATGGCTTTCTTCATGGACTCGGTTATGCGATCCGCGTACAGAATCGCCTTGCCGTTGACGTTGCGCGCTGCGCGACCGATGGTCTGGATCAGGCTGCGCTCGGCACGCAGAAAACCTTCCTTGTCGGCGTCCAGGATCGCCACCAGCGAGACCTCGGGAATATCCAGGCCTTCGCGCAGCAAATTGATACCGACCAGCACATCGAAGGCCCCCAGACGCAGGTCGCGGATGATTTCCACTCGCTCCACCGTATCCACGTCGGAGTGCAGATAGCGCACCTTCACGCCGTTGTCGGTCAGGTATTCGGTCAGCTGCTCGGCCATGCGCTTGGTCAGCGTGGTGATGAGCACGCGTTCCTCCAGCTCCACGCGCTGGCGGATTTCCTGCAGCACATCGTCGACCTGGTGAATCGCCGGCCGCACTTCGATCTCGGGGTCGACCAGGCCGGTGGGGCGCACCACCTGCTCCACCACCTGCCCCGCGTGGGTCTTCTCGTACTCGGCGGGCGTGGCCGAGACAAACACCACCTGGCGCATGCGCTGCTCGAACTCCTCGAACTTGAGCGGGCGGTTGTCCAGCGCCGACGGCAGGCGAAAACCATATTCCACCAGCGTGGTCTTGCGCGCCCGGTCGCCGTTGTACATGGCGTTGAGCTGGCCGATCATCTGATGGCTCTCGTCGAGGAACATGATGGCGTCGCGCGGCAGATAGTCGGTCAGCGTGCTGGGCGGATCGCCGGGCTTGGAGGCCGAAAGATGGCGGGTGTAGTTCTCGATACCCTTGCAGTGCCCGACTTCGCTGAGCATTTCCAGATCGAAGCGCGTGCGCTGCTCCAGGCGCTGCGCCTCCACCAGCTTGCCCATGCCCACCAGCTGCTTGAGGCGCTCGGCCAGCTCTTCCTTGATGGTCTCCACGGCCGCCAGCACCTTGTCGCGCGGCGTCACGTAGTGGCTGCTGGGATAGATGGTGAAGCGCGGAATGCTCTGGCGCACCCGGCCGGTGAGCGGATCGAACAGCTGCAGGCTCTCGACCTCGTCGTCGAACAGCTCGATGCGCACGGCCAGCTCCGAATGCTCGGCCGGGAACACGTCGATGGTGTCGCCGCGCACGCGGAAGGTGCCGCGCGAGAAATCCTGGTCGTTGCGCTGGTACTGCATGCGGATCAGCTGCGCGATCGCATCACGCTGGTTGAGCGTGTCGCCCGCGCGCAGCGTCATGATCATGCGGTGGTAGCTCTCGGGCTCGCCGATGCCGTAGATGGCCGAGACGGTGGCCACGATCACCACATCGCGCCGCTCCATGATGCTCTTGGTGCAGGACAGGCGCATCTGCTCGATGTGCTCGTTGATGGCGCTGTCCTTTTCGATGAACAGGTCGCGCTGGGGCACATAGGCTTCAGGCTGGTAGTAGTCGTAGTAGCTGACGAAGTACTCGACCGCGTTTTTCGGGAAAAACTCCCTGAACTCCGAGTACAGCTGTGCCGCCAGTGTCTTGTTGGGCGCAAACACGATGGCGGGCTTGCCCAGGCGCGCGATCACGTTGGCCATGGTGAAGGTCTTGCCCGAGCCCGTCACGCCCAGCAGCGTCTGGAAGGACTCGCCGTCATTGACGCCTTCGACCAGTTTTTCGATGGCCGCAGGCTGATCCCCCGCCGGTGGATAGGGCTGGAACAGCTCGAACGGCGAGTCCGGGTATTGCACGAAACGGCCTTGCGGCTCGGCATTCATATTTTGTTCTTGCATGATCTCATGTCCATGACGCATAGGGTAAGCGCGGAGTAGAATGGCAGCCCAACCCTCAAGCCTAACCTAGGCTGATGCGTTTTTTCGAGCACCGGGCAATGCCCTGCCCGTCTGACGCGCTCGGAGCAGTAGCTGGGGGTGACCTGACTTATTTCCATCCCTCAAGGATTTTTTCATGTCTCTGTTTACCGCCGTCGAAATGGCCCCCCGCGACCCCATCCTGGGTCTGAACGAGCAATTCAACGCTGACTCCAACCCCAACAAAGTGAACCTGGGCGTGGGCGTGTACTTCGACGACAACGGCAAGCTGCCCCTGCTGGAGTGCGTGCAGGCCGCCGAGAAGGCCATGATGGAAAAGCCCACCGCCCGTGGCTATCTGCCCATCGACGGTATCGCCGCCTATGACAACGGCGTCAAGGCCCTGGTGTTCGGTGCCGAATCGGACGTGGTCAAGTCCGGCCGCGTGGCCACCGTGCAGGCCATCGGCGGCACCGGCGGTCTGAAGATCGGCGCCGACTTCCTCAAGAAGCTCAACCCCAACGCCAAGGTCCTGATCTCCAACCCCAGCTGGGAGAACCACAAGGCCATCTTCACCAACGCTGGTTTTGAAGTCGGCACCTACGCTTACTACGATGCAGCGACCCGCTCCATCGACTTCGCCGGCATGCTGGCCGACCTGAACGCTGCCGCTGCCGGCACCGTGGTCGTGCTGCACGCCTGCTGCCACAACCCCACCGGCTACGACATCACTGCCGCTCAGTGGGATGAAGTGATTGCCGTCGTCAAGGCCAAGGGCCTGGTCGCCTTCCTGGACATGGCCTACCAGGGCTTCGGCCACGGTATCGCCGAAGACGGCGCCGTGATCGGCAAGTTCGTGGCTGCCGGCCTGAACATCTTCGTGTCGACTTCGTTCTCCAAGAGCTTCAGCCTGTATGGCGAGCGCGTGGGGGCCCTGTCCGTGGTGGCCTCCGACAAGGAAGAGGCCGCTCGCGTGCTGTCGCAGCTGAAGATCGTCATCCGCACCAACTACTCCAACCCTCCCACCCATGGCGGCGCCGTGGTGGCAGCGGTGCTGAACAACCCCGAGCTGCACGCTCTGTGGGAAAAGGAACTGGGCGAGATGCGTGTGCGCATCAAGGCCATGCGCCAGAAGCTGGTCGACGGCCTGAAGGCTGCCGGCGTGACCCAGGACATGTCCTTCATCACCACCCAGATCGGCATGTTCTCGTACTCCGGCCTGTCCAAGGACCAGATGGTGCGCCTGCGCTCCGAGTTCGGCGTGTACGGCACCGACACCGGCCGCATGTGCGTGGCCGCGCTGAACAGCAAGAACATCGACTATGTCTGCAAGGCCATCGCCGCCGTGATCTAAGCTCACGATTCGGGGCTTCGGCCCTGAAGACCAAAGAGCAACGGATTAAAAGTCCGTTGCTCTTTTTTTATGGCCGCTTCAGGTCTACCTATTAATTGATAGCTTCCAGCGCCCTGCCCATATTGTTTTCAGATAGAAAAGCATCTAAAAACCTTTTGAATCAAGCGCAGCAAGCTACCAAAATATTGATCAGGCGCTCAACCCCCAGATGGCCGAGCGCATGGAGAGCGCCGCATACTGGTAGGCCGTGTTGAACACGCGCGGCGCTTCGCCCTCCTGCACGGCCCCTGCCGCATACAGCAGGGGCAGATAGTGGTCGTGCGTGGGATGGGCCAGACGGGCCTGCGGCCCCCAGTCCAGAAAGGTGCTCAGATCAGCCAGATTGCCGCTGTCCAGGCGCTGCTGCACTTCGGTGTCGAACTGTATCGTCCAGTCATAGGCCTGGTTGTCGCTGGCACCGCGCTGCATGGCGCGCAGGTTGTGCACGATATTGCCGCTGCCCACGATCAGCACGCCGCGCTCGCGCAGCGCACGCAGCTGGCGGCCCATCTCGAAATGCTTTTCGGGCGCCAGCCCATAGGGCATGCTCAGCTGCATGACGGGAATGCTGGCCTCGGGGAACATGGGCAGCAGCACCGACCAGGTTCCGTGGTCAAAACCCCATTTCTGGTCCACCAGCAGGGCTGATCCGTCCAGCGGCGACTGCAGCTCGGCCGCCAGCTGCCTGGCCACCTCGGGCGCGCCGGGGGCGGGATATTGCTGATCGAACAGCTCTTGCGGAAAGCCACCGAAGTCATGAATCGTGCGCGGCTGGGCCATGCCGGTCAGCGCCCAGTCGGACTCGGTCAGCCAATGGGCCGAGATGCAGAGAATCAGTTGCGGCGCAATGCCCTTGGCTGTCAGCTCCTGGCCCAGCGCCTTCCAGCTCTGGCGCCAGTGCGTGTCCTCGATCACATTCATGGGACTGCCATGGCCGAGGAACATCACCGGCATGCGCGGCGAAGGCTTGAGCTGCTGCAGCAGCTGCTCGGGCAACAGGGAAGAAGAAGTGGAGTTCATGGAAAAAGCCTTCCAGCCCCCGCCGGCTGCCAGCACGGAGGCTGCGCCCAGGGACAAAAGCGTACGTCTACGCATCTCGGTCAATCGAACACGCCCCTAGGGGCATTTTTTTTACAGATAGCGCAAGCTTGCCACAGCGCAACAGCGCCTGAAAGCATCGCCACCGCAACAGACTGTCCTGAAAGTGCCAGTGCCGGGGGCCGGCTTGCACTACAACAGCAGTTGAACAAGCACGACTCACCTCAAACAGGCTCAGGCAAGGGCTTCGCCTCAAGGAAACCATCCTGATGCCACCCTGGCTTGCACAAGCCCAGACAAGGAATACTCCCACTCATGCCCAGCACCACCATTCAGCCCCTGCAAGGAATTCGCATACTCAGCCTGGCTCTGAACCTGCCCGGCCCTGCCGCCCTGTGGCGCTGTGCCGGCATGGGAGCCGATTGCCGCAAGCTTGAGCCTCTGGCCCCCGGCGCAGGCCGCAGCGCCGACCCCATGGGCCTCTACTGCCCCGATGCCTACGCGCAGATGCATGACAAGGTGCAAACCCTGCAGGCCGATCTCAAGACTGCCGAAGGCCAGGCCAGCCTGCATGCGCAACTGGCGCAAACCGATGTGCTGCTGACCTCGTTCCGTCCCTCGGCCCTGAGCAAGCTGGGCCTGGGCTGGGAAACCCTGCAGCAGCGCTACCCCCGACTGTCGCTGGTGCGCGTGGTTGGCAGCGCCGGCGAACTGGCAGATGTCCCTGGCCACGACCTCACCTATCAGGCCGAAGCGGGCCTCGTTCACAGCACCGCCCTGCCCCCCAGCCTGTTTGCCGATATGGCGGGGGCGCTGATGGCCAGCGAGGCCGTACTCCAGGCCGTACTCGTCAGCAGCCGCAGCGGGCACGGCATCCTGCGCGAAGTCGGACTGGCCCAGGCCGCGCAATGGCTGGCCCTGCCCTGGCACTGGGGCCTGACCCAGCCCACGGGCGATGTCGGCGGCGCCCATGCGGGCTACCGCATATATCCCTGCGCCGACGGCATCGTGGCCGTGGCCGCGCTGGAGCCTCACTTTGCCCAGCGTCTGTGCGAAGCGGCAGACCTGCCCTTCGGCCATCCCACCGATATGCGCAAGCCCGAAATCCATCAAGGCGTGGCCCGGTTTCTGGCAGCCCGCAGCTGCGCGCAACTGATGCAGCTGGCGCAGGACAGGGATATTCCACTGCACGCCCTGTCCCAAACCTGAAGCAAACCAGAACCTGTTTACGCTCCCCCTCCGCGCCAGGGCCTTCGCGGGATGGGATGCTAGCCTGGGCGCTTTTCAAACGCGTATTTCTCGGTATCCACCTCGCCCTGGCCTTGCAATGCATAGCGGTCGCCGGCAATGGCTTCGGGCTTGAAGATGTCATCGAGCTCGGCCAGCAGCTCGGCGCCGAGATGGACGCGGCCACCGCGAATGTCTTCGTGCAGATGCTCCACGCTGGTGGTGCCGGGCAAGGCAATCACATGCTCGCCCTGGTGCAGCACCCAAGCGATGGCCAGCTCGGCCAGCGTGCAGCCGGCTTTTTCCGCCACGGCCTGCATGGGCGCCAGCAGGCGCAGATTCTGCGCATAGGCCTCGCCGGCAAAGCGCGGCATGGTGGCGCGGATATCGCCCTTGACCAGGTTGTCCACCTGCTGCAGCTTGCCGCTGAAGAAGGCGCGGCCCATGGGGCTGAAGGCTACATAGGCAATGCCCAGCTCCTTGCAGGCGGCGAGCGTGCCCAGCTCTGCATTGCGCGACCACAGCGAATATTCGCTTTGCAGCGCCGCAATCGGGTGCTCCTTGTGCGCGCGGCGCAGTGCATCGGCCCCCACTTCCGACAGGCCCAGGGCGCGAACCTTGCCCTCTTCCTTCAGACGCGCCATCTCGCCCACCGACTCCTCGATGGGCACATTCTTGTCCCAGCGATGCAGATAGTAGAGATCGATCACATCGGTGCCCAGGCGCTTGAGACTGTCTTCGCAGTTCTGGCGCAGGGTTTTGGGGCGACCGTCGATGACGCGGCGCATCACGCCGTCTTCGCCGCGCACGCCGGCCATGCCGCATTTGCTCGCCAGGGTGATGTGGTTGCGGTGGGGCTTGAGCACGGGACCGATCAGCGACTCACTGGCGCCAAAGCCATAGAGGGCAGCGGTGTCGAACAAGGTCACACCCGCATCCAGTGCCGCGTGCAGCACGGCGTGCGACTGCTCGGTAGAGACGGGGTTTCCGTAGGCATGGCAGAAATTCATGCAGCCCAGCGCGACATTGGCGACGCTGAATGGGCCGATTTTGCGGTTTTCCATTAACTTTCCTTAAGCATCCAAAGGCCTTCAACCGAACCAAGCGAGGGCGCAGGCCGCTATACAAGCTGGAGCAATATTATTCCAGCAGCTGCCTTCCGGTTCGTCGATGGCCGATGCCAAGCCAAAATAATGTCCGCATCGAAATCCGTGCTCGTCTGGTGCGTGCCCGGCACTGCCTCACTGCACTGCACTGCCAGGCACGGGCACGGGCACGGGCACGGGCACGGGCACGGGCACGGGCACGGGCGCAGAGGCAGGGCCGCATGCGCCGTCGCCGCATATGTGCACCAAAGGCTCAGGCTCTGGAGATACAGCGGTCAACGATGTCAGATAGCTGCGACAGCGCCGGCACATCCAGAAAGCCCGCCGCCGCATAGGCCGGATTCGGGTAGTCGTAATAGCCCTTGCCCGCCAGCATGCCAGTACGGCCCTTGTCCATCAACTGGGTCTTGACATATTCGGCATTGGCCAGCTGCTGCGCATCGCCCTGCAACTGCCCCCAGTAAATGGATACGTCATAGCAGGTCTTCATGCCCACGATGTCCATCATGCCGAACGGGCCCATGCGGGCACCGCGGTTGGCGATCAGGAAGGTGCGGTCCACATCCTCGGGTGTGGCGATTCCATTGGTCACCAGCGTCTGGGCGGCCTTGAGCAGTGCGGGGAACCAGGTGTTGATGACATAGCCGTTGTGCTCCGTGGCGATGGGAATCGGCACCATGCCGGTCTCGATGCCGAACCGGGTGACGGTCTCCTGCGTGGCCCGGGCCGTCGCTGCATGCGGCATGATTTCCACGACATTGGCCGACCAGATGTAGTTGGCGTAGTGCAGCGCGCAGAACTTCTCGGGCCGGCCCGTGGCAGCCGCGAAGTCGCTGGGCAAAAAGGTGGACGAGTTGGTGGCAACCACGGTATGGGCTGGCAGCAGCGGCGCCATCTGCTGATAGACGCCGGTCTTGACATCCGGGATCTCCGGAACGGCCTCGATGACCAGATCAGCCTTGGCCACGGCCCGGGCCATGTCCGTGGTAAAACTCAGACGCTGGCGCGTGGCCTCGATGTCGGCCTCGCCCGCACCGAGTTCTGCCAGATAGATGGCTGCGTACTGCGCCTGTGCGGCGCGGCAGCGCGCCAGCGCATCTTCCGAGATGTCGTAGACAACCACGGTTTTGCCCTTGAACGCGCTGTGCCAGGCAATCTGGCCACCCAGCACGCCCGAGCCCAGGACGGTCAAATGATTCACATGGGTCATATTGGTTTCCTCAACGGGTTTGCGATTTCAGCAGCCCGGCAAAGCGCTCGATGCTGCGCGTGATGACGGCCTGCGCGCCCGGCGACCAGCGGCCCATGTCGAAGAAGCCATGGATCATGCCCGCCCCTTCAATCAGCTCGGCCTGGCCACCTGCGGCGCGCAGTGCATGGGCATAGGCCGCTCCCTGATCACGCAGCGGATCGAACTCGGCATTCACGATCACGGCGGGCGGCAGGTTGGCCAGACTCTTGGCCTGCAGCGGTGCCAGGCGCGGATCCAGCGCATTGTGGGAGGTGCCGGCGTAATGGTTGTAGAACCAGGCCATGGTCTCGGCTTCCAGGAAATAGCCCTTGGCGTTCTGCTCGGCGCTGGCGTACTCGGCGGCGGCGTGGTCTACCGCGGGGTAGATGAGGAATTGCGCAGCCAGGGGAATGCCCCCATCGCGCAGCTGCTGCGTCACCACGGCGCAGAAGTTGCCGCCAGCGCTGTCGCCCGCCACGGCCACGATGGCACTGTCCCCCAGCTCATGCGCATTGGCAACCACCCATCTGGCGGCAGCCACGGCGTCCTCTATGCCTGCGGGGAAGGGATGCTCGGGGGCAAGCCGGTAGTCCACCGACACCACCACGGCCTGCGCGCCGCGGCAGATCTCTCGGCACATATTGTCATGCGTGTCCAGGTTGCCGATGACATAGCCTCCGCCGTGGAAATACGCCACGGTCGGAAAAGGCCCAGTGCCTTCGGGCCGATAGATGCGTGCGGCCACAGGGCCTGCGCCGCCGGGCACGGTGATGTCCTGAACGCTGGCCACGGGCACGATCTGCTCGGGTGTGAGCGAGCCACGGGTCAGCGCCAGATAGCCGGCGCGGCCCTCTTCGGGCGTACCGTCTGCGATGGCTTTCCTGTTGGCAGCGGCCAGTTGCTGCAGGACGCCGGCCAGATGTGGATCGAGAGCCATGGTTGAAGTCTCCTGTCGTTATAAAGAGTGAAAGAACGGATACGGGGCCGGACCTAGCGATAGGCCAAGGCATCGTCCTGCAGCGATGCGGCGGTCAGAGCCAAGCGTTCTTCGGCGTACTCCATGTCGTGCCTCCAGGGCTGGCGGTCGCCCTGGCCGAACATGGCATCTTGCGCACGCAGCACATAGCCGGCGTTGAAGTTGTCGGCCTCTATCCACGACAGGCGTTGCATGCCGGCATCGGCTGCGGCCACGATGGGCCGTACCTCGGCATGGCCGTGCTCGCGCATATGGGCAAGCAGGCGGCACACCCAGTCGCACACCAGGTCGCAGCGCAGCGTCCAGCTGGAGCGGAAGTAGCCCTGGGTGTAGGCCATGTTGGGCATGCCCTCGATCATCACGCCCCGGTAGGAGATGCGCTCGCGAAAATCCACCGGCGCGCCATCCACGCTGAACGCTATGCCGCCGAACAGCTTGAGATTGAAGCCTGTGGCAGTAACGATGATGTCGGCGTCCAGATGTCCGCCGCCGGTCAGCTGTATGCCGCCGGCATCGAAGCTCTCTATGGTGTCCGTCACCACCGAGGCCTTGCCCTCGCGCATGGCCTGGAAGAAGTCGCCGTCGGGCACCACGGCAATGCGCTGCTGCCAGGGGCGGTAGCTGGGATTGAAGTGCTTGTCGATGTCGAAGCCCTCGGGCAGGTGCGAGCGGATCTCTCCAAGCAGGAAGGCGCGCATCGCTTCGGGGTGCTGCCTGGAGGTTTGCACGATCTCGTCGGTGCGCGCGATGAAGGCGCGGCGCATGATCTCGTGGTACCAATCCTCGGGCAGGTTCAAAGGCTTGAGCAGCGGCACCAGCGGATGCTCGGACGCGGGCAGGAAAAAGGTGGGCGAGCGCTGCAGCATGGTCACATGGCCCGCATCCGGCGCCAGGCTCGGGATCAGCGTGGCCGCCGTGGCACCCGAGCCTATGACCACGATGCGCTTGCCCGTGTAATCCAGACCCTGCGGCCAGTGCTGCGGGTGAATGACTTGGCCCTTGAAGTCCTTGAGCGTCGGCCACTGCGGCGTATAGCCCTGGCCGTGGTCGTAATAGCCGGCGCAAACCCAGAGAAAACCCGTGGTGAAGGTCTGCACCTCGTCCGAGCCGCTTTGGGTGACTTCCAGCGTCCAGCGCCTGTCTTCGGACGACCAGCGGGCCGATTGCACCTTGTGGCCGTAGCGGATCAGCGGGGCCAGATCGTTCTCCTCAATGGTCTCGGCCAGGTAGTGGCGAATCTCATCGGCCGTGGCGATGGCATTGCCCGTCCAGGGCTTGAAGCCATAGCCATAGGTGAACAGGTCGCTGTCCGAGCGCGCACCCGGGTAGCGGTGCGTCCACCAGGTGCCGCCGAAGCTGTCCATGGCTTCGAGGATGGCGAGGCTGCGATCCGCGAACTGCTCACGCAGATGACGGGCCGCACCAATGCCGGAAATACCGGCGCCAATGATGAGAAAGTCGAAATGCTGTGCCATACCGGGTGTCTCCTGCTTGTCTGCTAGGGCGTGAGCCGACAGGAATGAGCAGGTATCACGGCCTTGAGGTGAAGCTCCAGCCTGGGCCCGACATGCATCAATCGTGTCTGTCACGCAGACATGCTAGGTCTAGCCCTCTGGCAAAACTTGTGTTTGCGCGACAGGATTTTGATGTTGAACGACATGCAGTACATACCCCGATGCCTGCCAAGCCCGCTGATTCCGCCGTCATGACCAGTGTCCGCGCCGCCTCGCTCGCGGGTTTCGAAGAATTGGTGCGCGCACAGGGCGGCGACCCCGCCGCCATCCTGCGCGCCTGCGGCCTGGTGCCGGAAGATCTGGCCGACCCCGAGCGCTACCTGCCCAGCCACGCCGTGGCCCTGGTCATAGAGGAAGCCGCCTGTGTGCTGGGCGTGCACGATTTCGGGCTGCGTCTGTGCGCCCGGCAAGGTGTCGAAACCCTGGGCCTGCTAGGACTGGCCATACAGTCCGCGCCCACTGTGCGCGAGGGCATGATGCAGGGCGGCAAGTATGTCCACTTCCACAACCCCACCCTGAGCTACAGAACCTTCATGGCGCCTGACGAGGGGCTTGAATGCGTGGAAGTGCTGTCACGCCTGCCCTCCCAGGCCCTCATGCCCCAGGGAACGGAAATCTGCGTGGCCTATATGTGCCGCCTGATCCATGTGCTGTCCGAAGGCGCGCTGCGCCCTGCGGCCATCCATCTGCGCCATGCCCCCGTGGGCAGCAGCGCGCAGTACAGGCGGCACCTGGGCCAGTTGCCGCGCTTTGGCTCCAGCTTTGACGGCATTGCCATCGACCCGCTGGCCTGGCGTCAGCCCATGCCTCGCCACAACCGGCTGCTGCAGCAGTTTGTCGAACGCTTCTTGCTGGGAGCCGCGCCAGGCAGGAATACCAGCATGACGGACCAGGTGCGCAGCGCGCTGGCCAATCTGGTTCGCATGGGCATGGCCGACCTGCCCTCGGCGGCACGCGCCCTGAGCCAGCACCCGCGCACCCTGCAGCGACGCCTGCAGGCAGAAGGCGCGGCCTTCGAGGATCTGCGCGATAGCGCGCGCAAGACCTGGGTGGCGCAATTGCTGGCGCAGCCCGACCTGAGTCTGGGCCATATCGCGCAATTGCTGGGGTATTCAGACCAGGCCGTGCTCACCCGAGCGTGCCAGCGCTGGTTTGGCCAATCCCCCCGTCAGCTGCGCCATCGTTCCTGGGAGGGATAGCCTCGGTATAGGGCCTGGATTCGGCCACACAAGAATGCGACTACGATCTCCTCGTGCAGCGACAGAGACTTTGCGCGATGAAACAAGCCCCCGCAGCCACAGGCTGCGGGGGCTTTCGTGCGGAGATGCGCCAGGCAATCAGTCCGCGCTGATCAATCCGCGTTCAGTTGCTGCTCCAGGTCGTGCAAGACCTTGTAGCAGTTGAACACCTGCTGCACGCTGGAGTTGGGTTCGCGGCCTTCACGGATGGCGGCGAAGAATTCGCGGTCCTGCAGCTCGATGCCGTTCATGGAGACATCGACCTGGGACACGTCGATCTTCTCGTCCTTGCCGGTGTACAGGTCGTCGTAGCGGGCCAGATAGGTGCCGGTGTCGCCGATGTAGCGGAAGAAGGTGCCCAGAGGGCCGTCGTTGTTGAACGACAGGCTCAGCGTGCAGATCGCGCCGTTGGCGGCCTTGAGCTGGATGCTCATGTCCATGGCGATGCCCAGATCCTTGTGGATGGGGCCTTGCACGGCATTGGCCTTGACGATGGGGCTGCCGGCCTGGTAGGCGAACAGGTCCACGGTATGGGCTGCATGGTGCCACAGCAGGTGATCGGTCCAGCTGCGGGCCTGGCCCAGTGCATTCATATTGGTGCGGCGGAAGAAGTAGGTTTGCACATCCATCTGCTGGATGTTGAACTCGCCGGCTGCTATCTTCTTGTGCACCCACTGGTGGCTGGGGTTGAAGCGGCGGGTGTGACCCACCATGGCCACCAGACCGGTCTGCTTTTGCAGCTCGGCCACTTCCTGCGCGTCCTTCAGGGCATCGGCCAGAGGGATCTCGACCTGCACATGCTTGCCGGCCTTCATGCAGGCAATGGCCTGCTCGGCATGCATCTGTGTGGGCGTGCACAGGATCACGGCATCGACTTCGGGCAGTGCCAGGCTTTCGGCCAGATCGGTTGCCACATGCTGGATGCCGTATTTGTCGGCCACTTCCTTGGTCTGGTCAAAGCGGCGACCGACCAGGGAGACGACTTCCACGCCGTCGATGTTCTTGATGCCGTCAAGGTGCTTGATGCCGAAGGCACCAGCGCCAGCCAGCGCTACTTTGATGGTCTTGCTCATGATTTGGGTCTCCGTAGAGCCGCCTCAAGGAGGCGAAGCCCCCCACTGGGGGGCGGTGGATACGCGAAGCAGCGAACGTGGTGAAACGTTCACTGATTCTCGAGGATCAGATGGCCCACAGCGGTGTTCGATGCGGGCACATGGTAGAAGCGGTGCGCCACCTTGGGCAGCGGTGCGGGGCCGTCCACATCGGACATGGCGCCGCGCGCGATCAGCCACATCACCAGCTCGATGCCTTCCGAGCCGGCTTCGCGCACATAGTCGATATGCGGCATCTGGGCCAGTCCGTGCGGGTTCTCGATCAGCAGGTCCAGGAACTGGTTGTCCCATTCCTTGTTGATCAGGCCGGCGCGCGCACCCTGCAGCTGGTGGCTCATGCCGCCCGTGCCCCAGATATGCACGTTGATGTCCTGGTCGTAGCTCTCCACGGCCTTGCGGATGGCGCGGCCCAGGTTGAAGCAGCGCTGGCCGGTGGGCACGGGGTACTGCACCACGTTCACGGCGAAGGGGATCACCGGGCAGGGCCAGGAGCCGGTCTTGGGGTCCTGCTCGCCACACATCAGCGACAGCGGCACCGTGAGGCCGTGGTCCACGTCCATCTTGTTGACGATGGTCAGGTCGAAGTCCTGCTGAATCACGGACTGGGCAATGTGGCTGGCCAGATCGGGATGGCCGACCACCTTGGGCACGGGACGCGGGCCCCAGCCTTCGTCGGCGGGCTGGAACTCGGCAGCCGTGCCGATGGCGAAAGTGGGAATGCAGTCCAGGCTGAAGGCCGTGGCATGGTCGTTGTAGACCAGGAAGATCACATCGGGCTTGTTGTCCTTCATCCACTGGCGGGAGAAGTCATAGCCCTTGAACAGGGGCGCCCAGTAGGCCTCCTGGGTCTTGCCCATGTCCATGGCAGCGCCGATGGCAGGCACATGCGAAGTAAAAACGGATGCGGTGATGCGTGCCATGTCTTAGTTGCCTTCCTTGTTCTGGTTGCCTGCGCTGCCCTGGGGTTGATGGTGTGCCTGAGCATCACCGTCCTCGCCCACGTAGCGATTGCCTTCGGCAGAGCGACCGCCGCCCATCATCATGGCGCGGTACTCTTCTTCGGTCATGCCGGTCATGGAGCCGGCCATCTGCTGGAAGCTCTTGCCGTCGGTGGCGCCGATCTTGGCCAGGAAGTAGATATTGCCGCCGGTGCGCATGCACCAGTTCAGATCGCGCGCCAGCACGGCCTGCTTCTGCTCCTCGGTCATCGCCCACTCGTCGAGATAGGCTCGCTCGTCGGCGCGAAAGCGCTCGCGGTTCTCGGCCTTCATCAGGCTCATGCAGAACTGGTTGAGCCAGTAGCCCTTGCGGGACTGCTCGGCATCGAAAATGATGGTGCCGGGCACGTCCAGATACGGTTTTTCCAAAGCCATAAATTCTCCTCGTTTACGGATGGCGCAGCCCATGCGACAAGGCTGCGACCTGTTTCCGGGTGTATGTGTCGCCGGAACTCCGTCAGACCTCTTCGGGCCAGTACAGACGCATGGGGTTGTCCACCAGCAGCTTTTGCTGCAGCTGCGCGGTGGGCGCGATATGAGGAATGAAGTCCACCAGCAGGCCGTCGTCGGGCATGTGGTCCTTCAGGTTGGGGTGCGGCCAGTCGGTGCCCCAGAGCACGCGATCTGGGAACTCCTCGACCACGCGGCGCGCGAACGGCACTACATCCTGGTAGGCGTTCTGCTCACCATGAAGGGCCTTGGGGCCGGTGACGGACAGGCGCTCGGGGCAGGACACCTTGCTCCACACGTTCTGGTGCTCGCGCATGAACTTCAGGAACAGGGCGAACTCTTCGCTGTCCACGCCCTTGGTGACGTCGGGACGGCCCATGTGGTCGACCACCACGGTGGTGGGCAGCGCGGTGAAGAAGTCCCACAGCTCGGGCAGATCCACGGCTTCGAAATAGATCACCACATGCCAGCCCAGCTTGGCGATGCGGCCGGCGATCTCCATCAGCTCGTCCTTGGGCGTGAAGTCCACCAGGCGCTTGACGAAGTTGAAGCGCACGCCGCGCACGCCGGCGTCATGCAGCTCCTGCAGTTCGGCATCGCTGATGGAGCGCTTGACGGTGGCTACGCCACGGGCCTTGCCGCCCGAGGACTTGCAGGCATCGACCATGGCGCGGTTGTCCGCACCGTGGCAGGTGGCCTGCACCACCACATTGCGTGCAAAACCCAGGTGGTCGCGCAGCGCATACAGCTGGGCCTTGCTGGCATCGCAGGGGGTGTACTTGCGCTCGGGGGCGAAGGGGAACTCGTTGCCAGGGCCGAACACATGGCAGTGTGCATCCACAGCGCCGGCAGGCAGCTTGAACTGGGGCTTGCTGGGGTTGGCGTACCAATCCATCCAGCCGGGAGTCTTTTCAAATTCGCTCATTTGTCTTTTCCTCGATGGTCTGTGAGTGGGCCATAGCCGCCAATACTGGCGCCGCACAACTCAGAGATGCCAAGCAAGAGCCGCCTCGCAGCGAGGGCATCGTCCCCCTCCGCATTGCCAAGCAAAGCGAGAGAGGGGGAAGGCGCGGGGCCGCCCAGGCGAAGCGACTCAGGGGGTGTTAGTCAATATATTTCAGGCCGGCCTTTTCCAGGGGCTCGCGCATCTTGTACATATCCAGGCCCAGGACGCCCGAAGCCAGCTTGGCGCGCTTTTCGCCTTCGAAGCTTTCACGCTTCTGGGCGGCGGCCAGCACTTCCACGGCACGCGCGGCAGGCACGCAGACCACGCCGTCGTCGTCGGCCACGATCACGTCACCGGGCGTGACCAGCATGCCGGCGCAGACGATGGGGATGTTGACCGAGCCCAGGGTGGCCTTGATCGTGCCCTTGGAAGAGATGGCCTTGCTCCAGACCGGGAAGTCCATCTCCTGCAGCGTCTTCACGTCGCGCACGCCGGCATCGATGATCAGCGCGCGTGCGCCGCGCGCCTGAAAGCTCGTGGCCAGCAGGTCGCCGAAGTAGCCGTCGGAACACTCGGCGGTAACGGCAGCAACCACGATATCGCCGGGCTGAATCTGTTCGGCCGCCACATGCATCATCCAGTTGTCGCCGGGCTGCAGCAGCACCGTGACGGCGGTGCCCGAGACCTGCTTGCCGGCGTAGATGGGGCGCATATAGGGCTTGAGCAGACCGACGCGGCCCATGGCCTCGTGCACGGTGGCGGAGCCCAGGGCGGCCAGGCCGTCAGCAGCAGCGCGGTCGGCGCGCTGGATATTGCGGTAGACAACTCCCAGTTCGTACATGGAAATACCTCTTTGCTAAGACGTTATTGAATCAAAAAAGTGAGCTGGCACCGCTGGTCATTCATCAGATCTGAATAGTTTTCTTGCTGAAAACATTTCATACCTTGCGATAGCAGCTCTTTTTTTGAGAAGTTACAGACCCTTGGCCTTCAGCGCCTTGTCCAGGCGCGTGAACACGCGGCGGGCATTGCCTTCGTAGACGGCGTGCTTTTCATCGGCGCTCAGGTTCTGCGTGGCTTCGATGTAGCGCTTGGTGTCGTCGTAGTAGTGACCGGTCTGCGGATCGATGCCGCGCACGGCGCCGATCATTTCGCTGGCGAACAGAATGTTCTTGGTGGGGATCACTTCCGTCAGCAGATTGATGCCGGGCTGGTGGTAGACGCAGGTGTCGAAGTAGATGTTGTTCAGCAGATGCTCTTCCAGCAACGGCTTCTTCATCTCCTGCGCCAGACCGCGGAAACGGCCCCAGTGGTAAGGCACGGCGCCGCCGCCATGGGGAATCAGGAACTTCAGGGTCGGGAAGTCCTTGAACAGATCCGAAGTCAGGCACTGCATGAAGGCCGTGGTGTCGGCATTCAGATAGTGGCTGCCCGTGGTGTGGAAGCAGCTGTTGCAGCTGGTGGAGACGTGGATCATCGCGGGGATGTCGTACTCCACCATCTTTTCGTAGATGGGGTACCAGCTCTTGTCGGACAGCGGGGGCGAAGTCCAGTGGCCGCCCGAGGGGTCGGGGTTCAGGTTGATGCCGACGTTGCCGTATTGCTCGACACACTTGACCAGCTCGGGAATGCAGGTTGCCGGGTCCACGCCGGGCGACTGGGGCAGCATGGCGGCGGGAATGAAGTGGTCGGGGAACAGCTCGCTGACGCGGAAGCACAGCTCGTTGCAGATGGCGGCCCAGGTGCTGGAGGTCTGGAAGTCACCGATGTGGTGCGCCATGAACGAGGCACGGGGGCTGAAGATGGTCAGATCGGAACCACGCTCCTTCATCAGGCGCAGCTGATTGGTTTCGATGGTCTCGCGGATTTCATCGTCGCTGATCTTCAGATCGGCCACCGACGGGGTCTTGCTCGGGTCCTTGAGGCCGGCGATCTGCAGATCGCGCCATGCGCCCAGGGCCGCAGGCGCCGTGGTGTAGTGACCGTGTACGTCAATGATCATCTTCAAGCTCCGTTAAAAATAATTCGTCAATCAAAAAGTTCAGTGCGCGCCGCCCAGGCCCAGCATGGAGGTGCGCGGTGCGCCGCCGGCATAGCGGTTCTTGACCAGCAGCGCCAGCGCGGCGATGACACCGGGAATGGCCACCACCATGAAGACCTGCGGCAGCTCCAGGTGACGGCGCGACAGCTCGGCCACCAGGAAAGAGCCGGCAATGCCGCCAAAGCGGCCGATGCCCAGCATCCAGGACACACCGCTGGCGCGGCATTCCGTGGGGTAGTACTCGGCAGCCAGCGCCTGCATGGACGACTGTGCCGCATTCATCAGCAAACCGGCAATGAAGACCGAAGCCACCAGCATACCCACGCCTCCGCCGAGCACCTGGCCGATGAAAGCCACGCCCAGGCTGGTCAGGAAGTAGCCCGTCGCAATGATCAGATTGGCATTCCAGCGGTCCATCAGCAGACCGACGAAGATCGCGCCCACGCCGCCGAGCTGGAACAGCGCAGCAATCACGGCCGCCTGGCTGGCGGGCACGCCTGCCTCCTTGAACAGCACAGGCATCCAGTTGACCAGGCCATAGACAATCACCAGGCCCATGAAATACGTCACCCACAGGGCCAGCGTGCCGACCAGATACTTCTGCGAGAACACCAGACGCAGGCCCTGAGGACCCTGCTGTGCCTGGGCGGCCGCCTCGCCGCCGTCGTTCAGCACAAAACGCGCTGCATTGCGGGTGCCGGCGGCGATGCGCACCATCACCTTGCGCACGCGGTCTGCCGAGTAGTTCTTGAGCACCATGAAGCGCACTGACTCGGGCAGCATCACGATCATCAGCACGGCCAGGATCAGGGGCACCACGCCGCCCACGATCAGCAGGCTGCGCCAGCCGAAATGCGGAATCATCCAGGCCGCGATAAAGCCGCCGAAGGCCGAACCGATGGGGAAACCGCAGAACATGCAGTTGGTGATGAAGGAACGCTTGCTGTCAGGGCAGTATTCGTTCATCAGCGTGATGGCGTTGGGCATGGCGGCGCCAAGACCCAGGCCGGTGATGAAGCGCCAGATGGTCAAAGCTTGCAGGTCGTGCACCAGACCCGAAGCAATCGATGCACCGCCCATCACCACCGCAGCGATGATCAGCACGGTCTTGCGGCCCACGCGGTCCGCCAACGGACCCGCGCCCAGAGCGCCGAACGCCAGGCCGAACAGGGCTGCGCTCAGCACCGGGCCCAGATGGGACTTGTCGATGCCCCATTCGCCGAGCAGCGAAGGCGCGATGAAGCCGATGGCTGCGGTATCAAAACCGTCGAGCAGAACAATCAAAAAACAGAGGAAAAAAATCCCCCACTGGAAGCGCGAAAACGGGCTCTCGTTGAGCACGGTCTGCACGTTGACGACCCCCGGGCCGGTGTTCTGTTTGCTAGTTTGCGAAGTCATATTTGGAATCTCAGTTGCCTCTCTTTGTCGCCTCTATCTCCTGTCTCGCGGCTGGCGCCAAAGCCTCAAAGGCATCTGGTACGTCCGTCACGAAAGGGCTATGACTGCCCTTTTGCTGGATGGGGTGTCAGTGCCAGGCCCCCGCCTGGACACGAATCAATTCAAGCGGGCTCCATGCCCTGGCGGCGCTTGGCCGCTTCGGCTTCAGGCGAAGCCATGAAGGCCAGCAGACGCTGCACGGCATCCGCATGGGCCGAGCCCGTAACAACGCCGGCAGAAAACACCGTATCGATGGCAATCGCAGCAGGCAGGCCGCCCACGATGCGAATGCCTTCGACATGGATCAGCTCGCTCAGCTGCTGAAATCCCAGCGCCACTTCGCCCGAAGCAATCATGGAGCCCACGGGTACACCGGGCCTGGCCTGCACGATGCGGGACTTGATCTCGTCGGCAATGCCCCAACGCTCGAACAGCTTTTGCAGTGCCACACCGCTGGGGCCGGTGGAATAGCCAATGCTGGGCGCGGCCAGCACGGCAGCGCGCACGGCCTCTTCAGAACTGATATCGGGCTGCTCCGCAGCAGCAGGCACGGCCACGGCAGTACTGGAGAGCACCAAGTCCACCTTGCTGCCTGCAACCACACGGCCGGCGGCCTGCAGCTTGTCGATGGCGTTGGAGGCCAGGAAGACCACATCAAAGGCCTCTTCACCGGACTGCACACGCTGCGCGGCATCCACACCGCCCACGGATTCGATCTGCACCGGCTCGCCGCCCTGGGCCTGCCAGGCTGCAACCAGATCCGCCAGGACCTGGCGGGTTGCCATGGAAGAAATGCCATTGAGTGCTGCGCTCATGCCGGAAGACTCCTGAAGTGGATGCCATGGCTGCCCCGCGATCTCGAATGCCGCGTCCCGGCCATCGAGGCCTTTCAAGCCACTCCCGTCACGCTGCGGGCAGACTGCACCGGCAGGACGGGGCGCTCGACAGGGCGTGCATCAGGGCAACCATCTAGTCAAAACGAATGAGACTATTGTCGGCAGCCCCGCGCCCTCCCACTAGGCAAGCCCTCCGCTAGCAGCTATGCCGCAAAGGCATAGCAAAGTGCTTGCTCATAACACGTATAAATACCCACAAACAAAGCGCAAAGCCAATAAAAGGAAAAGGCTGAATGCTATTTTTTTAATAGCACTCAGCCTTCATTGCTGCGCATAAGCAACAGTGAATTTAGTGGTTAACCCCTAATTCAGTCATCATGGCGTCCATGCCCACGCCCGTGACCATGACCACGCCCCCGGTCATCGCGATCATGCCTGTCCCAGTCACGTCGATCGCGGCGATCGTCTCTGTCCCAGTGCCTATGATCCCGGCGGTCGTCATGCCAGTCGCGTCGCTCGTGGTGGTGGCGCGGCGGAGGTCCTGCACGCCAATGGGGTGGCGGATTGCGCAGGAAATAGACCGGCTGGCCGCAGGCGTGGTAGCGGCCGCAGTAGCGGCGCCAGTTGCGCGAATGGCCGGGCGGCACCCACATATAGATGGGCTGCACCTGCGGCACTACCGGGCCGCCCCACATCGGCTGGGCATACAGCAGCGGCGGTGGTGCATTACCGATATTGACCTGACCGTAAACCCCGGGCGCCAGCTGCCCCGAGATGGAGCCGCTGATATAGGCCTGCGCCTGGGCGGCACCCGCTGCGCAAACCAGCGCCAAGACTGCCAGGCTGCGGATGAGTGAAGTGCGATTGGACATATGTCTCCATGCTCGATATAGATCACCGTGGGCCGGCGAGATCGCGCTTCGTCCCGGAAACGCTTCAGTCCTTAACGCGCCAGAGCCGAATCTCGCTGACCCGGACCGTGCATGAAGCGTAATGAGGCGTAATGAGCTCATCCGGCTCATGGGCTGGATGGCCTGCAGCCCCGTCACCTGATCGTCTGGCCCTGCAGACCTTTTTTCAGAATCAGATCCACCACGGGCTGCTCGCGCTTGTTGGCACGCATGCAGTGATCCTTCTGGAAGTGATCGGTGATCCGGATGACCCAACGCGCCCAACGCTTGTTCTCGCGTTCGCGCCAGGCATGCGATGACACGCTTTCCCAGGCATAGCCATTGAGCACTGCCGCATTGACAAAATGGTCCAGCGCACGCACTCCGGCCCTGCCCCGCTCCGTCTTGCCGAACAGGCCGACCCAGCAAAGAATCAGCCAGCCCACGACCGCCAGCGGGACGACTGCACACATCAGCGCAAAACCTGCCAGGCGCTCCTTCATGCAGCCTCTCTCTTGCGCAAATTGATGCGTACGCCATTTTCGGAGCGAATCGTCAGCCGCCCCACGGGCTGCGGCACATGGCCTGCCGCCGGCAGGATTTCATAGCGCTGCAGCAGGCAGGCCAGAATCAAGACCGCCTCCTGCAAGGCAAATGCAGCTCCCAGACAGACGCGCGGGCCCATACTGAAAGGCATGTAGGCGTGTTTGATGGCTTCCTTGTCCTCCTCACGGTCAAAGCGATCCGGGTCGAAGGCATCGGGGTTCTTCCACCATTTTCGGTGGCGCTGCAGCAGCCAGGGCGCCACCACCACCGTGCTGCGCTCCTTCAGCTGCTTGCCCCTGATAGGGCAGGACTGAACATTCTCCCGGGCGAAGAAGCCCACAGGGGGAAACAGGCGCAAGGTCTCCCGAAAGATATTCCAGACCTGAGAGAAGCTCTTCATGTCCGCCTGCTGCGGCAGACGATCGCCAACCACCTCCACCACTTGCTCGTAGGCACGCTGCTGTATATCGGGTGACTGGGCCAGAAGATAACTGGCCCAGGTCAGCGCGCTGGCCGAAGTTTCATGCCCTGCCAGAAACAGCATGGCGACCTGATTGACCAACTCTTCCTCGTTGAAAGGCTCGCCGGTGTTCGGATCCTTGGCCTGCATGAAGGCGGCAAGAATATCCTCCTGCTCCTCGGCCTCCCCCTTCAAATGCGCTTCATAGCGCGGCTTGATCATGGCGTGCAGCAAGCCACGAATCTCCCTGGCCGCCTGGTTGCTCTGCCAGCGATACCAGGGCATGGTCAACCAGCGTGCTCCGAACAGCGCAGGCAGCATGAGCTTGGGCGCCAGTGACTGATAGCGGGCAAATGCCTCGAAGATGCGATGCGCATCCGGCCCCTGCATGGGCTTGGAGAAAATCGTGCGGAAAATGATGTCGGCCGTGACATGGGTCATCTCGATCTCGATGTCGTACGGCTGCCCCTCCTCCACGGCATCCAGGCGCTCCAGCATGGATTGCGCGGCTCCCAGCATGCGCGGGAAAGCGACGTTCACGCGCGCCTGGGCGAACGCGGGGTTCATCATGGTGCGCTGACGCTGCCACTGCTCTCCATTGGTCGTGAAGATGCTGTCCCCCAGCAAAGGCTCCAGCGATTCATGCAGCAGATGGCTTTTGGGAAACTGCTGCGCCTCGCTCTGCATGACTCTCTTGACCTCTTTGATGTCATTGAGCATGTAGAGATCCACGCCGGGCAGATGGACCTCGCCCATCTGCATGCTGTAGCTGCGCTCGAACAGGGCGTCCATCCAGGAGCGCCGCGCATGCCAGAACATGCGCAGCTTCGATGTCTGCTCGGGGTGGGGCTTGGGATAAACGGGACAGAAACGACTCATCGCACCAATTTCCTCTCTATGTAGTCATGCATCGGACCGGCGCTGGTGAGTAACTCGAAATAATCATAGGCACCGGCAACTTCGCCGGCCATCAGATACTGAAAATGCATGCGCATCTTGTTCCTGCGCAACCAACGGTAGGTTGTCGGCAAAAACAGCTTGTGAAAGCGCGGGGAGCATATCGCCTGCGGATTGAATCCCCACTGCGGCCGGCGCTTGCTGGAATCAGCAACGGAGTTGACGGCCGAGGCCCCATCCTTGCGCCCATCTTCGCGCAACGACAGCCCCACTACATCGCACATGCCGAAACACACGCTATCGCTGGGAGAAGAAATATCGGCCCAGTACACCGCTTCGTCCATGGCGACCTCACGCAAGGTTTGCCGCAATGCGCCAGCGCCGGGAAACAGCCCGAACAACGGAATGCAATTGCCCAGGGTGACCAAGCTCACCAGCGGCTTGCGAGAAGCGTGTGAGGATAACGGATCTTCAGCCAGCTTACGGCGAAGCGCCTGTGTCAGCTTCAGAGCCTGCACACTGCCGACACTGAAGCCGACCACGACCACCTCGCGCCAACGCTGCTGCTGCATGGCCTGCGCCACCTCAGCGGCCATCGCCTCGATACGAGCATCCAGCACGGGAAATGATTTCCCGGAACTGGCATGGGCAAAGTTCAAAATTCTCAAAAGCCAGCTGATATGCAGATACCGGTCCAGCACAAAGCCGCCCCAGCAAGCGGCAGCAAGCACCAAAAGCATCAGCGCGAATGCGCCTGCTTTCGGCAAAGCGTCCCATAGATTAACGAGCAAAGAGCCCATGCCGATTCCGGCCAGCAGCACCAACAGCACATAAAACAGCGGGTACATCAGCGCCCACAAAGTAAAGCGCGCCTGCTCTCGTACAGGTTTCAGCCACTGCCTCAAATTCCAGATGGAAACATAGGTGCCCAGGGCCTGGCGAAAGACTTCCGCTCGACTTTGGGGCCAATGAAGACGAACCTGATCGTGCCAGTCAAAGAAAACAAAATCGGCAGATGCAGTGTTTTCGGAATCCTTCTGAGAAACCCGCCATTGAGAATGCAATGATTTTTCTTGTGCGGCCTCACCCTCAGTCCACTTTTCTCTGCTGCCAATCGCGTATTTTCGATCCGTGGAAGCCACCGGCTGCTTTTGCGACTCGGCGCGCATCAACTGGTGATAATGCCTTGCTCCACGCGGATCAAAGCCGCCCATGAAGATCACCAGGCGCTCGCAATCACTTGTCTTCCCGGAAGACTCGAATGAGATATTCTTTTCGCTGCTAGTCATTGCACTCCGGGAAACGGCCCCCTCTCCATACCAAGGCTTATTCGACAGAGGCTACCCCCTGCAGCATAGAAGGCATGGCATTGGCCTGATTTTCCTGCCGGGAAACGAATGCCGGCTCCACAGCCTCTTCCGGCCAAAGCAAAGGATCCACCGACGGACCGCCTCCCCACAGGCGCTGCGCCATCTGGCCATCCAGCGCGGCCCCGCAACGCCATGAGACCGCCGAAAGCCGGCGGTAGAAACTGCCATTGATCTGCGTGCACTCTATCAAGGCCTTGCGAAAGCGCGAGAGCATATCCTGATCAGGAATGGCCTGATGGGCCCGAAACCAGAAGTCGCGCATCTTGCCCTGAAAGGTCAAGCCTTCCAGGTCATACAAGGCATTGCCGCAGACCTTGACGGGAGCACCATGACCCAAGGCCGAAAGACCGGTCGTGCTGTTGACCAGCACCACTCCCTTGGCACTTTTGAGCAACGTAGGCAGGTGCTGATCATGGATGTAGAACACCTTGCCCTGCAAACCATGGCGCCGCGCCAGCAAACGAATGATATTGGCGTAGTTCCGATGGCCGCGATCCATGGGGTGGTGCTTGAATACCACCACGTCATCTCCAATGGATTTCCCACCTTCGGGCACACCGTTCATGCGCTCCAGCGCCTGCGCCCTGGAAAATGAATGCAAAACGTGATTGATGAAATCTGTCACGAAATCATAGTTCGAGTGAACCACGATCTGGGCATCGTTATATACCTGCAACGGAGCCAGGAAGAATTTCTTGCGCAAATCTCCAAGCAGCAGATTCTCGATTTCCTTTTCCGTGCGGCGATACCAGAATTTACGCAGATAACTCAGCCACCACCAAGGCGCATCCCTCACGGTCATGCTTCTGTGATGCAGGGAGTTATTCCAGAACCACTGCCCCAGCCAGGCAGCAAAGAAATACAGCATGCCCCACATGGCCGAATGCCAGAATGAATTCCCGACCTTCTTCCATGACTCCGTCACCGGTCCATTCGGATGAGAGCGCTGTGGCGTAGTCTCTTGATGCGCCCTCTGTTTAAGCCATATGGCCAGTCTCTTTTCAAAATGAGAATGCCCGTTGACGCCCATGGGCTCAAAGGTGATGTGGTCGGGCCGCAGATAGCCTTCTTCAAACACGCCAAAGGCACAACCCAGACGCTCCGTCATGGAGCGCACGCACGCATGCACAGGCCGGCAATCGCCGAACAGCAGTACCGCGTCAATCCGGTGCCTGATGATGAAGGCCTCCAGAACCTCGGGCCACTGTGCCAACTCCCCCTTAAACGAATGGGCCTTACGCGGATAGAACAGCCAATCCCCTGCATTGAAGTTGAACTTGAAAACAGTCGCCCCCACCGAGCGCAAGTCCTTGGCCAGGTTCCAGAAAAAAGGCCCTACCGGGCCTTGTAGCAACAAAACACGTTTAGACGCAAATCCACTCTTGTTCTTCATGCGGTAGGAACTGCGGGCTGTCAGGCCGCTTGATATCTTTATGGAGGCGTCATGAAGCATGACCGCCCTATTTTAGGGGTTTCACCGAGAGAAACCTGTGCACATCACGGCACGTTGACAACAAATCGATGAAAAATAATTGCAAAAAAAGGTAAGTATCACCAATCCGACAAAATCGACTGAAGCAATACCTTGGATTTGCGCCATTGCCGCCTCAACCAGCCGGACTTCAGGCCCTGCAAACTGCCCGACTGCTCCAGGGCGGTACGTTGCTCAAGCAAACGCCTGAGCACTGCTTCGCAGCTTGTGTAGCCTCTGAGCACCGGATCCCAGTACAGGGGGTAGTGCAGCAGCGCCCCGGCAACCAGCTCGTCCAGAGACAGCGAGCGGCTGCGGCGCGGCACGGGCAGACAGTCCTGCGTGAGGCCCCAACCAGCGTAGAACGGCCGCCCGTGCACCACCACTTGCTTGTTGCGCAGCAAGGCATCAAAGCCGGTCAACGAAGTCATGGTCGCCACCACATCGCAGGCCTCAATACAGCTCACCACTGAAGCGTCTTGCTCAATGTGGTCGGCATACCGCAAAGCCTGAGCCGGCTCTACACGCCCCTTGCGATTGCCGCTGCTCACATCAGGGTGCGGCTTGAAGACAATGAAAGCATCCGGAAATGCTGTGCGTGCCGCCTGGATCAGACCCAGATTCGTGCAAACACCCTCGGCGTCGCAGCCAAAGCGAATGGATGCGTCGTCCTCCACCTGACCCGGCACCAGCACCACTTGCCGACCATCCTTCGGACGGTCCTTGTGGAACCAGTCCACCGGGCAATTGGGCTCCAGGTTGTACTTGGTGATGCCGTGCTCGACGATGAAGGCGCGCACATTGCGCGCACGCTCCAGGTCCTGCGCCGTGAATGTCCGGGTATTGAGCAAATCCTCCAGCTCCGAAGGCTGGCCCGGATCGAAATAAATGCCCTTGGCGTCCAGCACAAAGGACTGCGGCGGGATCAGGTCGGAACCCAGCCCCACGGAGCGCACAAAGCCGTCCTCCATGCGAAGCAGGCGCACGCCCGATGCCGCAGCCAGTTCCTGCACTCCTTCGGGTGGAACACGACCCCAGCAGACCAGACAGTCATCTCTTTCGGGCTTCAGCGCGGCAGCAGCATTCGCGCTGCGTGCGTGAACAACTCGCTTTGCGTGCAAGGACAGCATCTGCCGAAAATTCCAGGCACGCCAGCGCGGAAAACCTACGCAAATCATCCGACCCGAGTAACGTCGTGCCATCTCCCGCTGCCTATCCAGCCAGACCGTCACATCTGCGATGGAGCCCAACTGCCTTGTTTCAGGATTCAGATATCGGGTGTAGTGCATATAACCGGCGGCAAACAACTCGTCCACCGAGCGCCTGCGCCCGGCCCGGCGCCCCATGGCTGCATGCTGCGGCTGGCGATCATCCGTCACTCCCCAGCCCGAATACCAGGGCACGCCAAAGCAGACCACCGGCTTGCTGGCAAGCAAGGCCTCAAAGCCCATGGTGGAGCTGACCACATAGACCTTGTCCATCTGAGCGATCAGGCTCATCGGGTTGACGGCGTCACGCAGCACCACCGTACGGGCATCGGGCTGCACACGCGTCAGATAACCACTCTTGCGGCCCGAAGTCACTTCAGGGTGGGTCTTGACATAGACAGTGGCCTGCGGATTTTCGTCCAGCGCTGCCGCCAGCATGGCTTCAAAGGTAGCGGCATCCGCCCCACCCTTGGCCACACTCATATCTCCAGCCGTCTGGTCCACCACCAGAACCCGCTGAACATCATCAGCGCGCAATACACCTGTGGGCAGATCCGGTGCATGGTTGTATTTGCTTAGCCCAGCGAACAACAATTTCTCGCGGGCCTGCCGCACGAGCGCGGCATCTGGTGTGAGCACATCGGCATCGCTGCTCAGCAGGTGCTCCAATGCACTGGGTCGCGTGCAATCGTAGTAAATGCCTGCATCATCGACCACCAATGACAACGGCGGGAAATGCTCTCCCGTGCCGAAGGAGCGCAGAAAGCCATCCTCCAGCGCCACATAAGGCAACCCATGCTTGCCTGCATAGGCCACAGCCTTCCGAGTAGTTGGGCGCAGGCCCCAGCCAGCCACAACATCAACCGAAGCAGCGTGCCACGCGCGCAAGCGCACCGGTGTGGCCTTTAGCAACACCGCAAGCAGAGGAAGACGAAGTATTCCTCTCGAAAAAATGCCAATTCTTTCCGACACCAGGCTCTCACATAAAAGCGGGTTTACGGTCTGCCGCCGGCACGCAGCACCTGTTGCCGGACCTGATCCTGCGCGGCCCTGACCTGCTCTGGCTTGACACAGATCTCCTCAGGCGCGGCAAAGAGACGGCCAGCAGACAAAGCCTCCAGATCCAGGGGCAGGCTAGGTGCCTTGCCGTGGCGCAAACAGTCCAGATGCCAGCTCGCCCAAGCCTCCCAGTAAGCCAGCCGCTGTGGCGAAACACCGGCATCCGAGTAGCCTGTGTCTTCTGCCGTCATCAGCGAACCCACCCGGTGCGAACCCAATGCCAGCGGCTTCGCAATGCGCTTGACGGCAGTTTTTCCAAACACCAGCCTCAGCCGTGCATGAAACTCACTGTCCGCTCCCGTTCTCACGCAGTCCCAGGCACCCATGCGCTGCAACACCAGCTCACGCCGAAACATCGGTGAAGAGGGATTCAGGCGCATCAAGGTATGCACGGGACGGGCATAGAAAACGCCATCATCCTGCATACGCACCCAATGCGAAGTTGTTGCCACCAGCGAAGCGTCTTCCAACAAGGGGCGCACCTGCATTTCGATCTTCAACGGGTGCGACCAATCGTCAGAATCGTGACATGTCACAAACTCTCCGCGTGCAAGCTGCAAACCCATGCTTTTGGCCAGGTATGTACCGCCATTCGTTTGCAGCCGCAGCAGCTTCACGCGTGCGTCTTTTTTCGCCCACGTCTCCACCAACTCGGGGGTGTCATCAGTGCTGGCATCATCCACCACGATGATCTCCAGATTGCGATAGGTCTGATTCAACAGGGACTCGATCGCCACCGATGCTCTCGCGCCGGTCTGGAACGTCGTCATCAAGACCGAAACCAAAGGGCCATCCGCCGCTGCCGGCAAGTCGGGCAATTTCACATTGCATGGGCTTGGTGCCTCATGCGGATTACGCAATGCCAACGGCGGCAGGCCATAAGCAGCAAAAAAAAGATTGAGCCGTTCCAGTTGCTGCTCTGGCCGATCAGGCTCCGCCATCGTCTGATAGAGAAACAACTCTGGATAGCGTGCTGCCAGACCGCTGTTTCGGGCACCGGCCAACAGCTCGCGCGCGCGCTGAGTCTGGTTTGTACGCAACAAAAGCGCAGCATGCAGAGCTGGAGATGCGGCCTCTTGCACAGACTCCAGCAATTGCAGAGCCTCTACAGGCATGAAAGGCGCCAAGGCATCGGCCAATGCGACGCGCAAGCGCGCCGGAGTCCCCCGCCATTGCGCCGCCGCCAGCATCTTGCGCGCCCTGTCATGCTGGCCGCATGCGGCCAGAGAAACCACGGCAGGCATCACATGGCGCCTGCGACCCGGCTGCAGCGGCAGCGCCGCCACCGTGGCATACATGCCCATCCGGTAATGCGCCCAGGGCACCCAGCTATTAAGTCCACTCAAAGAGCTAGTTCCAGCCTCGGCCAGGGCTCGGGCAAAATCCCCGCGCAGCAGATGCAGGAAACCACGCAGGACCTTCATCAGACTTGTTCCGTTTCGGAAAGGCAATACGCCATCAATCCCGCCGTGGAAACGTCAAGCCCCGACAGATCGCCAGAATCCATGCGCGTGCGCAAATCCTTGGCCAGCGTCTTGCCCAACTCCACCCCCCACTGGTCAAAGCTGTTGATGCCCCATATCGTGCCTGCCACAAACACCCGGTGCTCATGCAGAGCCAGCAAGGCGCCCAGCGACTCGGGGGTCAATGCATCCAGCAACATGAAGGTGCTGGGGCGATTGCCCGGAAAATCCTGATGGCCGGCCAGTTGCTCTGGGCCAGCCTTGCTTCCCTGCATCAGCGCCTGAGCCTGGGCCAGTGCATTGGCCAGCAAGGCCTCCTGATGCTCGGGCAAGCCATGGGCCGCCGTGCGCGCGGCAATGAATTCCACCGGAATACGCTGGGTTCCCTGGTGCAGCCACTGAAAGAAAGCATGCTGGCCATTGCTGCCAGGCTCACCCCACACCATGCCGGTTGTTGGATAGCCTACGGGCGTGCCATCTGCACGCACCTGTTTGCCATTGCTCTCCATCTCTAGCTGCTGCAGATAGGCCGGCAGTCGGCGCAAGCCGTGGTGATACGGCGCAACGCAGCGCCCCGGCATGCGCAGAAAACTGCCGTACCACACATCCAGCAAACCCAGCCATACCGGCGCGTTGCGCTCTAGTGGTGCCTGGGCAAAGTGCGCATCCATCTCCACTGCACCGGCCAGTAAACGCTCGAAAACCGCAGGCCCAACGGCCAGAGCCACCGGCAATCCCACTGCAGACCAGATGGAAAAACGCCCGCCAATCCCCTCCGGGATATGCAGCGTCTGGGTGAAGCCGCTCTGTCGAGCCAGGTCCTCGCGCGAAGACACGGCCACAAAATGATCCGGCCAATGCAGGTCGCCCGCCGCGCATACCCAGGCCTTTGCCGATGCCATATTGCGCTGCGTCTCGGCCGTGGACCAAGACTTCGAAGCCACAATAAACAATGTCCGCGCAGGCTCCAGCCCTTGAAGCGCCTGGTGCAAATCATGTCCATCCATATTGGACACCACGTGCACACGCGGCCCGCCTACGCACCAGGGTTGCAGTGCCTGCAGTAACAGTTCAGGCCCCAGGCCCGAGCCACCAATGCCAATATGCACCACATCCGTGAAACGGGCCTGGTCACGCAACTGCTGCGCCAACGTCAGCATGGCGCGCAAGCCTGCATGGCATTCTTCCTCTGGCCTGGAGCAGCCCTGCGGTGCCAAAGGAGCACGCAAACGCACATGCAAAGCCGGACGCTGCTCTGTTTCGTTCACCACAGCCCCGGCATACAAGGCATCACGCCGCTGTGCCAAACCAGCCTCCCTGGCCAATTGCAGCAAAGCCTCCAGCACAGCCTCATCCCAGAAGGATTTGGAGCAATCCAGCAAAACATGAGGTGCCTGCAGGCTCAAATGTTCAAAACGAGACACCTGCCCTAGCGCGTCGACCAGACTCAACTCAGTCCCGCAAGTGCTGGCCAAGGCCTGCAGTTTTTTCCAGACACCAGGTCGCGCTGCCTCATCAATGGCTTTCATTTCCACTCTCCCTGCTCACAGCGCACCATGGCTTTTTCGAAAAGCTTTTCAGCACACATTCACAAAATAAAAAATAAATAAAAGACTTCCAGTCCCTATTCATCAAGGACCAGAAGCCTTTTTGAATAGTTAGACCTTCAACGACTGCAGCAGCTGCTCAAACTGTTCGCCCACCTCAGGGTGCTTGCGCGCCATAGCCAACGTTGCCTCCAAATAACCAATCTTGCTTCCGCAGTCATAGCGCTTGCCTTGATAGCGGTAGGCCAGCACCTGCTCTTCCTTCATCAGCGCTGCAATCCCGTCGGTGAGTTGAATCTCTCCGCCAGCGCCCTTACCCTGGCGGGCCAGATGATGAAAGATACGCGGCGTAAGCACATAGCGGCCCACCACGGCCAGCGTGGAAGGCGCTTCTTCAGGCTTTGGCTTTTCCACAATGGCGTGCACGGCCTCCAGGCCTTCCTTGAGAGGCTTGCTGTCCACGATGCCGTAGCTACGTGTGTCTTCGCGCGGCACTTGCTGCACGCCCAGCACCGAGCACTTGTAGTAGTCGTACACATCCACCATCTGGCGCATTACCGCTGGCTCGCCATCTAGCAAATCATCAGCCAGCAACACGGCAAACGGCTCATTGCCCACTACAGGCTGTGCACACAGCACAGCATGACCGAGACCCAAGGCCTCGGCCTGGCGAATGAAGACGCACTTCATGTCTGAAGGCATCAGGCTGCGCACATAGTTGAGCATCTCGGTCTTGCCGCGACGCTCCAGCTCATTTTCCAGCTCGTAAGCCTTGTCGAAATGGTCTTCGATGCTGCGTTTGCTTCTGCCAGTAACGAACACCATTTCCTTGATGCCTGCAGCCAGAGCTTCTTCCACCGCATACTGAATCAGCGGCTTGTCAACCACTGGCAGCATCTCCTTGGGACTTGCCTTGGTGGCAGGTAAAAAACGGGTTCCCATACCCGCGACCGGGAAAACTGCTTTTGTGACCTTCATCGTTGCAAACCTTTAATGGACAAATGACGACTCACGCATCGCCGCCGAACAAGTCACGTGTGTAGACCTTGTGCGGTACATCGACCAACTCATCCACAACACGATTAGCCACGATCACATCGGCAATCTGCTTGAACTCTGCCAAATCCTTGACAACGCGGGAGTGGAAGAAATCAGGAGCATCGAGCACAGGCTCATACACCACCACCTCAACACCCTTGGCCTTGAGGCGCTTCATCACCCCCTGGACGGAAGAAGCACGGAAATTGTCCGAACCAGCTTTCATCACCAGGCGGTAGATACCGACTACCTTGGGATTGCGCTTCAAGATATCGTCCGCCACAAAATCCTTGCGTGTGCGGTTCGACTCCACAATCGCATGCATCAGGCTCTGCGGAACATCGGCATAGTTGGCCAGCAACTGCTTGGTATCCTTGGGAAGGCAGTAACCGCCGTAGCCAAACGATGGGTTGTTGTAGTGCCCACCAATGCGTGAGTCGAGACTGACCCCTTCAATGATCTGGCGCGTATCCAGCCCATGCACGGCCGCATAGGTATCCAGTTCATTGAAATACGCAACGCGCATAGCCAGATAGGTATTGGCAAACAGCTTGATGGCCTCGGCTTCGGTGCTGTCCGTCAGCAATACCTGAACATCCTTTTTGATGGCGCCCTCGCACAGCAGGTCGGCAAACTGCTGACCGCGCTCGGAACGCTCCCCTACCACAATGCGGCTGGGATGCAGGTTGTCATACAGGGCCTTGCCTTCACGCAGAAACTCTGGCGAGAAAATGATGTTATCGCTACCCAGTTGCTCTTTCAGACGCTTGGTAAAGCCGACAGGCACCGTCGACTTGATCACCATCACCGCATCCGGATTGATGGCCATCACCTCTCGTGCCACCGACTCCACCGACTTGGTGTTGAAGTATTGCGTTTGAGGGTCGTAGTCCGTAGGCGTGGCGATGATGACAAAGTCCGCACCAATATAGGCATCCTGCTTATTCAGAGTGGCGCGGAAGTTCAGCTTTTTCTCTGCCAAAAAACACTGGATCTCGGTATCCACAATGGGAGATTTCTTGTCATTGAGCAGTGCTACCTTACGCTCGTCAATATCAAGCGCCACCACCTCATGATGCTGAGCAAGCAACATGGCATTGGAGAGGCCTACATAACCGGTTCCCGCAATCGCAATCTTTTTCATTTTTTCAATCCTTTTCAAACACCTCGGCCTGCTTGAATGCGGGCTGATTCCGGTCCTTTTCGGACAAGGAAAACTCGATATCGAGCTGTGGCCACGCAATAGCTATATCTGGGTCGTTCCAGAGCAGGCCCCGATCCGACTCCGGCGCATAATAGGCCGTGGTCTTGTACACAAAGTCCGCCGTGTCGCTGAGCACCACAAAGCCGTGGGCAAAGCCCGGCGGAATCCAGAGCTGTCGGTGATTCTCGGCACTCAGCTCCGCACCCACCCATTGCCCAAAAGTGGGCGAGCTGCGGCGGATATCCACGGCCACATCAAACACCGCACCCGAGATCACACGCACCAGCTTGCCCTGGGCATGGGGCGGCAGCTGGTAGTGCAGCCCACGCAGCACGCCCTTGCTGCTGCGGCTGTGGTTGTCCTGAATGAACTCGTAGTTCGTGCCCGTAGCCTGGTTGAAGAGATCCTGGCGAAAGCTTTCCAGAAAAAAGCCGCGCGCATCCCCAAACACCTTGGGCTCGATCAGAAAGACATCGGGAATGGCCAAAGGCGTGAACTTCATGCGTGCACCTTTTCCTTGAGCACCTGCAGCAGATATTGTCCGTAGCCATTCTTGACCAGCGCCTGGCCCAGCTTCTCCAGTTGGGCGGCATCAATCCATTTCTGGCGATAGGCGATTTCTTCCGGGCAGGCCACTTTCAGGCCCTGGCGCTGCTGCAAGGTGGCGATGAATTGCCCGGCTTCGAGCAGGCTGTCATGGGTGCCGGTGTCCAGCCAGGCATAGCCTCGGCCCATCAGCTCGACATTGAGCTTGCCTTGCTGCAGATACATGCCGTTGAGATCCGTGATCTCCAGCTCGCCCCGCGCCGAAGGCTTGACCTGCTTGGCCAGCTCCACCACCTGCTCGTCGTAGAAGTACAGGCCGGTGACGGCATAGTGGCTCTTGGGCTGTTTGGGCTTTTCTTCGAGCGACAGCACTTTGCCGTCGACGTCGAACTCGGCCACGCCATAGCGCTCGGGGTCTTGCACATGGTAGGCAAACACCGTGGCGCCGCCCTGGCGCGCATCGGCTTTTTTGAGCAGCGGCTGGAAGTCGTGGCCGTAGTAGATGTTGTCCCCCAGTACCAGGGCGCTGGGAGCGCCGTTGAGGAATTTCTCGCCAATCAGGAAGGCCTGGGCCAGGCCATCCGGACTGGGCTGCACCTCATACTGAAGATTCAGGCCCCACTGGCTGCCGTCGCCCAGTAGTTGCTCGAAGCGCGGCGTGTCCTGCGGGGTGCTGATGATCAGAATGTCTCGGATGCCCGCCAGCATCAGCGTGCTCAGCGGGTAGTAAATCATGGGCTTGTCGTAGATCGGCAGCAGCTGTTTGCTGATGGCCAGGGTGGCGGGGTGCAGACGGGTGCCGGAGCCGCCAGCCAGAATGATGCCTTTGCGCTGTGTCGTCATGATGAATCAATGGATGGCTTCCAACGCCTTGCAGATAAGCGCTTGAAGCGAGTTATTTGAAAATTACAGAATTTCGCGCAGCATGCGCTCCACGCCTTGCTGCCATGCGGGCAGATGCAGTTGCATGGCCGCTTGCAGCTTTTGCGTATCCAGACGCGAGTTCAAGGGCCGTGCTGCCGGAGTCGGGAAGGCCGTGGTCGGCACGGCAGCAATGCTTTGCACCTTCCAGTCCAGATCCGGTCGCAGGCTTTGAGCGCGCTCGATCACATGGCTGGCATAGGCATGCCAGTTGGTTTCTCCTGCCGCAACCAGATGGTAGAGACCGCCATCGCCGTCATGAGCGCTCACATGGCGCACGGCATGGGCCGTGACATCGGCGATCAGATCGGCGCCGGTGGGTGCCCCCCATTGATCGTTGATCACGCTGAGCGCTTCACGCTCCTGCGCCAGGCGCAACATGGTCTTGGCAAAGTTGCCGCCACGCGCTGCATAGACCCAGCTGGTGCGAAAAATCAGATGACGGCAATGCGTGGCCGCAATCCGCTGCTCGCCCTCCAGCTTGGTGCGACCGTAGACCGATAGCGGCCCGGTCGCATCACCCTCTTTGCGTGCCGCACTGCCGGAGCCGTCGAAGACATAGTCGGTGCTGTAGTGCACCAGCAGGGCTCCCAGGCTTTTGGCCTCCAGCGCCATGACTTCAGGGGCTTCGGCATTCAGGCGCAAGGCCAGATCCGGCTCGCTCTCGGCCTTGTCCACCGCCGTATGCGCTGCGGCATTGACGATCACATCCGGGCGTACGCTGCGAATGGTCTGCGCCAGTGTCTGCAGATCGCCGACATCACCGCACAGGCCATTCCCATCCACAGTCACGCTCTGGCGATCCAGCGCAATCACCTCGCCCAAAGGCGCGAGACTGCGCTGCAACTCCCAGCCGACCTGGCCGTTCTTGCCCAGCAGCAGCAGCTTCATGCCGAAGCCTCGCCGGTGTACTGCTTTTGCACCCAATCACGGTAGGCGCCCGACTGCACATTGGCCACCCACTCGGGGTTGGCCAGATACCACTGCACGGTCTTGCGAATGCCGGTCTCGAAGGTCTCGGCAGGCTTCCAGCCCAGCTCGCGTTCCAGCTTGCGCGCATCGATCGCATAGCGGCGATCATGGCCGGGACGGTCGGTCACATAGGTGATCTGCTCGGCATAGGCCTTGCCATCGGCGCGCGGGCGCAGCTCGTCGAGCAAGCTGCACACGGTCTTGACGATGTCGATATTGGCCTTCTCGTTCCAGCCGCCCACGTTATAGGTCTCGCCCAGTTGGCCGGCCTCGAGAACGCGGCGGATGGCGCTGCAATGGTCGCGCACATACAGCCAGTCACGCACCTGCATGCCGTCGCCGTAGATGGGCAGCGGCTTGCCGGCCAGCGCATTGACAATGACCAGCGGGATCAGCTTTTCGGGGAAATGCAGCGGGCCGTAGTTGTTGCTGCAGTTCGTCGTCAGCACCGGAAGGCCGTAGGTGTGATGCCAGGCTCGCACCAGGTGGTCAGAAGCCGCCTTGCTGGCCGAGTACGGGCTGTTGGGCTCGTAATTGTGCTCTTCGGTAAATGCAGGATCGGTCGGCGCAAGCGTCCCATAGACCTCGTCGGTGGAGACATGCAAAAAGCGAAAACCGGACTTGGCCTCGCCTTCCAGGCCATTCCAATAGGCGCGTACCGCCTCCAGCAGGCGGAAAGTGCCCACCACATTGGTCTGAATGAAATCCTCGGGTCCATGAATGGAGCGGTCCACATGCGACTCGGCCGCAAAGTTCACCACGGCGCGAGGCTGGTGCTGCGCCAGCAATTGCGCCAGCTGTGCACTGTCGCCGATATCGGCCTGCACAAACACATGACGGGCATCGCCCTTCAAGCTGGCCAGATTCTCCAGATTGCCCGCATAGGTCAGCTTGTCGATATTGACCACGGGCTCATTCACATGTGCCAGCCAATCGAGAACAAAGTTGGCGCCGATAAAGCCTGCACCGCCACAAATTATAATGGACATTATTTAACCCTAATCGCCTAAGCCGTTCTTATAGGTAGTTAATGAATTTTTCAATGATGAATCAAAACCAGATCCTCTGGAGTCTATTCCAGCCCAAGCATCAAGCACCGATCCCATATCGATTCCAATTCCACCTTTAGATTTCGCAATGGAGCAATACTGTTTGCCTGCAACACCTACGCCTATTAGGAAAACAACACCAGGCCCAGCTATCTCATCTATCTCATCTTCTATTTCAAAAAATCTTCTAAATCTATTATCAATATCACCACCTCCCCCATCGATTCTAAATTCTCCATCCAACGATATTAAATCAATAGGTATCTCATTAAATATACTTTCAAAAATATCTTTCAATTCTTTTCTAGGTGTTACTAAAACAATTTTTTTAGCCTTTTGTAGTGCATCTAAAAACCCCAGATCCGTCGCAATCTTAAAATGTATGTTGGGCGACGTCTTACACTGTCCAGGTTTAAGTAGAGAGAGGCTCGCCAAACAATTTAGAACGCTATTTTCTAAAATTTTCAGTCCTCTTGACGAAAAATCGCCTCTATTTTTAAAGCCTAAAATATCAGCTTCCTGTACAGATTTTCTTAGATTACCTTTTACCCACTTTACTTTCTCCTCATCTATCGCACCTCCCCACTGCATTTGGGCGGATTTTTGGATATCAGTTAACCCATAATATAAGTCTTGCCCCAGAAATCTCACTTCACAGTGGCCGACTCGGATCAAAGAAAATGGATTACCATTTTTCACCGCCTCTGTTATTTTTTTTATAGCATCAGCCTCAGATATATCAAAGCAATACGGTGCTGGATTTTTAAACCATTGTGTCTTCTTTAAATAAGAAACAGCCCCCCTATTTATCTTAAATACACACTTATTATTTAAAACTTCAGTCTCAAAATAATTATCTAACCCAAGGACTCTCAGTGCTCTAAAAACAAAAATAAGTCTAGGGGATTTAATTGGCTCAGATATCACCAATAAACCTTTCCCTGTCTTAACAATTTCAGAAATTACAAGCCTATAATTAGCCTCCGTTGAATAAACTGTAAGAGATCCATCTAAAACTATATTACAATCTTGAAAACCATCAATATCCTCTATAAATTTTAATATATTTTCATATTTATCATCAATTCTTAGATGAGGAGATCTAATTTTCAGGTTATTAACAAAGACAGAGTCAACCAGCTCATTATTTTTATCAAAAATAATTGTTTCAAATTCATTTATCATAACATTATCACCATCTTTATTAAAATGCCAAATTTTGATAATTCAGATCAATTCACACTTACAGAATTTAGCAACTTCAAGTAGCAATCTCCATTAATAATACTATTTTCCGCCACCCCACCCCCATTAATTTTCATACTATCTCTCATCGACTTATCCAAAATCAACCTCGTTAATGCATCAACCCATTTTTCGGCTTCATTCTTTACAGAAATGCAGTTAACATTATTTTTAGCGACTTCATTAAATGCAGGGCAATCAGATACGACTATAGCCATATCCAAAGCAGAATATTCTAAAAATTTCAAAGAGCTCTTAGATCTATTAAATCCATCATCAATCATTGGAACTATCCCAATATCCCAATGTACACGTTGCTGCAGCCATTTCACAAAACTAGGATAATCATTCTTCTTAGGCAACCCCACTCTTTTCCCAAAAGTCGCAGGTAGCTTTTGAAATCCACCAATTACCTCAATTTCAATTTTTGATCCAAATTTTCTTTGCAGCATTTGCATCGCCTCAACGATCACATCAAGGTCTGCATTATGTTCAGGTGTTCCGATATAGCCAATGCGCACAGGATCACCCTCTTTACATGCATAAGGCCCTTTACTGTGATCGCGCTTTTGGCCCAAGTGCCATAGCTTACCATCTAAGCGACTCGGTACAAATAATACATTATTGTTGAATTTATTTAGTTGCTCAACCAATGAAGGACTTGATGTTGTCACTAAATTTGCATTTTTGGCTAAAAAACTTATTTTTTCTAAAGTATCTTGTGGATTCATATTAAATCCCCTTCTATGAACCCCTTCAATATCCATTAAATCGTCATCAATATCATATATTAACTTGCCGCCTGCCTTACGCCAATCCTGAAGCCATTCTTTCAAATGTGCTAGTTTCCATGAAGCAGCGTCACGTTGAATCACTACAATATTCGCGGAACCAGGCACTGGGAGGTCCTCACTAACCTCCACACTCCACTCTCTGAGAACTTCTTTAGAGTTGAACGGAAGAACCAACCTAACATAACCAGGCTTTGCAGGCAGGCCATCGCTGCGCAAAGCAGGCAGAAGAATCAGTTTCGATTTAATAACAACAGGATTCTCGACTCGATGCATTTTCAATGCTGCGAAAATAGGAACATATTCGCTGACAGCCGCCTGATGGACTGAGTAGCGTGCTGCTGTCAGCAAACCCTGGTGCTTCATCTGCTCAATCTTTGCGCTGCCCGAATCAATTAACTCTGACAACTTATTAAAGATCCGCTCTTCATCCAGAGTGTCTACAACAATGGAATTTATACCATCTACAGCATATTCATCGGCACCACCTGCCACCGGAACCATCGCTGCGCATCCACAGGCCATAGCTTCCAAGGCAGTACGGCCAAATGCTTGATAATCTGAAAAATCAAGAAATAGATCACTCTTACCGAGCAATTCTGCAACTTGCTCTCTCTTTAATGAGCCATAACACACATATGGAAAATCACGTTGCAGAGCCTGAAAAGCCGCATCATCTTCCGCACACCCGAACAAAAGAAAATTCAACTTTCCTGGATACTTCTGATGCAAGCGAGAAAGCACGCGCATTGATCTATCTGCACCTCTACGCGGAGTCTGGGGACGGATCATAACTGCTATATGCAGCTTTTCATCACTCTGACGAACAGCAGGCTTGTAAATAGCATGATCAATGCTTGGTGAGACCTTGTGAACTCTACTGGCGTGATGGCGTTGAACCTCGTCAATAATCCATTTAGTTTTGGCAAATAAAAAAGCATTGGGCACTAAATCATAAGAATCAAATGCCTCTTTCCATTTCTCACTACCTTCTTCAGAAAATAAAGGTTCATAATCTTGAACATAATAGGCAGGCATAATATGTGGATTGACCTCCACAATTTTCTTTACCAACCGCATGGAAGAAAAAATTGTCCCAATCACAACATCATAATTTTCGGAAATTTTCAGAATACTATTCTCTGAAAACCCCTCAAACATATCTATAGCGCCCGGGATAATTTCATAATTCTGATGAAATCCGGAAAGATGCTCGTTTTTAACGCCCACCTTGGCATTAAACCCAAGGCGGCGCATTTCTGCCACTTCTTGCACAACAGAATGCGCGCCGCCACCCCCACCTTTTACCGGCAGGAGATAGAGCACACGCATATCCATCAAATCAAGATGCTTTGATTTATCCGTTTTCTCCCTTATTCTCTCCTGCAAACGTGCTCTTACCTCGTCCAAAATATCGGTCTTTTTGACAGCACTTACCCGGCTGAAATATTTTTCAGCCGAATGTTTTCTTTTCAAACTTTCGGTACCTTCTTGCGAAAGTTTTTTACGCTTCTCATGCCCAAAACTTTTGGATTTTGCATGAAAAACGTAAGTATCATCGGCGATAACAATTTCAAAGCCTGCGTCAATCGCACGAATACAAAAGTCATTTTCCTCACCATAACCGACAGGGAAATTTTCCTCATCCATAAAGCCGATCCTGTCCAGAACAGCTTTTTTGATCATGAAGCAAAATCCATTCGCAAATGGCAGCCGTGGATAGACCCGCGTAGATGCTGATCGCACCAATTCAGCCATTTCATCGACCGAATAGCCATTCGGAATTTCATTGACGGCAAACGCCCCCGTCTCATCATGCAAATTGGGGACATTTTGCCAACTGGCAGCATTCGACAAGGGTCCAACAATACCAATTGACGGGGCAGACTCCATACAACGAATCAGCCCCATTAGCCAGCCCTTAGAAACAATCGTGTCAATATTTTTCGTCACTGCATAATCAGCGTTCGATGCTTTCAAGCCAGTATTCACCGCTTTGGTATAACCAGAGTTTTTCGCATGCTCAATTAACTGAAATAATGGCTTTCCGTTGCAGAACTCTCGTAGCCATTGAGTGGTATCTTTTTCTGAACCATCATTAACCACAATAATACGCACATTGAAGCCGTCCGTATTACGCTGTAAAGATGCTAAACACTTTTGAACATCTTCCAATGCGTTGTATACAGGAACAACCACATCCACACTGGATACCCGATTTTTGTCGGGAGCAGGCATCGCACCAATCCGGCGCTTAGCCAGTTCAATATTCCCGCTCATCAGATGGGCAAGTTCTGGATTAATCGCCTTGGCACGCATGTAGTGCTCTATGGCGGCCTTATAGTTTTTTTGGCGGAAGGCTGAATTGCCTTGCATCAGTTCAGAATTACTCATTTTAAATGTTCAATTAATTAAAGATAATATCCACAATCTTCAAATCGCTGCTTTTTATTTCATGTGACCTGTCACCATCTGGCTGAGCAGTTCTTTGAATGAAACAAGAAAGAATTTTTTCTTTCCGCCATCTTTCCCTATCTATGACAGGTTCTGAAAATTCTATATATTCTGGCCATAGAATTTCATTAGAAATAGTCACCTGATACTTAGCATTTTCCATTTCAAGCATGGAAAATGCTAAAGCATCACCTGACATATCCCCTCTATAGATAACCAATACACGATCATTATCATCAATCACAATTTCAGGGCGACTTATTGGGATTTGTAATGTTCCACCACCTTGTAGATTGAAAGACTTGTCCCGTTCAGAAATCTTCGTACAACACCATTTACTTCCATCAAACCAGAGATGCTGGTACTGAGGAATACCATTAACATCATTCGCATAATATGCAATATGTGGCCTATTTTTACTATCAAGAGCCATACTGCATTGATTAATTAAATTACCACCTGGGGAAACTGGCCACACGGTCTCGGCATTGACTTGTGTTATTGGGAGCTTGCAAGGTTTACCCAAGGAGGTAAACCAACTCACCCCATTATCTGGAGACCATGCATAGCCAACATTTACATTGTTGACTAGTTGCTTCTCACCCAGCATTTCGGTTCGCCAAACAAAAGATAGATGCAGCGATCCATCCGTTCCAATAGCCGGATGATTCCAATAGGCATTGCTTGTCCAAGGTTTATTATCAGCACCACTCAAAATAGCTGTAGGATAATCTTTCCAAGACTGATCTTTTTCGTCATACACCTTAATACGTGCACTGCCTTTGTTGTGATTTCCATCACGGTATAGCATCGTCAATGGGAAATCATGGCGAGGTATTATAAATGCAGGGTATGTCACCTTATCCTCATATACCCCAGTCATTGGCAACTCATCTGTCCAGCTTTTTATATCGTGAGGAACTAAGCAGCGGCGATAGCGCAAACGGGTTGCATGATGGTCATAGCTCATATGCAAGCACCCATTCCTATCAATACCTAAACTAATGCTGTTGTGAGCATCTTTGAGATTAAATTCCCCTTTGATATCGTTGGTATATATATCATTGTTTTTTAAATGGCGCTGCACAACACGCAAAGTGAATTCATCAATATAAAATGCAGTATATTGATATCCATCTTTCGTCAGGATTCCATGGTGACGAAAAATCACCGTATTCACGGTATTTCCCGCCCATGCATCCCTTAAATCAATACAAGCAAGCTGCTTGACATCAACTTTGTTCTTTGCATAGGTAGAAGAATTTTCTTGAGAATCTGATATTTCAAAAGCATGCTCTTTACTTGATCGCAAGGTCTTTGACGGAAACAAGCGCTTAAGAATATCCAACTGAGCCGAAGCAGTATTCAACGCTTCACGCAGTTCGCTGTTGCTATTCGTTTGAATCGTCGAAAGTGCTTGCAATTGGGAAATCCGTAATTCAGAGGCGGATAACTGAGCCAATCGCTGACTCGCTAGCTTTTCTGTATTTTCAAGTACCTGTCGTACTTTCTGAAATTCAGCTTCCATTTGCTGCTTTTCCTTAGTGGAAGCATTGCGGGCATCGCGCTCTGTAACCAACTCCTTTTCCACTTGCGTCAGGTTGGCCTCCAGCTTTTTCTGAGCGTCACTTTGACGCTCACTTTTTTGCAGCAAATCCGTTTCAGCCTTTTGGGTTTGCTGCAGCATCTCTTTCAATTGCTGCTGCTCCTCCAAGGAAGCTTTACGAGCACCACGCTCAAATACCAGTGCCTCACACATTTGTGTCAGATTGGCCTCTAGCTTTTCCTGAGCATCGGTCTGGAGCTCTCTTTCTTGGAGCAAATCCGCTTCAATCTTCTGAGCTTGCTGCAACACCGCTTTCAGCTGCTGCTGCTCCTTCATGGATGCATTGCGAGCGTCCCGCTCCGTAGCTAGCTCCTGCCGCACTTGCATCAGCTTGGCTTCTAGCTGCTTCTGAACGTTTGTCTGCTGCTCGTTCTGTTGCAACAACTCCGCTTCGCCCTTTTGGGCATGGTTCAGCGCAACCTTCAATTGCTGTAGTTCCTTAACGCAAGCGTTGCGAGCATCACGCTCGGTCACCAGTTCCTGCCGTACTTGCGACAGATTGGCCTCTAGCTCTTTCTGAGCATTGGTCTGATACTCGTTTTTTTGCTGCCACTCCGCTTCGACCTTTTGGACGTGCAGCAACGCAGTCTTCAATTGCTGCAACTCCTCAACGCAAGCATTGCGAGCATCACGCTCGGCCACCAGTTCCTGCCGCAATTGCTCCAGATTAACCTCCAGCGCCTTGTAAGCCTTTGCCTGTTGGTCATTTTTTTGCAGCAACTCCACTTCTGCTTTCCGTGCATGCAGGAGATCTTCTTGCAATTGCTGCTGTACATTCAGAGCAGCTTGCGTTGCTTGGTGCTCTGACACCAGCTTTTGATGAGCTTGGGCTAAATTGGCTTCTAAGCTCTTATTGGCTTGCGCTTCTTGCTCTTTTTCTTGAAGCAGATCGGCCTGTTTTTGTCTCGACAAACCGATATCCAGCAGCAATCGCTGTTTTATTTGCTCGGATTTCTGCCATGCTCCTCTGTAGTCACGTGCAAAAAGTGCGTAAGCAATTCCAGGATGAGCTTCATGATGCACATATTGCAGCCCAAAGCCGGGTAAGGCTTGAGCCAGTTCAGCCAAACCGGTGCCTTGTGGCAATTGTCTGCGCCCTGCATCGTCAGCCAGGAGTACTCGCGCCAAGACGACATCCAGCAACGGTAGAGTATCTTGGGCCGATTTCAGTAAAGTGGCCGCAGGTAGGCAGTCCAGAATCAAAAACTGTCCTGAAGAGCCCCCAGCCAATAACGATGCCAATGCAATGGCTTGTACAGATTGCCTATGCAGTGCATATAAATTAGGCCAAAGCGAGTGAAGCAATTCAGGCTCCAGCAAACCACTTTCTTGCGCCAGATTCGCCGTAAAAACCTCTACCTCCGCTGAAATAGGTGCCACAAACTGGTTGAGTAAAGTGGCATTTTCCAGAGCACTCGAAGCTGCGCATAAGCGCTGCAGAGCAGCAAACCGCAATGGTTCGCCTTCAACCAGAGTGCAAGATTCTTTACGATCTTTCAACCATTGAACCCAAGGCCCCTTGCCGGTTCCCGCACCGACCAGAGTCAGATGCGACGCAGGCATCAAGGCTTGAATGTGCTCCATCCAGTTGATGAGGCTCTTAGATATTTCATTCATCGCACACGACCTATTACGACAGTAAGAGATAAAGGCTCTTTAAGGGAAGCCTTGCATAGGCTCCCTTTCAGCACCTGCCGAATATTTTTCAGAAGAAAAACCGTCATTGAGAAACGCAGCTTCATTACGTAAAGCCCAAAAATTCACGTACACCTCAATTGGAATTTCTTCAATGCATAAGTGGATTTAACGGCTCTTATGACGCTCTTTCCGGAACGCTCTGACCTGAGCATACAAAGCACCGGGCAATGTCACCCAGCCTCCCAGAGTCTGGGTACGCTGCACCCAAGTTTCACCCAATCGGTAAGACAGATGACGCTTTACCTGCGCTGCTTCATGTGCATCGCGGTACTCTGCAATCGACGGTAGTTGTTCTGGACTTGCAGTCTGTTCGGCACGAATGCGATCAGCTTCGGCACGCAATGCCCAAGGCATGAAAAGCAGGCCAGAAAGACTTCCTGACCTTTGAATCATGGTAGCGCCTAAACGGTAAGGCAGGTCTTGCTTCACACGATCAACAGCCCCGTAGTAAGCCTTAGGCTTTGAGGCGGCTTTGTATTGCGCATTTTCCAGGTAATAGCGCTCCAGCTCTTCCTGCACTTTGTGCAATTGGCCTAGCAATAGCTCATTTTCTTTTTGCAACTCGACCACGGGCGCTTTGGCTCGCTCCGTTTCCAGTTCCTTTTTGAGCTTGACTTCGCTGCTCTGCAACTGCGTAGCCTTGTCCTGAGCCGCTTTCAGCTCCGCCTTGACCTTAGCTTGCTCGGCCAGCAGTTTTTCATGCTGCTGCGCAAGCGTTTTTCGACTCGCCAACTCCTGCTGTACTTTTTGCAATTGCTCCTGCAGGGCCTGCTTTTCGCGGCTAACATTCTGCAGAGCAGTGCTTTTTTCCTGCGAAGCTTTCAGGTCTGCTTTCAATTTTGGCAGCTCGGCTAGCAGCTTTTCATGCTGCTGAGCTTTCATGTAACGGCTTTCAAGCTCTTCCTGCACTCTATGTAGCTGCTCCAGCAATAGCTGGTTTTCCTGCCCACTCTCTTGCAATTGCGTTTCATGGTTAGTCAGTAAACGCTGCTGCACCTTGGTTTGCTGCTGTGCCGCGGCCTGCGCCTCTTTCAGCTGCGCGAGCTGCAGATCCAACTGCTGCATTTGCAAGACCTGCTCGTCCAGCGTTTTTCCGAGCTGAGTAATGCGCAACGCACGCTCCTGCAAGGTGGCTTGCTGCGCCACAAATGCAGACCAGGCACTGTGGTTGCGCTCTGTTTGTATGCACTCCAGCGAGCTGTTGCCTTTGCTATTACCACTGCGCTGTGGCAATGAGGCTGCGGCTTGCAGTTGCTCATACAGCTCTGATGCCTGAGGATAGCCCTGCAGCAGTTGTTGTACCAGCCATTGGGCCAAGGCGTTGCCATCAAGTCCTTGCTTTGACTCGATGTTACAGACCATGGTTTCAGAGTCGCCCTCAAGCTCAATAGCTATAACGCTGGAGCTTTCAACAACTGTCTCGATTTGCCTATCGATGTCAGCCTCACCTACAGTTTGCTGTGCTTGTTCTTCAAGTACCCGAGCTTCTTCAGAAGAATTGGTGATTTCAGCTACTTTCCCATATTCAGCTTCGACACCCGGCACTTGCAGTGGAGCGTCAATTCGCGCGCTCACCTGTTGCAAATAGCTCTGCGCAGATCTTTGGACTTGCGCTGCATGAACCAGCATGCTGCGCTCCGGGTATCGGAGATGAAAATTCAACAGAGCAGAGTTATAGGCAATCCAGGCATTGATGCGCGCTTCAAGCTCTTCGGGATTAGCATCCGCCTGATCCAAGGTCTGGCGAGTCAGGATGCTCTGGGGCTCATCAAAAACCAGTACAAACACAGTTTGAGGGTCCTGAAATCTCCAATAGTCGAGCAAATACACCGCTTGTGTGTCTGACCAGCCCCATAGCGACTGCTCCATATTGGCCAGCATTAAATCCAGAGCCAAGCCATTCCAGAGCGGAGTGACTTCAATCTGCTTGAGAGGACCTACAGCACTTAGCTTCTGCACAGGCGTTGCACCGTGTACTTTGAGCAAAGTTTCACTGATCTGCGCTGGCGTAAGGCCTTCGCGCCGCGACGGCTTGGCTTCAGCCATGCCGCAGTCCAATAACAACTCCTCTACCCTCTCAAAGCCTGACTGAGGGTGTCCCACCACAATAATTTTGTTCATAGCTATTCAACAAATCAGAAAAAATCAAAGACCAAACACGACCTTTGCACCGATAGCAATCTGGTACATGATCTGAGTGATGTCCTTCCAGAACTGGCGCTTTTTCTCATCCACTTTAGGTAATACCAGCACCTGATCGCCAGCCTTGAGTCGGGTGTTTTCAAAAAGCTTGCCAGTATCCACCTGCTCAAAGGCACCATCTCGGTGTGCAACAACGACACGGGCCGCATCCGCCGTCTGGGTAAAGCCGCCAGCGCGATCGATATAGTCCTTGAGGCTGAGTGAGCCATCGAATGCCACAGCGTTTGGAAACAGAACCTCACCGCTCACCAGCACCAGACCATCTTTGCGCGGGATGCGAATGACATCGCCGTTTTCCAGCAACATATTGTCTCGCTGTACAGCCTGCGCAATCTGCACCTGACCGGTAGGCTCCACTTTCTTGGCACGCTCCACCCACTGCAGGGTCAGATCGGCTTCTTCCTTGCGCAGTCGAGCCTCTTCGCTGCTGCCACTGCGGGCCGTAAGCAAGGCCGTTTCCAAACTGCGCAAACTGGTGGCAAGCATCTCCTTCTGGCGCTGCTTCACGCTCTGACGAAACAGCTGAATGCTTTCAGGCTCGGCATCGGGCAGGGTCTGAATGCTCTGCATCAGCGCGCCCAGACGGGTGCCATAAGGCAACACATATTCCTGGGAGTTCATGTGCTCGCCTTCAACGCGAACGGTAATGGTGCCGGGCTTCTTGTCCGCGGTGAATTCCAGCTCATCGCCGTTTTGCAGCACCAAAGCATTCGCTTCCTGCAGCGGGTAGTACTCCGTGTTCTTGACCGTGCCAGTATTGCGAGCAATACGTACATGGGTGGCCTGGGCCTGCGGCTTGGCCAGTTGCATCAGCTGAGCCACGGTTTCCGAGCCTTGGGCAAACTCGAAGCGCTTGGCATTGTTCACAAGACCCGATACGCGCACCCGGTTGGCAATAGGGGGGACAAAAATCACATCTCCATCATTAAGCTGCAGCAGCGGCAACTGGCCTTTGAGCAGAAAGTCATAGAGATTGAAAGTGGCACGCACGGTGCTGCCGCGCTTGACCTGTACGGTCAGAAAGCTGCCGCGCTCGGGGTCGATGCCGCCCGCCTGGTCCAGATAGTTAAGCAGGCTGTCCATGCTGGTGCCGTTATAGAGGCCCGGGCGCATGACATTGCCGCCCACAAAGATGCGCACCGGCTGCGCAGCAGCCAGGCTGGCATAGCTATAGACATTGGCGCGGAATACACGGCGTACTGCGGCCTCTACCTGCTGCTGAAGATTTTTGTTGGCAATGCCCAGCACCTTGATGGGCCCGACCTGGGGCAAAAAGATATTGCCTTGCGGATCGACTGCCGCCACGCTGTCAAAGGTAAAGCCACCCCAAAGCCGCAAATGGATACGGTCACCCACCGTCACCAAATAATCAGGGTTGAACTGCGTTGCCCCTGCACGCGCAAAGTTGCCGGTAAACAGGTTCGCGCCAAATACATCGCTACTAAGGTTTGCCGTGTAGTCGGCTGTCTGGGGTGCTTGCGGCAACACCGGTGCTTGCATTGGGACAGCAGCGCCAGAACGGCTTGCCGAAGCATCGCTGGAAGTCCCGCCAGAAGGCAACAAGCCCAGCGCCTGATTGATCTGGAAAGGATCAATACTGGATGCCGCCGATGCATCCTGCCTTGAACTAGCTTGAGAGGTCTGAGCCTGGGCCGGTGCCAAACCGGCCAGCAGGACTGCCACTGCTAAGCCGACACAGGTACGCGCGATAAAACGTTGCATGATGAAACTAGAGAAATTCAGAATAATCAGTCGCGGTGATCGCGGACGATAGAGGCCAACAGTTGCACCAACCCGGCCAACAACAAGGCGCCAAGGATAAAGGTGACGATGTTGTAGAGGCGGCGAGGCCGCATCGGGTACTCAGGCATAGACGGGCTTTGCAACACCAGCACCTTTTTCAAAGTGCGCGTTGCCTCTACCCGGCCTTTTTCCAGTGCTATCAGGGCGCTCTTATAGGCATCCTGCTGAAACTGGGCCTCCAGTTCCAGGCGCTGATACTCTTCCACTGTCTTGTTCAGCGACTGTCCCTTGGCGCTGGTCAAACGGGCTTTTTCCGTTTTGATCTGCTTTTCCACGGCCTGGATCTGCAGATCGACTTCCACAACCGCAGGAGCTGTAGGTGCGAGGTAGCCCAGCAGCGCAGTCTTGCGCGCACTGAGTTCGGTTAGTTGCTCATCCAACTTGTTGACTACACCGGCCAGATTCTCGGCAGCGGACTGAGGCGAGATCAGGCCCTTAGCATTCTGGAAGGACAGCACGCGCTGACGCGCGTCCAGCGCATGCTCACCACGCACTTTGACCTGTTTTTCGAGAAAATTCACCTGCTCTTGAGCCAGTTGGTGGCCCAACGAATTCATATAGCGCTCGCCCTCATGGACCAGTGCCTTGGTGATCTTCTGGGCCATTTCTGCATCGTAGGCCTGGGCCTGGATGACCAGCACACCTCCATACTCGTCATATTCCACGCTGATGCGTGACAAAAAATGCTTGTGAAAGAACTCCAGCGATGCATCATGGAAGAACATGCGAGAAAGAATGTCGTGATCGTGGCTGCTGTAGTGCTCGCGTAGATTCAGGTCTTTATCCAACTGCAGCAACATATCGACAGACAGCAATCTGTCGCGCAACAACATCTGGTCTGCACGCGAGATTCCATCGCCACCAGCCAGCAGCGACCCGAAATCCAAGGCCTGTGATGCAGCCATATCGGTACGCTGGATCAATACATGGGCTTCTGAAACATAGCGATCGGAAGCAATTACCCCCCAGTAAAATGCCGCCAATAAAGATGCGCATAGTGCAACAGCCAAGGCCTTCATACGCCAGATGACTCGAAGCATTCCCATAAAACGTTCTTTTTTCAATAACTCAGTCATTTCGAAATACTATCTTTATAACTTTTCAGGGCATCTTCAATATCATCAAACCAATGTGCTTGACCTTCGTCCAACCATATTCCTGCCTGACAAAATTGGCGTAATGTCCCATCACTGTGCGAAACCATAATTAATCCCGAACGATCTGCAATACGCTGAAATGCATCGGAGGCTTTCTTCTTGAATGAAGCATCGCCAGCAGACGTGGCCTCATCCGATATATAAACATCAAAATCAAAAGCCAACGACATACCGAACTGCAGGCGTGATTTCATACCAGATGAATAAGTGCGAACGGGCTCATCGAAGGATGAGCCCAACTCGGCAAAATCTTGTATATAGGCTATTTTTTCAGTCATAGCACTTAATGAGTCAAACCCATGTAAGCGCGAAACAAACTTGGCATTCTGGCGGCCTGTCAAGGAGCCTTGTAGGCCGCCGCCATAGCCCATGGGCCAGGATACTCGACTACGCCTCTCTACCGTTCCACGTGTTGGTGTATCGACCCCACCAATCAAGTTGAGCAAAGTAGATTTACCTGCACCATTGCGACCAACCAACCCAACACTGACTTTGGAGGGTATGCAAATATTGACCCCTTTGAGAATCCAGCGCCCTGCCCCATGAGGTGTCTGGTAGCGTTTATGCACATCATTGACAATAATCATTGGGCCCTCAAACTCCGAGCAAACCGAACCTGCAAGGCCAGGCCGAGGAAAATGGAAACCACCGCAAACCAGAAAAGATACTTGAAGTTTGCTTCCGGGGCAGCGTGATAGACAGGAAAAAATCCAGCTCTCAGCAATTCGAGTCCATGTGCAAATGGATTATAAAAAGCCCATTCTCTATATTTAATCGGAATTGCTGACAATGGAAATATTGCGCCCGTCAAGAAATACAAAGGCCTCAGCAAGAACATCATCAAATTGCCCGCCTCGGGGACAAGATCGCTGAGAACCGACAAAATAAGCCCCACTCCTAAAGCACAAAGCATCAGCCCAATATAGGCAAGCATTGCCTCCATAGGTGAATCAGGAACAGCAGAGCGCCCTAGGAAAGCCAAAATACCTAGAAGCACAATCAATATCAAGAGACCTAGTAACGCTTCAAGGCATGCTCGAACAATCACGGTATCAATGGGACGAACCTGACGATAGGCAAACAAGGCCTTGTTGGCATCAACTGCTCCCATAGAACGCAGAAATACATTCTGTACCGTGAAGTAGCCAGTGAGCCCCAGTACCAGCCAGACAGCCACATCTGCGCCAGCCACGGAACGTGCACGCAGAACCGTATACAAAAGCAGCATGAGGCATGCATGCAACACTGGCTCCAGCACGATAAGCACCCAGGCTCCGCGCGTTGCGCTCAGCCGCGCAACGGCCTCGCGCAGGAAAAGTGCGTTCCATACCGCAAAAGTGACGGAAAGTGAACTACGTGGTGCTGTGATTTCACCAGACGACGGGGCTGAGTCCAAAATAAATCCTCGTTCTTTTGGACTCAAGACGCACTGAAATCCAATCGGAAAATTATAAATGAAAACATAAGCAAAACCTTATTACAGACAGCCATCACACCCGTTTCACATTCAATTACATTACAAATATTCTATTGACTTGATAGAGTCAATTTATTTTAACTATTTAATTATTTCAATGCTAAAAGTAATCCAGTAAAATTTTCTCAATCTGCGGGGTACGTTAGCGAATAAATATGCTATTCATCTCTCGCACCTATTTTGAGAAATATCAGTAAAAAATTACAAAGCCTAAATCCCTGGAATCTGGCCATTAAAAACTTTAGTTATTGAATATTCAAAAATAATATTCCACAACGCCTGGTACACAGCGGAGCCATCTTGATGCCTCTCCAAGCACATCCCCCAGAGAATCGACAATAGACTGCAGACCAACACCCGAGACAGTCAATAATGAGCGCCTACTGTGCATTCGGGATGAACTTCCGGCAGAGCACAAGCATCTCTATCACTACCGCAGCAACAACAGTGCTGCTTGCCGTCTGGATTGACATGAACACCACTCAAGAAACAGCCTCCCCTGCGACCCCGCGCCTGACTTCTCTCTCCCACGGTGGCGGCTGCGGCTGCAAGATTGCGCCCGGCGTGCTGTCGGAGTTGCTGGCCAAAAGCAATCTGCCCAAGCAGTTTTTCCCCGACCTGCTGGTAGGCACAGAGACCGCAGACGACGCGGCCGTCTACAAGATCAATGACGAGCAGGCCATCGTGGCGACGACGGACTTTTTCATGCCCATCGTCGACGACCCGTATGACTTTGGCCGCATTGCCGCCACCAACGCGCTGTCCGATATCTACGCCATGGGCGGCACGCCGCTGATGGCGCTGGCCATTGTGGGCATGCCCATCAATGTGCTGCCGCACGATGTGATTGCCAAGATTCTGGAAGGCGGCGAGTCGGTCTGCCGCGATGCCGGCATTCCTCTGGCGGGCGGCCACTCGATTGATTCGGTGGAGCCCATCTACGGCCTGGTCGGCATCGGCATCGTCAATCCCAAGCAGATGAAGCGCAATGCCGATGCCAAGGACGGTGACGTGCTGATTCTGGGCAAGCCCCTGGGCGTGGGCATTCTCTCGGCGGCGCTCAAGAAGAATCTGCTGGACGATGCAGGCTACCGCGCCATGGTGGATGCAACCACCAAGCTCAACCGCCCCGGCGCCGAGCTTGCCAAACTCGAAGGCGTGCACGCTCTGACCGACGTGACCGGTTTTGGCCTGCTGGGTCATGGCCTGGAACTGGCCCGTGGCGCCCAGCTCAGCGCACGCATTGAAAGCGCCAAGCTACCCGTACTGCCCGGTGTTCAGGCACTTGCAGAGCAAGGCATTTTCACGGGCGCATCGGGGCGCAACTGGGCATCCTATGGTGAGCACATCCAGTTGGCATCGACCGTGACAGACGCCCAGAAAGCACTGCTGACCGACCCTCAGACCTCTGGCGGCCTGCTTGTTTCCTGTGCGGCGGATGCTGTCCAGCAGGTGCTCAAGGTCTTTGGCGACAGCGGCTTTGGCGATGCTGCAGTGATTGGCCGCATGGAGGCAGGCGCGCCCAAGGTCTTTGTGGACTGAGCGCGCCAGGTAGTCGAGAAGGAGCGCGACTCTGCTCTCCTTCCACCACAGAATGCAAAACGCCCGGTTTGAGCCGGGCGTTTTGCATATGAGCGTCAGATTATGACTCTGGGCTTCTAAGCCTCTCCCACGACCTCGGCCGTGGTGCGGCGGTCGATCTTGCGGCTCAGCACCACCGAGGTATAGGTCTGCTGGATGCCGTCGATCAGGCCGATACGGTCAAGCAGCGCGTCCAGTTTTTCATTGCTCTCGCAGCGCACAAACACCATGTAGTCGTACTGTCCGCTAACGGCCGACACCTCTTCCACCTCGGTGAAGCGGTTGAGCGCCTGCATCACCGAAGTTGCCGTCTTGGGCTGAACACGGATACCGCAATAGGCGCGCACGGCAGACTGCTCCATGCGCGAGCCAAGGCGAACGCCATAGCCGGCGATCACGCCCTCCTGCTCCAGCTTGGCGATGCGAGCGACCACCGTGGTCCGAGCCAGATTCATCTGCCGAGCCAAATGCGCGGTCGAGGCACGCGCGTTGGTCTGCAGCAGGCGCAGCAGCTGGCGGTCCGTTTCATCCAGTCGATATTCCATACCTTGTCTATCCAAATCTTGCCGTGCACTTACGCAAACGCTGCGTTAAACACAAACCCCAAGAACTCTCTGCCACCACCTGCAGCCATGCCTTGCGCCGAGCGACTTCTGTTGCTGTTCGCCCTCAGCCAAACGCGTGGAGCGAACCTCAGCGACACCTAACAGCCAATCATTGTGTCAGCTAACCCAGCCTGGTAGGGAGCTTGTCTTTTCAGATGGCAAATATGTATACATTTGTTTCAATCAGGCAAGATGTATCAACATATCTGCACTTGCCTGCGCTTGTGACCATGGCAAGGGCGCACTGCGGTACGTCAGAGTGGCCCCGGCCGAAACCAGGCCTCTGTTGCGGGCGAGCGGTCAAGCTCGTTCACGAGAACCCAAGTGCGCTCACCGAGTAACAGCGACACAAAAGAGCGAAGAGTCTAATGGTTGTTTTCCCGCACTTATCGATGCCACCGACGATACGGCGAAAACACTCGGTAAGTTTGGCTGGTTTGCTGCAAATATCTGCAAAAGGTAAGTGCTTACCCTAGGTTATCCCTTGGCCTGGTGCGTCGCTTTCGGCAAAGCCTGAGCCACCAGACTGCAAGCAGCCTCCAATCACCGACAACTGCGCCTTGTGCTGCTCAGCAAGGCTGAATGCGCGATAACGCACCCTGAGTGCCCCAATCGCGCATGACTGAAAGCTTTGGGCTCGCTTGCATGCACCCCAAGCTCACAAACAAAAAACCCTGCTCATTGCAATGAGCAGGGTTTTGGATTTTGGCAGGGGAGGAAGGATTCGAACCTTCGCATGCTGGAATCAAAATCCAGTGCCTTAACCAGCTTGGCGACTCCCCTACGATGGAACGAATTCTACAACGACTTTTCGCTATAAATTTCGAAGTAGTCCAAAAATGTGCAATTGCACATGGAATAGGTTTGCAGCCTTCCTGGCGTCAAGCCAGCTCAGTCGCTGGCGGCCTATTCCACCACGACAGCCGTGCCGCTGGCCGAGACCATGAGCATGCCATTGCCCTGGCCCAGCACCTCGAAATCAAGGTCCACGCCGACCACCGCATTGGCACCCGCCTCGGCGGCGCGTTGCTCCAGTTCCTTGAGGGCAATTTCACGCGCTCTTTGCAGCTCGCGTTCGTAGGTTCCAGAACGCCCGCCCACGATGTCGCGAATTCCGGCAAAGAAGTCCTTGAACACATTGGCGCCCAGAATGGCCTCGCCCGCCACCACGCCGCAATAACGGGTGATGCGTTTGCCTTCGATGGAGGGAGTGGTTGTGACGATCATGCTTTGCTTTCTTAAAAATCAGCGCAAGGAGACTGGCAGCCATACGCTCTGGTCATAGCGCTGCGCGCGACAGAGGCAGATATAGGCCGGGCCTTGCCGCAGGCTCAGAGTCATCCGGTCGGATCAGTATATGCGTGCAATCCGCGCTGTTATCAAGGCGATGGCGGCGGCATCCATCGGCGCTCAGGGCTTCGGCTTCTCATGACTGACTCCCAACTGGTCTGGCAGCGCAGACCAGCCTCCATGCAGCGCATGGATGCATGGTCAAATCAGAAGACAGACCGCCCCATCAAGGGCAAGACGCCATCAAAAATCATGCATCCGGCAATAGCAGCTTCTGCATGCCTTGCACGGCATCGCGCAGAAAGCTCCAGGTCGTGGCTATGCGCGGAATCTGGCGCGACTCCACGGGCATGCTCATCCAGAAGGTGCGTGTGAAACAAGCCTGCTCGGGCAGCACGCGGCTCAGTATTGGATCCTTGTCGGCCACAAATGCTGGCAGCACGGCCAGACCGGCACCGGCACGCACGGCTTCGTATTGAGCGGTGATGCTGGTGCTGCGCAGCGCAAAACGCTCGGGCCGGTGCAAGGTATCCAGCAATTGCAGCTCGCGCGTGAACAGCAGATCGTCCACATAGTGCACAAAGCTGTGATGGCGCAGATCCTCGGTCCTGGCCACCAAGGGCTTGCGCGCCAGATATTCACGCTGGCCGTAAAGATAGAGCCGGTAGTCGGTCAGCTTGGTGACCACGACCGAGCCGCGCTTGGGCCGCTCCAGCGAGATGACGATATCGGCCTCGCGGCTGGACAGATGCAGCATGCGCGGCAGCGCCAGCAGGTCAACACTGAGCAGCGGATAGCGCAGCGTGAGCCTGGCGAGCTCGGAGGCCAGCATCTGCGTACCAAAGCCTTCGGTGGCACCCACCCGCACCAGCCCGGCCAGCCCTTCCGCGGTCGCTGCATGCGCCAGGGGACCCCGCTCCAGCCCGTCCACCGCGCTTTGCATGGTGTTGGTCACTTCCTGCAGCTGCCGCCCGGCCTCGGTCAGCCGCCACTGGCCGCCTTCGCGCGCAAACAGCACGGCACCGAGCTGCTTTTCTAGCGCCTGAATGCGCCGCGACACCGTGGTGTGCTCGACCCCCATGCGCCGCGCAGCCGCCGCCATGCTGCCGCTGCGAGCCAGTTCGCCAAAAAAACGCAGATGGTCCCAGTCCAATGTCTTTCCTTGCGATCTCGGTTCGTGGTTCAGTCGTTCACGCTGTCCTGCGCCTTGCCCGTGAGGCCCTTGACCGCCTTGACGGCAGCACTGCGCTTGCGCTCGGCACTGCGCTGGGCCACCGCGCTCGGGGCGCGCGCGAACTCGTCGTTCTCGTGGATCAGCAGCGACAGCATTTCCATGAACTGTGCCCGTTTGTCGTCAGGAAGAGGCTCCAGCATGCGGCGCTGGGCTCGCAGCACCGAAGGCTCGGCTTCCACCAGCAGGCCGCGCCCCTCGTCGGTCAGGCTCAGCAAACGCACACGCCGATCGGCAGGGCTGGCGTTGCGCGCCATCAGGCCGCGTGCTTCCAGGCGGTCGATCACGCTGCCTATGGTGGAGGTGTCGAAGCCGATATTGCGTGCCAGCGTGCGCTGGTCGATGCCCGGCTGACGCAGCACGGCCGACAGGGCCGCGTACTGCACAGGCGTCACGCCGAATTCCTCGGTTTCTTCCATGAACACGGCTACGGCTATCTGCTGCAGCCTGCGGATGTGATAGCCGGGATAGTTTTCTAGTTCTGCGGGTTGGTATTGCATGTCTTGGGTGGCCGAAGCCGAGCCCGCCCTGCCGTGCGGCAGTTGAAGGGCCATGACTGAAAGACCCCGATATTCGCACGACTGCCGCCCCGATTCGAGCCAGGCCTGCTACCGGGTTTAACCCAATCATCGCTGATGCAGATCAACATTATGCTAATCATCAGTGTGCTGTTGATTTAATTCATAGCCTATCTTTGCCCCCATCTCAGGCCGTAAGCCGACAGACAAGGCAGCAACGCACTGCCAAGCAGATACCAAAGAAAGAGACAAACCATGAGCCTTGTGCAAGCCCAGCCCTCACCGGTAAAGCTCACGGCCCTTGAAGCCCCCGGCCAACCCGAGCCCACAGCTGCTCTTGAGCAGCTGTACCGAGGTTTCGAGCAGGAAATGCTGGTGCCGCTGTGGACGGAGATTGGCGGCCTGATGCCTGCCCACCCCAAAAGCCAGGCCGCCGCTCATCTGTGGCGTTGGGAGAATCTGCTCAAGCTGGCGGATGAAGCCGGCCGCATCGTCCCCGTGGGCCGGGGCGGCGAGCGCCGCGCGATTGCCCTGGCCAATCCGGCGCTGGGCGGCCGCCCGTTTGCCACGCCCACGCTGTGGGCTGCCATCCAGTACCTGATGCCCGGCGAAGATGCGCCCGAGCACCGTCACACCCAGCATGCCTTCCGCTTTGTGGTCGAAGGCGAAGGCGTGTGGACCGTGGTCAACGGCGACTCGATCCGCATGTCGCGCGGCGACTTTCTGCCCCAGGGCGGCTGGAACTGGCACGCCCACCACAATGCGGCTAGCCAGCCCATGGCCTGGATAGACGGGCTGGATATTCCGTTTGCCTACTACACCGAATCTCAGTTCTTCGAGCATGGCCGCCTGCATCTGGACCCGCAGGAGCGTGCCACGCCCGAGTTCTCGCGCTCCGAGCGCCTCTGGGGCCACCCTGGGCTGCGCCCTGTGGCTCATCTGCAGGACAGCCCGACCACGCCTTTGCTGGCCTACCGCTGGGTGGATACCGACCGCGCGCTGAGCGAGCAACTGGCGCTCGAAGCCGAAGGCCATGCCGCCACGGTCAGCCCCGGCCATGCCGCCGTGCGCTACACCAACCCCAGCAATGGCCGCGACGTGCTGCCCACCATTCGCTGCGAAATGCACCGCGTGGCTTGCGGCGCCAGCACCCGGGTCAAGCGCGAAGTGGGTTCTGCCGTCTTCCAGGTCTTTGACGGGCAGGGAACGGTGACCGTGGGCGAGCGCCAATGGCAGGTGCGGCGCGGCGACATGTTTGTCGTGCCCTCCTGGCAGCTGTTCAGCGCGCAATGCGATGCCGACCAACCGCAGCTGGATCTGTTCCGTTTTGCCGATACGCCGATTTTCGAGGCCGTCCACGCGTACAGGGCGGATACGCCCTGAGCCGCTTCGCGTCTTCCCCCTCAAGGGGGAGACAGCCTTTGCTGCAGGGCGGCGGGGCCGCCCAGGCCCTTGCCGGCTGTCTCACACATGGAACGCCTCTTTTTCAAGCACCTAGTCACCGATACCCATCAGGAATCACATATGACCCAAGCCAACTACAACGACAACTATCTCTGGGCTCCGTCCCCCGTGCAGTCCCTGCCCGTGCGCGGCAGCGAGCAGCGCCTGCCCGTCAACCGCCTGTTCTTTGTGGGCCGCAACTACCACGCCCATGCGGTGGAGATGGGCCGACCCGTGGACAAAAGCACAGAGCGCCCCTTCTACTTCACCAAGGCCCCGCAAACCTTGACCGAATCGGGCGCCACCGTGGCCTATCCACCCGAGACCAGCAACTACCACTTCGAGATGGAGCTGGTCGTGGCCATCGGCAAACCGGGCTTTCGCATTCCTGCCGACCAAGCCCATGAACATATCTACGGTTATGCCTGCGGCCTTGATATGACACGCCGCGATCTGCAGCTGGTGGCACGCGACAAGGGCCGCCCCTGGGATCTGGGCAAGGATGTGGAGCAGTCCTCCGTCGCCAGCGAAATCGTACCCATGCCCGGCAAGGTGATCGAGTCCGGCCTCATCGAGCTGAGCGTCAACGGTCAGGTCAAGCAGCAGTCCGATGTGAACAAGCTGATCTGGAATATCCGCGAAATCATTGCCGACCTGTCCCTGTTCTATCACCTGCAAGCCGGCGATCTGATCTACACGGGCACGCCCGAGGGCGTGGGCGCCGTGCTGCCGGGCGACCGGATCACCGGCCGCGTGGAAGGCGTGGGCGAGATTACCCTGAGCGTGGGCCAGCCCGAGTAAGGCGCGCAGACCATGAAGCTCTACAGTTTTTTTCGCAGCGGCACCTCGCACCGCCTGCGCATTGCTCTCAATCTCAAGGGCCTCACACCCGACTACCTCCCTGTCGATCTGCGCGTGGACGAGCAGGCCGAAGCGCCGTTCAAGCGCATCAACCCGCAAGGCCTGGTGCCCGCGCTGACGCTGGACAGCGGCGAAACGCTGATCCAGTCGCCCGCCATCATCGAATGGCTGGAAGAGCGCTACCCCACGCCTGCACTGCTGCCTGCCGACCCCGAGGCACGCGCCCATGTGCGCGCCATGGCGGCCATCGTTGGCTGTGATGTGCACCCCATCAACAACCGCCGCATCCTGCAGACCCTGCGCCAGCAGTTCGGTGCCGACGAGGCCGCCATCAACGCCTGGTGCGCCACCTGGATCACGGCCGGCTTTGACGCCATCGAAGCCTTGCTGGCCCGGGACGGCACACGCGGCAGCTTTTGCTTTGGCGCAGCACCGAGCCTGGCCGATGTCTATCTGATTCCACAGGTCGAGAGCGCACGCCGCTTTGGCGTGGATCTGGCCCGCTGGCCGCTGATCTGTGCCGTCGATGCGGCTTGCAGCGCCCTGCCCGCCTTTGCCCAGGCAGCGCCTCTGGCCCAGCCTGACGCCCCGCAATAGACCCGCCACTGCAGCCGCCTCAGACGCGGCTGCCCAGCAACGCTTTGCAGTCCCTAAAAACACCCACCGGAGACAAACTGTGAAATACGAGCAAAATCAACACCGAGCCCAATCGGAATCTGCGCAATCAGCTATTAAATCTATCGCCATTGCTGCAGCTCTGCTGGCCTCAGCCGGCCATTCACTGGCCCAGGGCGATGCATCCAGCTATCCCAATCGCCCCGTGACCGTGGTCACGGCCTTTGCCGTGGGCAGCGGTCCTGATGCCGTGCTGCGCATCGTTGGCGAAAAGCTGGCCCAGCGCTGGAAACAGGGCGTGACCGTGGACAACCGCCCCGGTGGCGGCGGCTTTGTCGCCATCGAGTACGCGCGCCGTGCCAAGCCCGACGGCTATACCCTGCTGCAACTGGACAGCGAGCATATCTCTGCCCTGCCCTATCTCTACAAGAACAAGAACTTCAACACGCTGAGCCACTTCGACCCCGTGGCCCCGCTGTTCCTGACTCCGTTCTTTGTGGCCGTGCCCACGAATTCGCCATGGAAGAACATGGGCGATCTGATCAAGTCCGCCAAGGCCGAGCCCGGCAAGATCAGCTACGGCTCCTGGGGCGTGGGCAGCCCCGGCCATCTGGGCGGCGAATGGCTGGACTATCTGACGGGCAGCAAGATGACCCATGTGCCTTACCGCGAGGTCAGCCAGCTGTTCACCTCGGTGGCCAACGGCGACCCGAGCTGGAGCTTTGCCAGCCTGCCCTCCAGCCAGGGCATCTACAAAAGCGGCAAGATTCGCTATCTGGCCGTGGCCGCCCCCAAGCGCATTGCGCAAATGCCGGACGTGCCCACGGTCGCCGAAGCCGGTGGCCCTGCCGAGCTGGATGTGAACTCCTTTGTCTCCCTGCTCAGCCCCAAGGGCGTGGATGCCGCCGTGCGCGACAAGATCCGCAGCGATGTGGTGGCCGTGCTGCAGGACCCGCAGGTCAAAGAGAAGTTCTCCACCTTCGCCTTCCAGCCCATGAGCTTCACCGTGCCCGAGATGCAGCAATTTGCCAAGAAGAAGTCCGAGCAATACAAGCTGCTGATTGAGAAAGCCCAGATCAGCCTGGATTGAGAGCCGCCTTCGGCCATCAAATAAATCACGGCAAAGGCATACGCCCGCAGCCGGCAAAGCCCCGTCAGCACTGGCTGCACGGGGCTTTCTTCATTGATGCAATGCCTCTCTGTGCTCCGGATCAAGAGGAGCTGCACAAAGACAGCAGAGCTCCCAAGGCGTGCAAAAACGACCTCGACCCGGGGTTACACTTGTTGCGAGGCGTTTCTCCGGATTTCCATCCCACCTCTAGAACGCCCGCATGCCATGAGCCCCCGTTGATAAGCGTCAGGGCTGTTCGGCAACTTCCCGCCCAAGCCGCAGCGCCGTCTGTCTGCCAGGGCTCCATGCTGTTTTCACGTGACCCCACGTGATTCAGCCCCTTCAAATCGTTATAAAAATATGAACAATTCCATCAAGACTGCCATCGCTTTTTTGCTGCTGCCCCTGGCCGCAGCTTCGCAGGCAGCCGAGCCGCCTTCGCCTATTGCTGCTGCCGAGCTGTACATCCGCACCCTGGTCAATCACGACGAGCAGGCCATCAGCCAGCTCAATGACTATCTGCGCCCGGACCGCCTGCGCTCGGGCCGCAGCGCGGACTACGCCAACGCCGCCGAACTCAAGCAAGCCGACAAGGACTTCCCACGTGAAGTCACCGACGTGGCCCTGCCCCTGTTCCCCGAGGCACAGCGCAGCGCCCTGCGTGCGCCCGTGGAAAGCCTGATGAGCACGGTGCAACAGGCGCGTCAGCAATCGCAGTGCAAGACCGTCTCGGCCACCAAGCCCAAGCTCGACAAGCATGGCGTGCTCAATAGCGATGTGAAGTTCAGCTGCCAGCTGGTCAAGACCCCCGAGACCTGGGCCGAGGGCATTCAACGCATGGTGCGCAACAAGCTCAGCCTGGATCAGGTGCAGGGCGAACTCAAGAAGCTGCAAGCTGCATACTCAGCCCCCGCCAGCTACACCTACGAGGGCGTACTTTCCCTGGGCATGGTGCCCAAGGACAAGGACAAGGCCTGGCGCAACGACTTCGCGAGCGAAGCCTTTGACGAGATGTTCAGCGAGCTCTAAGAGCACCTGAGAACGGCAAAAGGGCCCGGGTGGGCCCTTTTGCATTTTGCCGCCGCAGGTACTGCAGTCATGCCTGCACGACAAGCTCCAAAGCGCTGGCAGACATAGCATCCACTTGTGCACATTTGCACACCCTATGTGCAGTGTTTGCTATTGCTACAGCAAATCCGCACACATACCATGAGGAACGAATTCACCAACGGAGACACCTCATGAACGCACCGACTTCCGCCAAGGTTCTGGCGCCCACGGTCAAGCTGCTTATCAACGGGCAGATGGTCGAATCCAAAACCACCCAGTGGCGCGATGTGGTCAACCCCGCGACGCAGGAAGTGCTGGCGCGCGTACCGTTCGCCACGCCCGACGAGGTCAACGCCGCCGTGGCCAATGCCAAGCAGGCGTTCAAGACCTGGAAAAAGACGCCCATCGGCGCACGCGCCCGCATCTTTCTGAAGCTGCAGCAGCTGATCCGCGAAAACATGAAGGAGCTGGCCGCCCTGCTGACGGCCGAACAAGGCAAGACCCTGCCCGACGCCGAAGGCGATGTCTTCCGCGGCCTGGAAGTCGTGGAGCACGCGGCCAGCATCGGCAATCTGCAACTGGGCGAGCTGGCCAACAATGTGGCCAACGGTGTCGATACCTATACGCTGAACCAGCCTCTGGGCGTGTGTGCAGGCATCACGCCCTTCAACTTCCCGGCCATGATTCCGCTGTGGATGTTCCCCATGGCGATCGCTACGGGCAATACCTTCATCCTCAAGCCTTCCGAGCAGGACCCCATCGTCACCATGCGTCTGGCCGAGCTGGCACTGGAAGCCGGCGTGCCTCCTGGCGTGCTCAACGTCATCCACGGCGGCGAAGACGTGGTCAACGCCATCTGCGACCACCCCGATATCAAGGCCATCAGCTTTGTGGGCTCGACCAAGGTCGGCACCCATGTCTACAACCGCGCCAGCCTCAATGGCAAGCGCGTGCAATGCATGATGGGCGCCAAGAATCACGCCATCGTCATGCCCGACGCCAACAAGGAGCAGTCGCTCAACGCCCTGCTGGGCGCTGCCTTCGGTGCGGCCGGCCAGCGCTGCATGGCGGTCTCCGTGGCCGTTCTGGTGGGAGAAGCCCGCAACTGGATTCCCGACCTGGTGGCCAAGTCCAAGACCCTCAAGGTCAATGGAGGTACCGAGCCCGGCACCGATGTCGGCCCCCTGGTGAGCTGCGCAGCCCTGTCGCGTGTCGAAGGCCTGATCGAACGCGGTCTGGCCGACGGCGCCACGCTGGAGCTGGACGGTCGCAAACCCGAGGTGGCAGCCTATGCCAAGGGCAATTTTGTCGGCCCAACCATCTTCAGCGGCGTCAAGCCCGGCATGAGCATCTACGAGCAGGAAATCTTCGGCCCCGTGCTGTGCCTGGTCGCGGCCGAGGACATCGATCAGGCCATCGAGTTCATCAACGCCAACCCCAATGGCAACGGCACGGCCATCTTCACCCAATCGGGTGCGGCCGCGCGCAAGTTCCAGGAAGACATCGATGTGGGCCAGGTCGGCATCAATGTGCCCATTCCCGTGCCCGTGCCGCTATTCTCGTTCACGGGCAGCCGGGCCTCCAAGCTGGGCGACCTGGGCCCCTACGGCAAGCAGGTGGTGATGTTCTACACCCAGACCAAGACCATCACGGCGCGCTGGTTCGACGACAGCACCACCAGCCACGGTGTGAACACCACCATCAGCCTCAAGTAAGCCGGCCATGAAACCCGACAGTGCCGCCCTGCCTCTTGCAAGGCCCGGGCTGCACTGGGCGGCTTTGCCGATGATGGCAGGCATGTACGTTCAAGAATTGTCCCGTTTCCCATCTCAGCGTTCTGCCATCGGCACAGCCGGCATTTCTGCCCGGCCGCTGGCCCGGCTCTGCGCCCTGGCCGTCAGCGGCCTGCTGCTCATCCACCTGCCTGCAACTGCAGCCCAGGATGGTGATCAGGAGGCACCGCATTGCCCGTCTGGCCAGCCGCTGTCGCTTGCCTGCCTGCAGCACCAGGCCCAGGTCATAGAACGCAGCATGCAGGTGCTCTATCTGTCTTTGCAGCGCCGGCTGCCGCAGGACAGCGCCCAGGCTCTGCAGACCGAGCAGCAAGAGTGGACGCAGGAGCGTGATCGGCGCTGCCAGCCCAATGGCTATGTCCATGAGGCCGAAGACATGGCTGCCTGCCGCATCGGCATGGCCCTGAGCCGGGTCGTGGTCTTCAAGAACCAGTGGCATCCGCTGGCCAGGAACGCGCAAGGCGACGAACAGCCATGAATCGGGCAATTCCACACCGACAGCGCCTGCAGCCCACCATGGGCTGCGATGATGCGGGCATGACGATCCGCACTCCCCAAAGCAGGCGCACATGGCATGCAGCCGTTGCCAGCCAATCGCTTGCAGCTCTTTTGATGACAGCCAGCTTGAGCCAGCACGCACTGGCCCAGGCCGGTGCCGACTGCGTGCCCGGCGGCACCACGGCCCAGACCAATGCCTGTGCCATCAAGGATTTCCAACAAGCCGACACCGACCACCAGATTCTCTATGGCGATGTGATGCGCGCGCTATCGGCTCATGAGCGCCCCGCTCTGCGCAAGGAGCAAGGCGAATGGAGCCGCCATCGCATCACCCAGTGCAAGCAGGCCACGAAGGCCTTTGAAGCGCAGCCCGACTGGCCCAGCCGCTACCACGGCTGTCTGGTGCAGCAAATCACGGCCCGCGATGCGGTGCTCAAGCGCTGGCTGCACCAGGGGCCGCCGGACTGAGCTGCAAAGCCGTCGGGGGCCAGAAGACGAATAGAACAAAAAGGAGACATGAAATGGACTTTGAACTCAGCGAAGATCAACGCGCTTTTGCCGATACCGCCCGTGCTTTTGCGCAGGCCGAGCTGGCGCCGCATGCGGCCGAGTGGGACCGCGAGCACATCTTCCCGCGCGAGGCGATTGCCAAGGCCGGCGAGCTGGGCTTCTGCGGCCTCTATGCTCCGGAGAGCATCGGCGGCCTGGGCCTGCCACGACTTGATGCAACGCTGGTATTCGAAGAAATGGCGGCCGCCGATCCATCGACCACGGCCTTCATCACCATCCACAACATGGCAACCTGGATGCTGGGCACCTGGGCCACCGACGCCGTGCGCGCCGAATGGGGCGAGCAGCTCACCAGCGGCAGCAAGCTGGCCAGCTACTGCCTGACCGAGCCCGGCGCGGGTTCGGATGCGGCCTCGCTCAAGACCCGGGCCGAGCTGGTCGGCAACGAGTACATCGTCAACGGCAGCAAGGCCTTCATCAGCGGCGCGGGCAGCACCGATGTGCTGGTGCTGATGGCAAGAACCGGCGATGCCGGCTCCGGGGCTTCGGGCATCTCGGCCTTTGCCGTGCCTGCCGATGCGGCCGGCGTGAGCTATGGCAAAAAGGAAGAGAAGATGGGCTGGAACAGCCAGCCCACACGCGTCATCAGCTTCGACAATGTGCACATTCCCGCGCACAACCTGCTGGGCCGCGAAGGCGAAGGCTTCAAGATCGCCATGAAGGGCCTGGACGGCGGGCGCATTAATATCGCCACCTGCTCGGTGGGCGCGGCCCAGGGGGCACTGACCCAGGCACAAAGCTATATGCAAGAGCGCAAGCAGTTCGGCAAAGCGATTGCGAGCTTTCAGGCCCTGCAGTTCAAGCTGGCCGACATGGCGACGGAGCTGGTCGCGGCACGCCAGATGGTGCGCCTGGCTGCGTCCAAGCTGGATGCCGGTGCGCGTGATGCATCGACCTACTGCGCAATGGCCAAGCGCTTTGCCACCGATGCCGGCTTCATGGTCTGCAACGAAGCCCTGCAGCTGCATGGCGGCTATGGCTATATCCGCGAGTACCCGCTGGAGCGCCTGATGCGCGATGCCCGCGTGCACCAAATTCTGGAAGGCACGAACGAAATCATGCGCGTCATCATTGCCAGGCGCATGCTGGAGGGCGATGCTCCGGAGGTCATTCGCTAAGCTGCTGCCATCACGCAACGCAAGGATCGTCATGCCCGCCAAGCCCATCGCCCCTGAAACCCTGCAGCTCATAGATGCCGTGCGCGATGCGCTGCAAGATTGCACAGCCGTGGAAGAGAAGACCATGTTCGGCTGCCATGTGTTCATGGTCGACGGCAAGATGTGCCTGGGCGTGGAAAACGACGAGTTGCTGGTGCGCCTGCCCCCCGCCAGTCATGCGCAGATTGCGGAGATGCCGGGCGTGCGCCCGCTGTCCTCACGCGGACTGATGGATGGCTACTTTCTCGTCGGCCCCACGGCCTATGCCCGGCGGGATCAATGGCTGTACTGGATAGGCGAGGCCCTGGCCTTCAACCCGTTGGCAAAGGCCACGCCAAAACGCAAGACCGGCAGCAAGGCCAGCAGCGAGACCGATAGCAAGAAGCCGGGCGAGGGAGAAAGTCCTGCCGGCCAAGGCACCGGCAGCGGGCGCAAGCGCACCAGGGCTGCCCCGAAACCGGCTGATGCAGACGTCCCCAGAAAACATCCTATTTTCGACAGCGAATAAGCACAAAGGACTGACCTCATGGCCATACGCATAGTCCAGCTAGGCAGCGAACGCGCCCCCGACGAGGGCCTGCGCATAGGTACGGTGCGCAGACCGCCGCGCGGCGTGCCCAAGGCCGAGTTCGCAAGCCGCAACTACTACGACTGCTGGTATCCCGAACTCTCGCCCGAGGTGGAGCTGATGCAGCAGGCCCTGGAGGCCATCAAGCTGCGCACGGCCGGCCAGGAGGCACAGGCCGACAAGCTCTGGAAGCAGTTTGAAAAGCAGTTCCGCAAGCAACTGGCCGAGCCCGCAGCCGATCGCACCCTGGGCCTGCTCGCAGCCTTGTCGCACAGCTCCGCCTTTTCTCTGGGCTGCTACTGCGACGACGAGGCGCATTGCCACCGCAGCATCTTGCGCAGCCTGCTCGCTGACAAGGGTGCCATTCTCAAGAATTAAGCGAAAAACCAATCAATCGCTTATGGATAAAGCGCTAGACGCTTTCAATTCAATAACAGCAAGGAGACAGACATGCAAATCGCTTTTATCGGTCTGGGCAATATGGGTGCGCCCATGGCCGTCAATCTGGCCAAGGCCGGCCACAGTGTCAAAGCCTTCGACCTGAGCCAGGAGGCCATCGCCAAGGTCGTGGCCGCCGGGGCACAGGCGGCCTCCAGTGCCCAGGAAGCCGTGCAAGGCGCCGAAGCCGTCATCACCATGCTGCCCGCCAGCCAGCATGTAGAGAGCCTGTTCCTGGGCCGCGACGGCGCGGCCGGTCTGCTCGCGCATATCGCCAAGGGCACGCTGGTCATCGACAGCTCCACCATCGCCGCGGCCACCAGCCAGAAGGTGGCCAAGGCGGCTCAGGCAGCGGGCATAGACTTCATCGACGCCCCGGTTTCGGGCGGCACCGGCGGTGCCATTGCCGGCACGCTGACCTTCATGGTGGGCGGCAGCGACGCGCAGCTGGCACGCGCCCAGCCATTGCTCGAAAAAATGGGGGCCAATATCTTCCACGCGGGCGGTGTCGGCGCGGGCCAGACGGCCAAGATCTGCAACAACATGCTGCTGGGCATTCTGATGGTGGGCACCAGCGAAGCAATCGCCCTCGGCGTGGCCAACGGCCTGGACCCCAAGGTGCTGTCCGAAATCATGCGTCGCAGCTCGGGCGGCAACTGGGCCCTGGAAAAATACAACCCCTTCCCCGGCGTGCATGAGAACGCGCCGGCCAGCAAGGGCTATGCAGGCGGCTTCGGCACGGACCTGATGCTCAAGGATCTGGGCCTGGCGCAGGATAACGCCACGGCCAACCGCGCCAGCACGCCGCTGGGCGGCATGGCGCGCTCCATCTATGCGGCGCACAGCCTGTCCGGCCACGGCGGCGAAGACTTTTCCAGCATCATCAAGATGCTGCAGAAAAAGGCCTGAGATCATGGCCCTGCCCCACGCCCAACCCGGGGTTCCCGTCGAAGTGCAGCCCTACGGCACCTCGCTGGGAAACCAGAAGACCGCTGCACTGTTCAAGTCCGACACCCTGGAAGTGATCCGCCTGGTGTTGATGGCAGGCAAGCGCCTGCCTGCGCATCAGGTGCAGGGCGAACTGACGATTCAATGTCTGGAGGGGCGGCTCGCCGTCATCCAGGGCGCAAGCCGCCAGACACTGAGCGCGGGGCAGTTGCTGTTTCTGCCCGCCCAAACCATGCATGAGGTCGAGGCCGAGCTCGACTCCTCGGCCCTGATCACCATCGTGCTGCACAGCCACTAGCCACCAGATCCGGTCGCCGGCCAGCTGACCCCGCTCTGCTGCAGCGGGTATCACAGCTGGCCTCCGGGCTTGAAGCCTGTCAGGCTGTCAGCTCTGACTCCGCAAGCGCTGACAGCTATTCTTTCCGAAGCGGACTGCTCCTGCTGAAGACTCCTTGTCTGCCCACGCAAATCGACTCCTGCTGACGCTTGCCACGGTGGTGCAAATCGCTGCCCTGTGTTTAAGATGGCCCCAGAGGAAGTGATCGCTGCGTTGCTCTCAAGGAGTTCTCCATGATGAAGCTGACTGGACAGAACATTCTCATCCTCGGCGCCGGCAAGATCGGCTCAACGATCGCCGACATGGCTGCCGAGCTGCATGAAGCCACCGTCACGCTGGCCGATAAGCAGCCCCCGCCCGGCAGCGACCCGCAGATCCACCCCCTGCAGCTGGATATCGACGACGATGCAGCACTGAGCAGCGCGCTGCAGCAGCACTCGCTGGTCATCAATGCCCTGCCCTTCTTCTGTGCCGAGCGCGTGGCCCGGGCTGCGGCGCGGCAGGGCGTGCATTACTTCGATCTGACCGAGGATGTGGCAGCCATGCGCGCCATACAGGACATTGCGGCGCAGGCGCGCTCGGTGCTGATGCCGCAATGCGGACTGGCACCGGGCCTGATCGGCATGCTGGGTGGGCATCTGGCCCAGCAGTTCGACGAGCTGTTCGATCTGCAGCTGCGCGTGGGTGCGCTCACCCGCCATGCGACAAATGCGCTGCGCTACCACTTCACCTGGAGCGTGGACGGCGTCATCAACGAGTACTGCAAACCCTGCAACACCATCGTCAACGGTCAGCCCATGCTGGTGCCGCCGCTGGAGGGGGTCGAAGCCCTGATTCTGGACGGCGAGAACTTCGAGGCCTTCAACACCTCGGGCGGTCTGGGCACGCTGTGCGAGACGCTGCAGGGCCGCGTGCGCAACCTCAACTACAAGACCATACGCCACCCCGGCCATCGCGATGCCATGCATTTGCTGCTGCACGGCCTGCGCCTGATAGAGCGACGCGATCTGCTGCGCCAGGTGCTCGAAGGCGCGGTGCCCCACAGCCGTGAAGACATGGTGGTGATTGCCGCCATGGCCAGCGGCATGCGCGCGGGCCGGCTGGAGCAGCTGATGCGCGGGGCCCGCATCTTTGGCGCTGCACTGCGCGGCAGACAGCGCACGGCCATAGAGCTGACAACCTCGGCCGGCATGCTGGCCGCCGTGGAGCTATTCGCCACGGGCCAACTGCCGCAGCAAGGCTTTGTGCGCCAGGAACAATGCACGCTGGCCGCACTCTCGGGCACCCGCGTGGCCCCCTACTTCGAAGGCCTGCTAGGCTGAGGCCTGTATCTCGAACCATTCAGGAGGGAATGCCATGACTGCCATCTCCGCTGCCGACTTCCAGACCGTGCTGAGCCGCTGCGGCATAGCGCTGCAGGCCCTTGAAGGCAAGGACATCCGCGTGCACTCGCCCATCGACGGCACGGAACTGGCCAGCCTGACCGCCCTGCCCGGCGCTCAGGTGGCGCAAGTCATAGACCATGCAGTCGAGGCGTTCAGGCAATGGCGCCTGGTTCCTGCTCCGGTACGCGGCGAGCTGGTGCGGCTCTGGGGCGAGGAGTTGCGCAGCGCCAAGGCCGATATCGGCCATGTGATTTCCTGCGAGGTCGGCAAGATAGCTCAGGAAGGCCTGGGCGAGGTGCAGGAAGGCGTGGACATCTGCGAATTTGCGCTGGGCCTGTCGCGCCAGTTGCATGGCAAGACCATTGTTTCCGAGCGTCCCGGCCATCGCATCATGGAGCAATATCACCCGCTAGGGCCGGTGGCCATCATCACGGCCTTCAACTTTCCCAGCGCCGTATTTGCGTGGAACGCGGCGATTGCCCTTGTCTGCGGCAACCCGGTGATCTTCAAGCCCTCCGACAAGGCGCCGCTATCGGGCCTGGCCACCTTCAAGGCACTGGAGCGGGCCATTGCGCGGTTTGGGGACCGCGCTCCGGCAGGTCTGGCGCAGATCGTGCTGGGCGGCGCAGCTGTCGCCGAGGCCCTGGTGGACAGTCCCCGGATTGCACTGGTATCGGCCACGGGGTCGAGCCGTATGGGCCGCACTGTGGGCCCCAAGGTGGCGGCGCGCTTTGGCAAACGCATTCTGGAGCTGGGCGGAAACAACGCCATGGTGGTCACGCCCGCTGCCGATCTGGATCTGGCCGTGCGTGCCATTGTCTTCAGCGCCGTGGGCACGGCCGGCCAGCGCTGCACCTCGCTGCGCCGCCTGATCGTGCACCGCGATGTCAAGCAGCCGCTGCTGGACAGGCTGCTGCCGGCCTACCGCAGCCTGCGCATCGGCAACCCGCTGCAGCCGGACACCCTGGTCGGCCCCCTGATCAACGAGGCATCGTTCGAGGCGCTGCAGCACTCGCTGAGTCAGGCGCTGAAAGACGGCGGCCATTTGCTCACGGGCGGCCAGCGCCAGCTGGAGCAGCAGTTTCCGCAGGGCTTCTATGTGGCTCCGGCGATCGTGGACATGCCGGCGCAGACCAGTATCGTGCGGCACGAGACCTTTGCTCCCCTGCTCTATGTGCTGGGCTACGACGAGCTGGAGCAGGCCATTGCGCTCAACAACGATGTGCCTCAGGGCCTGTCCTCCTGCATCTTCTCCAACGATCTGCGCGAGGTGGAAGTCTTTCTGAGCGCGGCCGGCTCGGACTGCGGCATGGCCAATGTCAACATCGGGCCCAGCGGTGCCGAGATCGGCGGAGCCTTTGGCGGCGAAAAGGAGACTGGCGGCGACCGCGAGAGCGGCTCCGACGCCTGGAAGCAATACATGCGCCGCACGACCAACACCATCAACTACTCGCGCGAGCTGCCACTGGCGCAAGGCATTCAATTCGGCTGAGCCACAGGCATTGCCATCTTTGACTGACAGGGTCTCATGGAGCAGGTTTTCTCGTCGAGCGGCAACAGACGCACCGAAGTTGCGGACTTAGCGGACTGCGGCTGGGAGTTCTGGCCGTGCGGCGTGCACCAGGTTCTGCACGCTGGCCACAAAGGCCTCGAGCACGGCCGGCATGCCCTGTGGCCGCCAGGCCAGCACGGCCGGCGTGGTCACGCGGCTGCCGCGCAGCGCCGCAAAGCGCACGCCGTTCATGCCCACGGTCTGCATGCAGGCAGGCACCAGAGCCACCCCCTGCCCGGCCGAGACCAGTGCCATGACGGTCAGCCACTGGCGCGCGGCATGGCGGGTATGCGGATGGATGCCGGCTTGCTGCAGACAGGCGATGACGTTGTCGTAATTTGCCGGAGCCACCTCGCGTGCAAACATGACAAAAGTGTCCAGAGCCAGCTCGTGCAGATCGATTTCGCCACGCTCGGCCAGTGCATGGTCGCTGGGCAGGCAGCAGACAAAAGCCTCCTCGCCAATGGACAGCGTGCGTATATCGTCCTGGGGCGTACCGATGTTGAGAAAGCCGCAGTCGATCTGCCCGCTGGCAATGGCCTGCAGCTGGTCGCGCGTGGACATCTCGTGCAGGCATAGCTCGACCAGCGGGCGCTCGACGCGAAAGGCCCGACAGAAACGAGGCACCTGCCGGTAGACCATGGACCCTGTGATGCCGATGTCCAGTCGCCCCTGCAGCCCCTGCGCCACGCCGCGCACCACCTCGGCCGCATGCTGGAGCTGGGCCAGCACCTTGCGCGCCTCATGCAAAAAGGCTTCACCGGCAGGCGTGAGCCTGACGCTCTTGGCGTCGCGCTCCATGAGTACCGTGCCCAGATCCTGCTCCAGCGCCTTGAGCGCCATGCTCAGCGGCGGCTGGGTGATGCACAGGCGCTGGGCGGCGCGGCCGAAGTGCAACTCTTCGGCCAGGACCACAAAGTAACGCAGCAAATGGGTTTTCATCATGATTCGCAAAGTCTGGTCAAGACCATACTCGATGCAGCAAGACACCGGGAATTCGCCTCGGTGGCTCATATGCCTCGCTCACCAACTCCTGCGGTCATGTAGCTGCAACAGAGAATTCAATTCAAATCAGCCTCTAGCCCTTTCACAGCATGCGCAAGCAGCTATCAAAAACAGCTATCAGATTTGTCGCCAGCGACAGAGGCCTTGCCGGCCACGCCGGGATTTCGCCCCGGCGGGCGACTCACTTTCTTGCTTGTGCAAGAAAGTAAGCAAAGAACACAGCCCTACCGTCCGCGTCCCTGCGCTTCGCTACGGGCAAACCTGCGTCACGCCATTCAGACTGCGGTGCCGCCCAACTCGCTGCGCAGCAAGCCGCTTCGCTCAGACAGACGGCGGCAAGCCAGAGCACGATGCAACGCTGTCCTGCGGCAGCGTTGCCCGCATCCCGAACCGCATGCCGCAGGCGCAGACACACGGGTGGGTACGGGCGGCCTGCAAGAATTGGGACGAAGCCGGTTGTTGGTCTCACCCCTTGTGCCCACGCCTGTGACGGCAAGCTCTTGCGGCGTGCAGCTGCACCGCAGAGTGCAGCTGCATCGTCATCAAATCTGCGGCCGTGTGTCTGAGCGAAGCGTGCACAGCACGCGCAGCGAGTTGGGCCGCACAGCCGCAAGAGCTTGACGGCGCAGGTTGCCCGCAGGCGCAGCCGGCGGGACGGGGGCAGCGGGGGCCGGCTCTTTGCCTACTTTCTTGCGGAAGAAAGTAGGTCGGCTGGCGGGCCGAGATCCGCCCTCTGACCTTGGCGACGAAAGGTCAAGCGGGTCATTTGCTAACCCTCCCTCCGCTGCCCCTCGGGCTGTCAATACGACTTGGGCAAGCCCAGCACCTTCTCGGCGATAAAGCACATGATGAGCTGCGGGCTCACGGGTGCCAGGCGCGGAATCCAGGACTCGCGCATATAGCGCTCCACATGGAACTCCTTGGCATAGCCCATGCCGCCGTGCGTGAAGATGGCGGTCTCGCAGGCCTTGGCGCAGGCTTCGGCGGCCAGGTACTTGGCGGCATTGGCCTCGGCTCCGCAGGGCAGGCCCTTGTCGTAGAGGAAGGCGGCCTTCTGCACCATCAGATGTGCGGCCTCCAGGCCCATCCAGGCCTGGGCCAGCGGGTGCTGCACGCCCTGGTTCTGGCCTATGGGCCGGTCGAAGACCACGCGTTCGTTCGCATACTGGGTGGCGCGCGCCAGGGCCGCACGGCCCAGGCCCACGGCTTCGGCCGCGATCAGGATGCGCTCGGGGTTGAGGCCGTGCAAGATGTACGAAAAGCCCTTGCCCTCCCCGCCGATGCGGTCCTGCACCGGGATGCGCAGGCCGTCGATGAAGAGCTGGTTGGTATCCACGCATTTGCGGCCCATCTTCTCGATCTCGGTCACGGCGATGCGGCTGCGGTCCAGGTCGGTATAGAACAGCGACAGGCCTTCGGTGCCCTGGCACTCTTCCACGGGCCTGGTGCGCGCCAGCAGCAATATCTTGTTGGCCACCTGGGCCGTGGAGATGAAGACCTTCTGCCCGTGCACCACATAGACATCGCCGTCGCGCACGGCACGGGTCTGCAGCTTGAGGGTGTTGAGTCCGGCATTGGGCTCGGTCACACCGAAGCAGGCCTTGTCCCGGCCAGCGATCAGCGGCGGCAGCCAGCGCTGTCTTTGCTCGTCGGTGCCGAAGACCACGGCCGGGTGCAGGCCGAAGATATTCATGTGCACGGCCGAGGCCCCCGACAGGCCTGCCCCCGTGGCCGAGATGGTGTGCATCATCAGCGCGGCCTCGGTGATGCCAAGACCCGCACCGCCGAACTCCTCGGGCATGGCAATGCCCAGCCAGCCGGCTTCGGCCAGGGCCTGGTGGAAGTCGTGCGGAAAGCCGCCGTCCCTGTCCTTCTTCAGCCAGTAGTCATCGTCGAAAGGCGCGCAGGCCCGCTGCACGGCATCCCGGATCTGTTCCTGCTCGGCGCTCCATAAAAAATCCATGGCAGCTTCTCTCTATCGGTTGAATTTCAATGAAATCCGCCTCAAACGCCCGCCTGACAGGCGCTATCAGCTATTGTTTTTATCAATCAGGTCGACGCACGCGCGCCGGGTTCTCGCCATAGGGCGGGCTGTAGATGACCAGCAGACGCACAGGCTGGTCGCTGGTGACGCGAAACACATGCATGCAGTCCTCGGGGAAGAAGCAGGTGTCGCCCGCCTGCATGGCAAAGCGCTCGGTCTGGCCCTGGCTTTGCACCTCCACCTCGGCCGTGCCGTCCAGCAGATAGCAGGCCTGCTCCATGCCCGGGTGGGCATGCGGCAGCGCACCGCCGCCTTTTTCCAGCGTTCCGAGCACCACTTCCATATGCTGGGCGCCGACATTGGCCTGGCTGACGAGGCGCCGGTTCACCGTGCCGTGGTGGTTGGCGGGACTGTAGCCCTGTACGTCCTGCTCGCGGATCAGATAGCGGGGCATATGTCTGTCTCTCTTTGGTCGTTGGATGATGAAGCCTGCATGCAGGCACCGCTGGCCTGCAGCGCGGCAATCTGCGCCTCGCCAAGACCCGCTTCGCGCAGCACCTGCAACGTGTGCTGGCCCAGCTGCGGCGCAGCGCTGGCCTCGCGGCCCGGGGGCGTTGCGCTCCACTGCGTGGGATTGGCCGTGGTGCGCAGCCGCCCCTCGCTGGGGTGCTCGATCTCGCGCACGAATCCCGTGGCCGCATGGTGGGGGTCGGCCAGCAGGTCCTCGGGCGAGGCCATGGGCATATTCGGCACGTCGGCCGCATCGAGCAGCGCACGCCACTCGGCCGTGCTGCGCTCGCGCATCAGGCTCGCCACCTCGGCATAGACGGCATCGATATTCGCTGCGCGCTGGCCGTGGGCGGCAAACATGGGCTCGCGCATGCGTTCGCCCTGGCCTATGGCGTTGAAGAAGCTGTGCCAGTGCTTGTCGTTGTAGATCAGCACGCAGAGATGGCCGTCGCTGGTGCGGTAGGGCTTGCGATGGCGCGTCAGCAGCCGCGCATAGCCGGCCTCGCCCAGCGGCGGCTCGAAGCTCAGCCCGGCCATGTGATCGCCGAGGATGAACTGCGTCATGGCCTCGAACATGGGCACGACCACCGCCTGGCCCTGGCCGCTCTTCTCACGCGCATACAACGCTGCGGTGACCGCATAGACCGCATGCAGGCCCGTGACCCGGTCGCCCAGCGTCATGGGCGCATAGGACGGCTCGCCCCCGCCATACTGCTGGGCCAGCCAGGGCACGCCGGTCGCCCCCTGGATCAGATCGTCGTAGGCAGGCCTGGCCGCATAGGGGCCGGCCTGATCGAAGCCGCAGCAACTCACATGGATCAGGCGCGGATGGCTTTGCTCCAGCGTCTGCCAGTCCAGGCCGAGTCTGGCCATGGCCTGGGGCCGCACATTGCTGATGAAGACATCGGCATCGGCCAGCAGCTGCAGCAGCGCCTGGCGCGCTGCGGCCTGCTTGAGATCGAGCACCACCGAGCGCTTGCCCTGGTTGGCCTGCAGAAAAATGGGGCCCATGCCAGGGTTGCGCATGGGTCCTACATGGCGCATGTTGTCGCCCTCGGGCGACTCCACCTTGATCACATCGGCGCCCAGGGCGGCCAGAATCTGCGTGGCAAACGGCCCCATGATCACAGAGGTCATGTCCACGATCCTGACGCCGGCCAAGGGACCGGCTGATGTATCCGCTGAGGGGCTCGCTGTGTGGCCCGCAGCCTGACTGCTATTGCTGTGCATGCTCGTCATCTCACTGCGCCTCGATACCGGCCTGCTTGACCAGCTGCCCCCATTTGGCAAGCTGCTCCTTCACATAGAGCGCGAACTCGTCGGGCGTGGCCGTGGGCCAGACTTCGAAGCCGACCTGGGCCAGTTGCTCCTGCACGGCCTTGTCCTTGAGAATGAGCTGCAGCTCGCTGTTGATGCGCTCGGCAATGGCCTTGGGCATGCCGGCCGGGCCGAAGATGCCGTTCCACGAGGTGATGTCGAAGCCCGGCAGCGTCTTGCCGATGGCGGGCACATTGGGCAGCAGCTGCGATCCCTTGGCCGCCGTCACGCCCAGCGTGCGCACGCGCTCGGTCTTGAGCGTGCCCCAGGCCGAACCCAGGTCGGCCACATACATCTGGATCTGGTTGCCCATCACATCGGTCAGCGCCTGCGGGCTGGACTTGTAGGGCACGCCGGTGATCTGCGTACCCGTGATGTATTTGAAGGTTTCCGAAGCCACCAGCGAGGTGCTGTTGGGCGTGCCGTAGGAGAGCTTGTCCGGATGCGACCTGGCATAGGCAATCAGCTCGGCCACGGTCCTGGCCGGCACCGAGGGATGGACCACCAGCGCGAACGGCAGCTCGCCCACACGAGCCACGGGCGTGAAGTCCTTGACTGGGTCGTACTTGAGCCCCTTGACCAGCCAGGGATTGGCCGAATGCGAGGTGTTGGTGGTCATGAACAGCGTATAGCCGTCCGGCTTGGCCTTGACCACATGCGCGGCCGCAATCTGGGCATTGGCCCCGGCCCGGTTGTCCACCACCACGGGCTGCTTGAGTCGCTCGCCCAGCTTGTTGGCCACCACGCGGGCTACCGCATCGGTGCCGCTGCCCGCGGCAAACGGCACCACCAGCGTGATGGGGGCTGCGGGATAGCTCTCCTGAGCCAGCACCGCCCCGCCAAAGCCCATGCTCATGGTGGCTGCCAGGCCTGCGCTCGCACAGGCTCGCACTAAGAATCGCTTGTTCATGCTTGTCTCCTTGTTCAGGCTGCGGCACCTGTATCCGGTGCCTGCACTGCATGCTGAAGCGTTCAATCATTCAAGTCCAATTGTTTAAACCGCATGAATGATTCGATTTGCAAATCATTGAAGCCAGCTAGACATTCCCAGCCGCTGCGCACGGCGCCTCGCCTTCCCCTCTGCACGGCGAAATGAGCCGGATTTGTACCTGCGTGACCAGCCCTTATGCCTTTGAGGTGGCGACAGCGGCGACGATCGCGAGAGCGGCTCCGACGCCTGGAAGCAATTCATATGCCGCACGAGCAACGCCATCCACTATTCACGCGAGCCGGCGCTGGCGCAAGGCATTCAGTTTGAGCAAATAGCTGAAGCGGATACGGCGTTGAAGCGCCGCTCAATGGCAGACTGTCGCCTTGTTTCTTCTGTATTCCTCTGACCATGGCCGAGCCTCTCAATCACCCCGGCAGCGACATCGAGTTCCATGCCGACCCGTCTCTTTTGCTGGCGCCCTTCGATATCTATGATCGGGAAGAGTCTTTGGGTCAGGAACTCGCAGCCTATGATCCCAATGATCCCCAGCAGTTGCTGCAGTTGCTCGATCGCTATTTCTTTCCCTGCTGTGAGCAGGCTTCATGGAGCACAGCGCATAAAGTGATGCTGACCCGGTCACTGCAAGCCGCCTTGCAAAGCCTGCAATACGACTTTGCAGCCCCACTGCAAGACAGCCATGACGACTGCTTCTACCTGCCCGCAAACTGGCGGATTCAGGCTCCTCGACAGTTCTTCCTGAACGCTTATTCGATCCTGCTGAAACGCTGGGCTGCAGAGTTCGCGACAGCGGGCTTCAGCCCCATGCCTGCCGAGAATCTACGACACCTGGCATGACAGCTGCCAGCCGTTCCCGGACCTCTGCGATACGCGCCAAACAGCGCTGATGAGCAACGAAACGAGGCGATAAGGCCTGATGCCCTACAGCGCTGTCACAAAACGGTGATTGAACTTGGGCCCCACTCGGGGGAGAATGCGTTATTACCGCTTTCGCTCAGGTGCTGTCATGGACCATATCCACTCCACGCCCACCCACCAAGCTCTGGATGTCGCTCCTTACGGAGCCAGGCTTCCTGCCGCTCACTCGAGCGTGCTCTTCAAGGCGGAAGATCTGGAAGTCATTCGCGTCGTGCTGCGCTCGGGCCAGTCGCTGCCGCCGCATCGCGTGCCTGGCAGCGTCAGCCTGCAATGCCTGGAAGGTCGGCTCGAAGTTCTCATCGGCCAGACCGTGCATGAACTGGGCCCCAAGCAACTCATGCATCTGCCAGCCAATATGCCCCACGCCGTGCGTGCCATGGAAGACTCGTCCGCGATTGCCACCATCGTGCTCTGTGAGGCCTGAAGAACTTCTATCGAACGGGCAAAAACTGCATGAACGGTCCGGCAAGCAATCCCTGCGCATAGCCGATGACGGAGCGCCGGTAGCGCTCGGTGGTGTAATCCGCCACCAGATCCAGCCGGCCGATGATCTTTCCCATCTCGCGCTCGAAGCTCAGGTTGCGCCCCTCTTCCGCTATCTGATTCGATAGCAGCAAGGGCTTTCCACCGGGAGCTTTACGCGAGTTGAGAATCCAGTTGGCAATTTCCAGATTGCGCGCTGCATTGAAGACATGCTGCGGATCCAGTCCGTCGATCAGCGTGAAGCTGGTGCGCCCGCCATGCGCGGTGATCAGCATGTCGGCTGCTGCATGGACGAAGGCCGCGACCCGGTCCCCTGCGAACTCGGGCTGCAAGGCCAGGGACAGCGCTGCCACATCGCGTTTGTCCTGCAGCTCATGCCAGGGCTGGCGCTCCATAACGGCAATGCGCACATAGGTCATGGCCGCTTCGCGGCTGGAAGCCGTCTTTTTCCATTCGGTGGGATTGCGGCGATAGAGCTTGTCCATGATGAGAAACAGGCTCTCCAGATTTTCCTTCATGGCCAGCGTTGCCATGCGGTTGCTGTCGGACTGCAGCAGCTCGCGCGAGTGAAAGTCCTCGCCCTTTACTTCGCCATGATTCGTGGGGGCGCTGGAACAAGCGGCCAAAGCGCACAGCACCAGCGCTGACAGCAGCCACCGCCCCATGCGCGGGCGACCGCGCAGGGGATCGCGCGTGCAGTGGCCTGCGGCGGCATGGGGCAAAGCTCGTGCTGCTGTCATGCTACAAACATAACAGCAGATGCTGCTGGGTCAGTCACGCCAGAGGCGCGCGATTGTTATCAATCGTGAACGACGCCCTGTCCAGGCACCGGTTTCGGCGCTATTTGCGCAGCTGCCTGAGGATCTGCTCCAGCACCTTCCATGGCTCGGTCTGGTCGGCCATCGCCACGGGCACGCGCAGCTTGCTGCTGGTTGCCTGCTGCGGCGAAAACAGCAGGCCCGGCGCCAGCAGCAGATTGCTCAGCGCCGCCTGACGCGCCAGAACCTCGGTGTCCACGCCGCAATCGACCCAGGCAAAAGTGCCGGCCACGGGTTCGTACTCCGCATGGCAGCCGAGCGCTTCGAGCTTGCGCAGGCAACGCCCGCGCGCGCGGTCCACGCGCTCGCGCAGCCGGTCCACATGCTTGCGAAACGAACCGTCGGCCAGAATATGGTGCACGATCTGCTCCGCCGGCAACGAAGAGGTCAGGCCTGCCAGCAGCTTCATGTCGGTGAGCCGGTGCACATACTCGGGTTTGGCCGCGATATAGCCCACGCGCAGTCCGCCCGACAAGGTCTTGGAATAGCCCCCCACCAGAATCACGCGCTGCAATCTGTCCATGGCCGCCAGCCTCAGCGGCATGGCGCCCAGGAATTCGGCATAGGTGTCGTCCTCTACCAGCAGGAAATCATGGCGTTCGGCAATGCGCAGCACCTCGTGGGCCACGCCGGCAGACAGGCTCAGCCCCGTGGGATTGTGTACCGCCGTGTTGAGGATGAAGAGCTTGGGCTTGTGGCTCTGGGCCAGCGATGCCAGGGCAGCCACATCGGGCCCGCCGGGCAGGCGCGGCACGCCGACCACATTCACACCCATGTACTTGAGCCGCCCGAAGATCAGGAACCAGGCCGGATCTTCGACCAGCACGGTATCGCCGGGCTTGAGAAAGCAGCGCACGACCAGATCCAGCCCGTGGGTCACCCCGCCCACCGTCATGAGATTGGCCTCGGGATGGGCCGGCACCTCCTGGGCTTGCAGATTCGAGGCGATCTGCTGGCGCAATGGCAGAAAGCCCTGTGGATGGCCATAGCTGAGAAAGCTCTGCTCGGCCCGCGCATTGTTACGGGTGATGGCGCGCATGGCGCCCGTGATCAGGCCTTGATCCATCCAGCTCGAAGGCAAACAGCCCGCCCCCCCGGTGCCCGCGCTGTCATCACGAAAAATGCCGCGCAGCAGATAAGCGGTGTCGAAGTCCGCCGGCTGCGCCGAGGCGGCAGCAACGGCGGCAGGCTCCATCACGCGGCGCTGGGCCGCTACATAAAAACCGCTGCCGCGCCGCGATTGCACCAGGCCCTGGGCAGCCAGCTTGTCGTAGGCCTGGACCACGGTGTCGCGGCTGACACCTGCGCTTTCCGCCAACGCCCGCACCGAAGGCAGGCGCACGCCCACACGCAGGCCGTGGTTGCGGATCAGCCCGCCGAAATGCTCGACCAACTGCTCCACCAGTCCCACCGCACTGGAGCGCATGGGCTGCCAGCCCAGGGATGCCGTAGCGGCCACAGGCAAGGCTGCCGGGGTCGCTGCCCTGCCGTCGATATGAGCATCCAGCATGAAGTGCTTCCTCAAAGTGTCAGGTCAATTAGAGCAGGCCAGCTCATCAACTGGCCTGCAAAAGTGTACTGATAGTGTACTGACTACAGATCTTAGTATAGAGGCACAACGCTTATGCAGCCCCAAGGTTCACCATGCCATTTCTGCCTGAATCCCCAGCCTTCATCCTGCCATTGGCCATGTTTGCCTTTGTCAGCTCCGTCACGCCTGGCCCCAATAATGTGATGCTGACGGCCTCGGGGGCCACTTTCGGCTATCGCCGCAGCGTGCCGCATATGCTGGGCATCTGTCTGGGCGTGGTCATCATGGTGCTGCTGATCGGCGCGGGCCTGGGCAAGTTGTTCGAGGCCGAGCCCCGCATCTACACCCTGCTCAAATATGTGGGCGCGGCCTATCTGATCTGGCTGGCATGGAAAATCGCCCGTGCCGGCGGCGTGGACCAGGGCCAGTCGGGCAGCCGCCCATTCAGCTTCTGGCAGGCCGCCGCTTTCCAGTGGGTCAACCCCAAGGCCTGGATCATGGCCGTGGGCGTGGTCGCGACCTACACACCGCGCGAAGGCTTTTTCGTCAATCTGATGCTGTCGGCCCTTGTTCTGGGTCTGGTCAACTATCCCAGCATCAGCGTCTGGACCCTGTTCGGCAGCACCGTGGGGCGCGCACTGCGCACTCCACAGGCACTGCGCATGTTCAACGGCGTGATGGCCGGCCTGCTGCTGCTGTCGCTGGTGCCCATTTTTGCCGAGCATGTCTAAACTCGGCCCATGCAATATGACATACGCCAACTGACTGAGTCCGACCTTTGCAGTTATCGCGACCTGCGCCTGCAGGCCCTGACAGAATGTCCCGCCGCCTTCGGTGCCACGCCCGCGACCGAACAGGCACTCGGCGATGCGCAATTGCTGAGCCGCTTCAGCGGCGCCCAGGGTCAGGCCATGTGGGGAGGCTTTGACGCAGACGGCAGACTCTGCGCCAGCCTGGGCATGTATCGCGATCAGGGAGAGAAGACCACGCACAAGGGCCATCTCTTTGCCATGTATGTAGCTTCAACGGCCCGTGGCCAAGGCCTGGCACGCCGCCTGCTGGAGACCGCTGCTGAGCACGGCAGAGCGCTGAACTTGCGGCAACTGATGCTGGGCTGCAATGCCGGCAACGGCAACGCACTGCGCTTGTATGAGCAGGCAGGTTTTCGCGAATATGGACTGGAGCCCGCGGCCCTGTACGTTGACGGCGAATATTTCGACGAGGTGCTGATGGTGATGAAGCTGGACTAGTCCGCACCGCACCGGCCCTTTTCAGCTGGCAGGTTTGAACAAGCGGCTTGGCTCAGCGCACCTGCATCGCAATGATCTGCTGCGCCAGACCAGTGATGGCCTCGTCCGAGAGCTGGTCTGTCTCCAGAACCTGGCGCCGAGACCATTGCTCGAAGTGATTCGACTGGGAGCGCTCGTAGTGCGGGTCGTAGTGGCGCAGCATCAGCTCTTCAAACAGCGCAGGCAGCTCCCCTTCCCGTGCCCATTGCTGCCAGCGGCCCACAGTCTCCTTGCCCTGCAGCTCCTTGAGCCAGCCCAGCTTGGTGGCCAGCACTTCGGGATCGTCCCCCAGATAGGCATAGTCGCGCAGCAGATAGGAAAGGCGTGCGGCGGTCGTCGCACGCACCTCGATGACCGGAGCCTTGTGCAGATGCTGCACAAGTACCAGCGGCAGGCCGACACGGCCGATCTTGGCGCTCTCGCCTTCCAGATAGACGGGGCGCGAGAGATCGAAGCTTTCCAGCTGCTCGGCAATCAGGGTTTCGAAACGTTTCTGGCTGGGCTGCTCGATGCCGGGCAGGCCGCCCAGCAAGGAGCCCTTGTGGCTGGCAAAGCCCTCCAGGTCCAGTACCTGCTCGCCGCTTTGGGCCAGCGCATGCAGCACGCGGGTCTTGGCCGAGCCGGTGGCACCGCAGAGCACGCGCATCTGCAGCTGCGGCACCAGGCTTTCAAGCTGCGCAATCACATGGCCGCGAAACGCCTTGTAGCCGCCGGCCAGCTGCTGTGCATCCCAGCCGACCAGACGCAGCCAGGTCACCATGGAGCCGCTACGCAGGCCGCCGCGCCAGCAATAGACCAGAGGCTTCCAGTTGGCAGGCTTGTCGGCAAAGGTTTCGCGCAGATGGCGTGCCAGATTCGCCGACACATAGGCAGCACCCAGTCGCTTGGCCTCAAACGGGCTGACCTGCTTGTAGATGGTGCCGATCTCGGCACGCTCGGCATTGCTCAGTACCGGACAGTTGATGGAGCCGGGGATATGGTCCTGCGCAAACTCGGCGGGCGAGCGGGCATCGATCAAGGCATCAAACTGGTGACGTTCGGGAACGCGAACGGGCTGGCGGTGGGACACGGCAGACTATCCATGGCTGCGCCTGACAGCCTGCATGGCTGCCGGGCAATGGCGTGTGGTCGGGCGCAAAGCGGGAATCGCGACAATGCGGCGATTCGACTTGAGGCTCGGCAACATGAAAAACCTGCAGTCTCATCTCAAGATGAAGCCCGGCAGGCCACGAAGCAAGGGCGTGGATCGAGCCTCGATACGCACAACGGCTGCGGCAAGATTTCCCGCAACAGTCATTCCCTGTGTGGAGGCATTTTCGCAGATATGCGGGACTGCTTCAGCCACAGCCCCAAAACAGCACAGGGCGCAGCTGCTTGCACAACTGCGCCCTGCGTGAGGTCAGGTCAAGCTCCAGCGCTTATGCTTCAAGCGCCTGAAGCTTTCAAAATGATCAGGCCTGATTTTCCTGGCGCGCAAAGTATTCGCGAGTGAGCTGCACGATCACAGGTGACAGCAACAGCAGCGAGATCAGATTCGGAATCGCCATCAGCGCATTCAGCGTATCGGCGACCAGCCAGGCAAAGTCCAGCGTGGCCACGGCACCCACAAAGGCGCTGATGGTCCAGAAGATGCGGAAGGGCTTTTCACAGATGGTGCCGACCAGATAGGTCCAGCATTTTTCACCGTAATAGGCCCAGCCCAGAATCGTGGTGAAGGCAAACACCGACAGCGAAACGGCCAGCACGTATTTGCCCACGCCGGGCATGGCGGCCTCGAAGCTCTGGGTGGACAGCACGGCCCCGGTAGCGCCAGAATTCCAGACGCCGCTGACCACGATGGCCAGCCCGGTCATGGTGCAGACGATGATGGTGTCGATGAAAGTACCCATCATGCCTACCAGCCCCGAAAACACAGGGTCTCGCGTGGCACCAGCAGCCTGGGCGATGCCGGCCGTGCCCAGGCCCGCTTCGTTGGAAAAAATGCCGCGCGCCACGCCCATGCGGATGGCCATCAGCACCGTGGAGCCCAGAAAGCCGCCCGTGGCCGCCGTGGGGTTGAAGGCCTGCTCGAAGATCAGTGCAAACGCAGCCGGAATGCGGTCGAAGTACACGCCCAGCACATAGAGCACGCAGATCACATAGGCCACGCACATGGCAGGCACCAGCTTTTCGGCCACCGCACCGATGCGGGTGATGCCTCCCAGCACCACGGCACCGGTAAGCACGGCCAGACCCAGGCCTGTGATCCAGTTTTCCAGACCGAAAGCCGTGTGCATGGCCGATGCAATACCGTTGGACTGCACCATGGAGCCGATGCCGAAACCGGCCAGACCGCCAAAGATGGCAAACAGCGTACCCAGCCATTTCCACTTGCTGCCCAGGCCATTCTTGATGGCGTACATCGGGCCGCCCACCCACTGGCCGTGGTCGTTTTTCTCGCGGTACTTCACCGCCAGCACCACCTCGCCATACTTGGTAGCCATGCCCAGCAACGCCGTCATCCACATCCAGAACAGCGCGCCCGGGCCACCCACGGCAATGGCCGTGGCCACGCCGGCAATATTGCCCGTACCCACGGTGGCGGACAGTGCCGTCATCAGCGCGGCATAGGGAGTGATGTCGCCATCGGCCTTGTCGCCGGGACGGCGACTGCGCCAGATCATGCGAAAGCCGCGCACGATATTGCGCAGCGGCATGAAGCCCAGGCGGATCTGCAGATAAAAACCCGTGCCGAGAATCAGCACGATCATGGGAACGCCCCAGACAATATCGTTGAGGGCCTTGAAGAGTTGGGTTAACCAGTCCATTGAGTGTCGTCTGCCGCAGCCAGCTTTCGCCTGCGGTCCATTGAATGGCAACAGTCCCGGAACATGTCTTTCACCCATGAGCGGCAAGTGCAGCAACCGCAAGAGGCCCGTGTGAGGCCCACGCACAGTGCACTATTCCTGTTTGCCGGTTGGCAAAGCGCCCTACTTTAATCCAGTCTGCAATCGCTTTTGGGCTACTGCGGACTATGACTTGCACAAGTGCGCAAAATCACGGCCAGCATCTTCACGGCACTCACTTGCGCGGGCGCAGCAGCATTTCGTCGCCGCTCATCTGCACATCGAAGTAGCGCAGAAAGTTCTGGCCCAGCAAGGCGTCGTCACTATCGTCACCCGTATAGCCCGTGCCCACGCGCACATCGCGCACACGCAGGCTGGCGATACGGACCTCGCCGGCGGTGACGATGCGGCCGTCACGTTCGCCGTTGGCCGTGCGAAAACGTACCTTCTCGCCGCCCTCCAGGCCGGCACGCTCGGCCAGCGCATCGGTCACGCTGACCGAGGTGGCCCCGGTATCGACCATAAAGGTGACGGGCTGATCGTTCACATAGCCCTTGACGCGGAAGTGCCCGTCCATGCCGCGCTCTATGCGCACCGTGCCATCGGCCATGACCTTGGCCTGGGCTGGCTTGAGGAAATACTGCATGGCCAGATACATTGCGCCCATGACCACCAGCCAGAACAGCAGAAACAGCATGGTGCTGCGCCGTGCCACGGATTGCGGGGAAGGTTCGGACTCTGGCGAGGACTGGGGCGGCGGCGTGACATTCAGGCGCATGGACAGGCAAACAAGCTGAGGACAATGCAGCCATTTTGCCAAGACCGGCGCCAAGGTCATACCCGGCCACTACGGCGCCAGCGCAGCTACCGCGCTTACATTGAAGCTTGTTTGCAAATCTACCGGCCTTGCAGGCCTTCCCATATGAACACATCCAAGCTGCCCGCCCTGGTGCTGCACTATATTTTCGATCCTCTGTGTGGCTGGTGCTATGCCGCCGCCCCGCTGGTCAAGGCCGCGCGCGAGGTGCCCGGCATCGAGGTTCAATGGCATGCCGGCGGCATGCTGACCGGAGCCCACACGCGCACCATCACCGCGGACTGGCGTGACAAGGTCATGCCCAGCGACCAGCGCATTGCCGAGATGACGGGCCAGCCTTTTGGCGATGCCTATCTCAACGGCCTGCTCAACGACATTGGCGCGCCGCTGGACTCCGAGCCCCCGACCACGGCCCTGCTGGCCGCCGAAGCGCTGGCCGGCAAGGGCCTGGAGATGCTGGCTGCCGAGCAGAAAGCCCATTATGTGGAGGGCCGCCGCATCAGCGAACCCGCCGTGCTACGCGAGCTGGCGGCCGGCATCGGTCTGGACAGCGCGGCCTATGACATGGCCTACGCCGAGCAAAGCGGCGCAGCCACGCAAAAGCATATTGCCGAAAGCCGCCAATGGCTTGGCATGGTGCAGGGCCAGGGCTTCCCCACCCTGGCGCTGGAGTTCGACCACCCCGAGCAGGCTGGCCAACGCGCCGTGCAGCGCATCGAGATCGGCGAATGGCTGGGCGATGTCGACGGCTGGAAGCAGCAGCTGGCCGCCTGGGCCGAGCAGATTGCCGAGCTCAATCAGCAGCAGGCCGGCGACACCGACACCAGTAGCGACCCCAGTTGCGGCCCCGACGGCTGCGAGCTGCCACCGCGCTAAGCGGCATGGCCTGCGCGGCAGATACTCTTTTATTCATAGCTTACAGCGCTTTTTATTTAAAGAATTCAGACATTAATCAATCTGAACTCCTTATCCATCAAGCGCAAGAAGCTATGTTTTTAGAATCTTTCTGCCACGACCCGGCACCCTGTCGCTACTGCAGCAGGGCATAGGCGATCACATAGTCACCGCGCTTGGGCGACTGGCGTGCGCCGCCGGCGGTGATCACCACATACTGCCTGCCGGTTCTGGGCGAGACATAGCTCATCGGCCCGCCCTGGCTGCCCACCGGCAGGCGTGAGCGCCAGATCTCCTTGCCGTTGGCGCTGTCGAAGGCGCGCAGATAGAAGTCCTGCGTGCCCGCGAAGAACACCAGCCCCGACTTGGTGACCATGGAAGGCCCCAGCGTGGGCATGCCGATGGGAATTGGCAGCCACATGGGAATGCCCAGAGGACCGGTGTCGCGCACCGTGCCCACGGGCACCTGCCATTTGATCTGCCGGGATTTCAGATCCACGGCCGTCATGGTGCCGAAAGGCGGCTTCTGGCAGGGAATGCCCAGCGGCGACAGAAAGCGCTGGCGCATGGCGCCGAACGGCGTGCCCTCCTGGGGCACGGCCCCCATCTCGATGCCGCTGGCACCGGGCTTCATATCGGCGCGCGCAATCATGTAGTTCGCCAGACCCAGGCGCATATCGTTGACGAACATGGTCTGGCTGATCGGGTCTATGGAAACGCTGCCCCAGTTCATGCCACCCAAGGACCCAGGAAACTGCAGCGTCGGCCCCATGCCCGGCGGCGTGAACACACCTTGATGCTGCATGTCCTTGAAGGCAATCCGGCACAGCAACTGGTCGAAGGGCGTGGCCCCCCACATATCGGACTCATTGAGGGTCTGGTTGCCGATATTGGGCATGCCAGTGGAATGGGGCTGTGTCGGCGCATAGCGCTCGCCGGGTACATGGCCTTGCGGCACGGGCAGCTCCTGCACCTCGGCCAGAGGCTCACCGGTCTCGCGGTTGAGCATGAAGATCATGCCCTGCTTGGTCACCTGCAGCAGCGCGGGGTCCACCCCGCCCTGGGCATTGGTCACATCGACCAGAGCAGGCTGGGAAGGAATGTCGAAGTCCCACAGATCGTGGTGCACGGTCTGGTAGATCCAGCGCGGCTTGCCGGTCCTGATATCCATGGCCACGATGGCGGAGCTGTTCTTCTCCATCTCCGCAGTGCGCTGCGCCGCATAGAAGTCCGGCGTGGCATTGCCCGTGCCCAGATACGCCAGCCCCAGTCTGGCGTCATAGGACATGCCGCCCCAGACATTGGGCGAATTGCGCGTATAGGTCTGCCCCTGCGGCGGCTGTCCGGTGATGTCTGCATTGCCCGGGTCCCAGGCCCAGACCAGCTTGCCGCTGTGCACATCAAAGGCGCGCACCACGCCCGAGGGCTCGTCGGACGAGAAATTGTCGGCCACGCGACCGCCCACGATCACCAGGTTCTCGGCCACCAGCGGCGCCGAAGTCTGCTGATACCAGCCCTGCTTGACCTCGCCCATGCCCTGGGTCAGATCCAGCACACCGTCCTTGCCGAAGTCGGTGCATGGCTTGCCCGAATCGGGATCGAGCGCGATCAGGCGCGCATCGATGGTGGGCAGAAACAGACGACGCCTGCAGCCTGGTGCAACATCTGCGGGCTTGCCGAGTGCGCCAGAGGCCTTGATTGCGGCCTCGTTGCCATCGAAGTAACCCAGACCCCGGCAGCGCTGCCAATTGGGCGACCTGGCCTCGGGGTCGAATTTCCACTTCTCCTCGCCCGTATCCACATCCAGCGCCAGCACCTTGCCGTAGGCCGTGCAGACATACAGGCGGTCCCCGATCTGCTGCGGCGTGTTCTGGTCTTCGGCGCCCGAGCCCGTGCTCTGGGGCACATCGCCGGTGCGCGCCGTCCAGGCCACGGCCAGCTTGTCGACATTGTCACGGCTGATCTGCTCGACGGCCGCAAAGCGCTGTCCTGCGGGGCCCTGCCCCCAGTCCGTCCAGTCCGAGGCCCTGATCTCCATGGAGCCTACCGAAGGCACCTCGGTGACCTCGGGAGCAATCACCCCCTTGGGCGAAAAGGCACTGACGGCCGTCGCGACGATGCCCAGGCCCAGCACCACCACAGACACCCCGGCGCCAAGGCGTCCGTAGTCGTTCATGACCAGCTTGCCCGCCTCAAGCTGCCCATAGCCCAGAGCCACCAGCAGACCCAGCACGGCAAACACCATCAGGCGCGAAACCAGAGGCCAGAACTCCCAGCCCGCATCCCACCAGGCCCATAGCAGTGTCAGTACAAAGGCCAGCGCATAGACATGAGCACCGGCCCTGCGCCGCGCCAGCAGCAGTGTGGCCGATGCCAGCAGCGCCAGCCCCATCAGCACGAAGTACCAGCTGCCTCCCTTGCCCAGCAGAATGCCGCCGCCTATGGCCATGTACAGACCCATCAGCAGCATCAGCAACGCCACTGCAAGCCAGTACCAGCGCCCGTCATTGGATGAAGGAGCCATAGCCTCACCTGAAATTAATTGCCATTTGTGTATTGCACGCTTTAAAGCCGATACACATCGACATACTTTCGAGGCTTTGCACGCCAGCCCCAGGACTACAAGCGCCAGGTAAGAGGCGTAAAAAAACCGCACCGTGGAGACGGCGCGGCGGCTGAAGTGACGGTACCGGCAGATCTCGCAGGCTGCCGGGCAGGCAGCGCAGCTCAGTCCATCATCGAAATCACCACATCCCCGAAGCCCGAGCAGGACACCTGGGTCGCTCCGTCCATCAGACGGGCGAAGTCATAGGTCACATGCTTGCTCTGGATGGCTTTTTCCAGCGACTCGACGATCAGATCCGCAGCCTCGCGCCAGCCCATGTGGCGCAGCATCATCTCGGCGCACAGAATCATGGAGCCGGGGTTCACATAATCCTTGCCGGCATAGCGCGGCGCCGTGCCGTGGGTGGCTTCGAAGCAGGCAATGCTCTCCGACAGATTGGCGCCGGGAGCAATGCCGATGCCGCCCACCTGCGCGGCCAGTGCATCCGAGATGTAGTCGCCGTTGAGGTTGAGCGTGGCCACCACCGAATATTCGGCCGGACGCATCAGAATCTGCTGCAGGAATGCGTCGGTGATCGAGTCCTTGATGATGATGTCCTTGCCCGTCTTCGGGTGCTTGATGCGGCACCAGGGGCCGCCGTCGATCAGCTCGGCAGCGAACTCGCGCTGCGCCAGCGCATAGCCCCAGTCACGGAAGGCGCCTTCCGTGTACTTCATGATGTTGCCCTTGTGAACCAGGGTCACGCTGGGCTTGTTGTTGTCGATGGCGTACTGGATGGCCTTGCGCACCAGGCGCTCAGTACCCTCGCGCGAGACGGGCTTGATGCCGATGCCAGAAGTTTCGGGAAAGCGGATCTTGTTGGCTCCCATCTCCTTGGCCAGGAAGTCGATGAGCTTTTTCGCCTTCTCGCTGCCGGCCGCGTATTCGATGCCTGCATAGATGTCCTCCGAGTTCTCGCGGAAGATCACCATATTTGTCTTCTCGGGCTCCTTGAGCGGCGAAGGCACGCCCTTGAAGTACTGCACGGGGCGCAGGCAGACATAAAGATCCAGTTCCTGGCGCAGTGCCACGTTCAGCGAGCGGATGCCGCCGCCCACGGGCGTGGTCAGCGGGCCCTTGATGGACACGGCATAGTCGCGCACTGCGGCCACGGTTTCCTCGGGCAGCCAGACATCGGGGCCGTAGATGCGCGTGGCCTTCTCACCCGCATACACCTCCATCCAGGCAATCTTGCGCTGCCCGCCATATACCTTGGCAACGGCAGCGTCTGCCACCTTGCGCATCACCGGCGTCACATCAACACCGACACCATCGCCCTCAATGAACGGAATGATGGGCTGATCGGGAACGTTCAGCGTCTTGTCCGCATTGACGGTGATTTTCTCGCCCTGCGACGGTACCTGGATGTGCTGGGAAGCGCTCATGCTCTGAAATCTCCTAGTCCTTGATGGTGTGCGGCGGCGCACCTTGCTGGTGCATTTTGCATATGACCGAATTCTGACACCACTACACCGCACAAATTCTAAGAAACCACCGGTAAATGCCTGTCAACGCCGGCACAGCAAGGCCGTTGAAAGACTGTGAGGCGCAGATGGCCTGCGCTGAACAAACCCTGAAACCAGGCATTGCCGCATCTTGAGGAAATTGGCACACACGAAAAAACTACTCGCTGTTCTGATTGCCGGTACGTTCGCCGCTGGCGCATTCGCTCAAGCCGCTGCGCCTGCGAAACCTGCCACCCCTGCCACCCCTGCTGCCCCAGCCGCAGCCACCGCACCTGCGGCCATGCCGGCCGCAGCAACACCTGCAGCCCCCTCTGCGGCGCCCGCTGCAGCACCGGCCCCCGCAGCCAAGCATGCCAAGTCCATGCACAAGCCTGCCAAGTCCCACGCCAAGCACAGCACCAAGAAAGCTGGCAAGCCTGCTGCCTGACGAGCACTGAAGGCGGCACCGGCGCGGGACCCTGAGGTGTCGCACCCGCTGCCGGCAAGCGCAAAAAGCCCGCAGAATTCGGATTTCTGTGGGCTTTGTGGTTTGTGGCATGCGGGTTTCAGGCGACATTCGGCCCCAATGCCTTAGGCTGTCGGCTTTCGACTCTTTTTTGGCATGCAAGGCTTATGAAGAACTTCTCCAGCCAGACCTCTGACTCACGCCAATGCGGCTGGCGTGCGCGCACCATGTTGCTGGCCGCAGCGGCCCTGTTCGGACTGCTGGGCACCGCTCCGGCAATGGCCGGCGATCAAGGTCAGCCCCAGACGAACCTGCGCCGCATCGACCTGACGGCCGGCATGTACCGCATCGACACCCAACTGGCCGTCACGCCGCAGCAGCGCGAGATCGGTCTCATGTTCCGCAAGGAGATGCCGCAGCAGGAAGGCATGCTCTTTGTCTTCGAGGTACCCGGCGTGCAGTGCTTCTGGATGCGCAACACCATCCTGCCGCTGACCGCGGCCTTTGTGGCCGATGACGGCACCATCGTCAACCTGGCCGATATGAAACCCATGAGCGAAGACTCCCACTGCTCGGCCAAGCCCGTGCGCTATGTGCTGGAGATGAACCAGGGCTGGTTCGCCAAGCGCGGCATCAAGGCCGGCACCAAACTGGGCGGCAGCCTGTTCACGGCCGCGCTCCGGCCTGCAGCCAAGCCATAATCGCCTTCCATGCACGCATTGCGCTCATCGTTGTCGCTCACCCGGCTGATCCTGGCCTGGTTTGCACTGACGCTGGGCGTCGCCGTGGCATCACCCCTGGTCCACCCCCAGGGCTTCGAGCTGGTCTGCACGGCCAGCGGCGACATCAAGCTCGTGGCACTGGGCGACAGCGCCGCGCCGGGCATGGGCCACCATCAGCTCGATTGCCCCATGTGCCTGACTGCTGGCGCACCGCCGCCAGCCCTGCCGCAGATGGATGTTCCCCGCCATCAGCCGCTGGCCCACGCGCTGCTGCCCCTGGTGGCAGCGCATATCGCATCCGTCACGCGCGCGCCCCTGCCGGCGCGCGGCCCGCCTTCGCCGACTCCCCTGTCCTCTTGAATCGCCGCCGGGCCTGCTGACGCGCGCCCGGCCCTCCTGCGCCCACGGGCGCGGGACCGCGCCGCATGCGCGGCGCAAGACCCGGAGTCAGTTCGTGAATTCTTTCCCCTTCCCCGCGATGGCGGCGCTGCTGCGCCTGCCCACCACCATTTTTCGTCCCCATCCCGTGGCCACGGCACTGTGCTGTGCGCTGGGCGCCGCATGGGCGCCAGCCGCGCACGCGCAGGCCCTGGCCGAGGCGGCACTGCCCGCCGTCGAAGTCTCCGACCAGGCCACGGCCGACGCCAACGGCCTGCTGCCCCTCAACAAGACCGTGGGCACCGCCAGCCGCCTGGGCCTGACGGCGCGCGAGACGCCGGCTTCGGTGCACATCGTGGACCGTGCCGCCATCGAGGCGCGCGGCGCCCAGGATACGCAGGAGATCCTGCGCTCCATCCCGGGCGTGACGGCCTACAGCCCGCCCGGCAACATCGGCATCAGCTACCGGGGCTTCGGCACGGGGTCGGTCAGCCAGCTGTTCAACGGCATCAATCTCCAGTACTCGATCGCGGCGCGGCCCGTGGACAGCTGGATCTACGACCGCGTCGAGGCCATCGGCGGCGCCTCCAGCTTCCTCTATGGCGCGGGCGGCGTGGGCGGCACGCTGAACTACATCACCAAGCTGGCCCAGCGCGACCATTTCACCGAAGGCCAGCTGCGCCTGGGCAGCCACGGGCTCAAGGAGGCCTCGGTGGGGTTGAACCGGCGCCTGGGCGATGCCACCGACACCCAGGGCAGCACCCACTACCTGCGCCTGGACCTCAACCACCGCGATGCAGGCAGCTGGGTGGGCGGCACGCAGTCGCGCTCCACGCAGCTGGCGGCCTCGCTGCTGTCCGACCTCGGTGGCGGCCTGACCCATACCCTGGCCTACGAGGCGCAGCACGAGCGCGTGGACCGCCCCTACTGGGGCACGCCGCTGCTCAATCCGCTGCGCGGCCAGGCGCGCGTGGATGAAGGCACCGTGGGCCAGAACTACAACAGCGCCGACGGTCTCTATGCCCAGCGCGTGCAGTGGCTGCGCTCCATCACCGAATGGCGCGCCAACGACCGGCTCAAGCTCAGCAACACCTTCTATGCCTACGACGCACTGCGCGACTACCGCAATGTGGAGACCTACCGCTTCACGCCCGACAACAGCGCCGTCATCCGCTCGGCCGCGCTGCTGCAGCGCCATGACCAGCGCATGGTGGGCGACCGCATCGAGGGCAGCTACCTGGGCGAGCTGGCCGGCCGGCGCAGCGAGTGGGCCTTCGGCCTGGACGTGAGCGTGAACCGCCAGACACGGTTTCCGAACAGCCTGTCGGGCACGGTGAGCATGGTCAACCCCTACGATTTCGCCACCGAGAACTTCCACGACATCCCCGGCATGGCGCCAGGCTTCCGACCCGACCGCGACAACAAGGTCACCACCACCGCGCTCTACCTGGAAAACCGCACGGCCCTCACGCCCGCCCTGCACCTGCTGACCGCCCTGCGCCATGAACGCATCGATGTGGACCTGACCAACCGGCGTGATGTGACGCCCGCCCTGCCCGCCAGCTACAGCCGCGGCTACAGCCCCACCACGGGGCGGGTCGGACTGGTCTGGGATGCCTCCCCCGAGGCCAATCTCTATGCGCAGTTCGCCACGGCCGCCGATCCCCCGTCGGGCATGCTCATGGGCGCCTCGTTCTCGGACGCGATCAACAACACGGAATTGACCACGGGCCGCCAGTTCGAGGCCGGCAGCAAGCTGTCGTTCTGGCAAGGCAAGGGAACGGCGGCGCTGGCGGTCTATCACATCACGCGCCGCAACCTGTCCACCCAGGACCCGCAGGACGCCACGCGCACGGTACTGGTGGGCCAGCAGTCATCGCGCGGGGTGGAGCTGTCCATGGGCCTGGCTCCCACGCCGCGCTGGTCCATCCAGGGCAGCTGGAGCCATGTGGATGCGCGCTACGACAACTACCAGCAAGGCGGGGTGTCACTGGCCGGCAAGCGGCCCACGAACACGCCATCCAGCGTGTTCAATCTCTGGACCAGCTACCGCATCACGCCGGCACTGGAGGTCAACGCCGGGCTGCGCCGGGTCGGCGGCATCTATGCCGATGCGGCCAACACCCTGTCCTGGCCCGCCTACACCCTGCTGGACCTGGGATTGAGCTACCGGATCGATCCGCGCATGACCGTGGTCGCACGCCTGCGCAACGCCACGGATCGCACCTACGCCGCCAGCCTGACCAGCACCATGGCCTACCTGGGCGCGCCGCGCACGGCCGACATCGCCTTGCGCATCGCCTTCTGAACGGGGCCTCGCCATGCGCCTTCACCTCAAACGCTGGCTGTTCCTGCTGCACCGCTGGCTGGGCATTGCCGTATGCCTGTTCTTCGCGCTGTGGTTCGTCTCGGGCATGGTGATGATGTACGTGGGCTACCCCAAGCTCACCGAGGCCGAGCGGCTGCGCCACTTGCCGCCGCTGGACGGCACGGCCGCCCTGCTCTCGCCGGCCCAGGCGCTGCGCTCGGCAGGCATCGAGGGTCCGCTCAAGGACTTGCGGCTGCATGCGGGCAGCGCCGGCCGCCCCAGCTATCTGGCCACGCCCGAGGGCCGGCGCCAGCCCGTGGCCATCGACGCGCTCAGTGGCCAGGTACTGCGCGGTACAAGCCAGGCACAGGCCCTGGCCAGCGCCGCGGCCTTTGCGGGGTCCGGCCAGGGGCTTCGCTACCTGGGGTCGGTGCAGGAGGATGCCTTCAGCCACTCCCGCGCCCTGGACATGCACCGCCCCCTGCACCGCGTGCAGCTGGACGATGCCGAAGGCACGCTGCTCTACATCTCGGGCACGACGGCCGAGGTGGTGCGCGACGCCACGCGCGGCGAGCGCGGCTGGAACTACCTGGGCGCCTGGCTGCACTGGCTGTACATGTTCCGCGGCAATGCCTTCGATCCCTACTGGGCGGACCTCGTGAACGTGCTGTCGCTGATCGGCATCGCCGTGGCGGTCACGGGAACCGTGGTCGGCGTGATCCGCTGGCGCTTCAGGCGTCCCTACCGCAGCGGCCGGCGCACGCCCTACCCGGGCCGTGCCATGCGCTGGCACCATGTCGCCGGCCTGCTGTTCGCACTGACCACGCTGGCATGGATCTTCAGCGGACTCATGTCCATGAACCCCTGGCGCCTGTTCGACACCGGCACGCCGCCGCTGCGCATGGCCGCATGGCAGGAAGGCCCGCTGGGCGTCTCGCAGGGCGATGCCACGGCGCAGGCGCTGCTGGATGCCGCGGGCGGCCAGGTCCGCGAGCTGCGCTGGATCCGCGCGGCAGGGCGCTCCGAGGTGCTGGCCCGGACTTCGACCGGTGCGCCCCAGGTGCTGGACAGCGCCAGTGCGACCTCCGTGGCCCATCAGCGCGACGTGTTGCTGGCCCGTGCCGCCCGCCTGATCGATGCACCCGTGCTGCGCAGCGAATGGCTGACCGCGCACGACCTGTACTGGTACGAGCGCGCCGAGCACACCATGATGGGCGGCCATGACAAGCCCCTGCCCTTGCTGCGCGTGGTTTTCGGCGATGCGGCGGCCAGCTGGGTGCACATCGATCCGCAGACGGGCCAGGTCCTGGGCCGGATGGACCGCAGCCAGCGCGTCAAGCGCTGGCTGTTCGCAATGCTGCACAGTTGGGACTGGCTGCCGCTGCTGCAGCGCCGCCCGCTGTGGGATGTGCTGCTGCTGGCCTTCAGCCTCGGCGGCCTGATGCTGAGCGCCACGGGCGTGCTGATCGGCCTGCGCCGGTTGCGCCGGAAGCGCGGCCATCATGCCCGGCCACACACATCCACCGAGGCGATTGCACATGGTTAGCCGCCATACTATATGCTTGCCGCATGCAACTCGAACAGAAATACCAGGCCTTGCTGGCCGAAGCCGAGCGTCGCCAGCTGGCCGATGCGGACAGCATCCGGCTGTGCTTCCAGACCCTGTCGCTGGCCGCGCGCATCGACCGTGACTGCGCGGCGCTGCTGGCGCCCCACGGCCTGTCCGAAGGGCGCTTCGTGCTCATGTTCCTGCTGGAAGCCGCTGGCGAGGGCCTGGCCCCCAATCACCTGGCCGAGCAGGCCGGCATCACGCGCGCCACGGTGACCGGATTGCTCGATGGTCTGGAGCGCGAGGCACTGGCCGAACGCCTGCCCGACCCCACCGACCGGCGTGCGCTGCGCGTGCAGCTCACCGCCAAGGGCCGCCAGCTGGCGCGCAGGCTGTTTGCCCAGCACAGTGCCTGGATCGCCGGCCTGTTCGCCAACCTCTCGCCGGCTGAACGCAGCCAGCTGGCCAGGCTGCTGACCAAGGCCGCGGCAGGCATGAAGGCTCCGGCATGACGGCATCGATCCCCCGCCGCAAGGGTGCCAGCCGCAGCGCCGACATCACGCCCGAACTGCTGCGTGCCCTGTCGCTGGGCGAGATAGAAACCGCCACGCTGACCGAAAGCCTGGCCGTGGACCAGGCCCTGCTGCTGCAGGCTGTCTTTCCCGAGGACTGGGCACGGCTGGAGGACACGGCGCAGGCCCTGGGCCAGCTGGGCGTCCTCAAGCGCATGGAATGCGTGGGCGCCCTGCTGTGGCAGACGCTGGGCCAGGCGGGCTGGGAGCGCTGCCTCACGCACCGCTCGGACACGGCGCGAGGCTGGGCCTGCTTCATGGCCGGCGCCCAGCCCGGCCTGACGCTGCGCCAGCGATTGGATCTGGTGCGCCCGCTGGCCGACGACGCGCATTTCGGCGTGCGTGAATGGGCATGGATGGGGGTGCGCCCGCACCTGGCCGGCGATCTGCCGCAGGCGGTGGATGCGCTGTCGCGCTGGACGGATCACCCCTCCGAGCGCCTGCGCCGCTTCGCCAGCGAGGCGCTGCGCCCGCGCGGTGTCTGGTGCAGCCATATCGCGGCGCTCAAGCAGCAGCCGGAAATCGCCCTGCCCCTGCTGGAGCCGCTGCGCTCCGATGCGTCCGGCTATGTGCAGGACTCGGTGGCCAACTGGCTCAACGATGCGGCCAAGAGCCGGCCGGACTGGGTGCGGGCGCTGTGCGCCCGGTGGCTGCGGGAATCGCCCCTGCCCGCCACGCGCCGCATCTGCGCGCGCGCGCAGCGCAGCCTCAAGAACCCGGCGTGATCGCCAGGGAGCCCGACGCCGCCAGGTGCTCGCAATCGGGCTTGAGGCAACGCCCATACAAGGTATGGGAGTGCTCGACGATGGCAAATCCATGCGTGCGCGCCAGCAGCCGCTGGCGCTGTTCGATGGTGTCGTCGTGGAACTCCTGCACCCGGCCGCAGCGCGTGCAAATCAGATGGTCATGGTGCCCGCCGTCGTCGAGCTCGTAGACCGCCTTGCCCGCCGCGAAACGCTGGTGACGCAGCAGCCCGGCCTGCTCCAGCTGCGCCAGCACGCGGTAGACCGTGGCCAGGCTGGTGCCCCGGCCCTGGTCGCGCAGTTGTCGGTAGACTTCCTCCGCCGCCAGATGCCGGGCGGATCCGTGGCGGAAGACATCGAGTATCCACAGACGGGCCAGCGTGGCCTTCAACCCCAGATGCTTGAGATCGGTGGAATCGGACATACGGTTCTCCTGAGCGGTCAGAACTCGTTGTGGATGGCCTTGTAGCCATGCACCAGCGCATTGTTGGTGCGTACCACATCCTCGGAGAACTCGCTGGCGTCGGCCGGAACCTGCGCCAGCGTGGCCAGGTCGGTTTCCGGGCCGAGGCGCGCGGTGGACGGTACATAAAAGCCCGCAGGCAGGTGACAGCCATCGACCACGGCGTTGTAGCGCACCACGCAGCCGTCATCGACCACGCAGTTGAACAGCACGCTGTTGAAGCCGATGAACACGCCACTGCCCACGCTACAGGGGCCGTGGACGATAGCGCGGTGGGCAATCGAGGTGTTGCGCCCGACAGTGACGCGCGCGCCGGACTTGGAGTGGATCACCACCCCGTCCTGGATGTTGGAGTGCGCGCCGATCACGATGGGGTCGATGTGGCCGTCCGCATCCATCTCGTCGGCGCGGATCACCGCATACGGACCGATGAAGACGTTTTCCTCCACCACCACCAGGCCGCAGAGGATGGCCGTGGGATCGACGAAGGCGCTCGGGTGGATCCGCGGCAGGTCGCCGCGCGGGTTCTTGCGGATCATCCCTTGCGCTTGTTCTTGGCACCGCCCTGGCGCGCCTTGAAACGCGGGTTGCTCTTGCAGATCACATAGGTACGGCCACGGCGGCGCACGACCTGGCAGTCGCGGTGGCGCAGCTTGGCTTCCTTGAGGGACGAGAGGACTTGCATGGGAAAAGCTCCTGAAGTGGAAGGAAAGGGTCAGAAATCGGTGGGCTCGGCCCAGGCCACGGCATCGTGCGGGTGCAGGCTTTCCAGATGGCGCACATGCACGCGAGGCTGGGCATGGGTGCCCGCCAGGGCCGCCTGGATACGGCGCGCCGCGTCCTCGACGAACATCAGGTTGCGGCCATTGAGCGCGGCAAAGGCCTGCTCGTCGGCCCGCTTGACCGCCGTCTGCACGGGCGTGCCCAGCGCCTGTTCCACGCGGCCGATCAGTGCCAGGATGCCCAGGTCGGGCGCATCGGCGGCCAGGTCCACGCTGACGCGCGCCTCGCTGCGCTGGCTGTGCGCCGTGGCCAGCGTCCCGTGCTTGCGCAGCCAGCCGGCGACGCTCGAAGGCTCGACCCGGGTCTGCCCCTCGAAAGCCTGGAGAAAGCCCTGCTCCAGCAGTTGCCGCGACAGCGCCGCCGAGCAGGGGCAGGTCGAGGAATAGCCCACGCTGACCTGCAGCCGCAGCTGGAACACGCCCTGAGCCAGCATGGCGTCCAGCCGCACGGGGTAGGCCTTCCAGCCTGACAGGTCCCGGGTCACGAGCGCGGGGCGCTGGGTCAGCAGGTCCATGGCCAGGCGCAACCGCGCGCTGCGGCTGGCGCAGTCGCGGTGGCTGTCGATCATGGCCTGCAACGCGTGGCGCAGGCCGAAGGGCGTCAAGGCCGCTTCTTCCGCCAGGCTGTCCAGCTGGCGATAGAGCCGGGACATGTGTATGCCCTTGACATGCGGGGCCGGAAGATCGACCTGCACGTCGGCACGGGCATGCAGTTCACGCCAGTAGCCAGGCTCGGCCACGGTCACGGGCAGGTCTATGCCCTGCATGCCCACCCATTGCAGCGGGCTCAGGCTGGGGGCGGGGTCGGTCAGGGAAACGTCGGGAAGAGGTGCGAGCATGCGGATTCCTGCGGGTTCAATTCCATCCTGGGAAAGGGTTGTGCCACTGTGTCCAGGCCTGCGGGCCCCGGGCCATCTCGCCATCGGTCAGCAGGCAGGCATCCAGGCGCCCGCGCAGCACGGCCTCGTCCATGTCCATGCCGATCAGCACCAGCTCCTGGCGCGCATCGCCGACACCGTCCACCCATTTTTCGAGGATGCGTTCCACCGTCTCGCTATCGCGCGGCCAGCGTTCGGCCTCCACGGCCGCCCACCAGTGACCAGCCGGGCCATGGCGGGCCACGGCACCGGCCTGGGACCAGGAACCGGCCAGCGCTGGATGGCTGGCCAGCCAGAAGAATCCCTTGGAGCGCACCACGCCCGGCCATTCGCTTTCGACCAGATCGAAGAAGCGCTGCGGATGGAAAGGCCGGCGCGCACGGTAGACGAAGCTGCGGATGCCGTATTCCTCGCTCTCCGGCCGGTGCATGCCACGCAGCTCCTGCAACCAGCCCGGCGCCCGGGATGCTGCCTCGAAGTCGAACAGGCCCGTGTCCAGTACCCTGTCCAGCGGCAACCGGCCAAAGCTGGCGATCTCCATGCGGGCACGCGGATTGAGGCCGCGCAGAATGGCCATCAGCCGCGCGCAATCGTCCTCGCTGACCAGGTCGATCTTGTTGAGCACGATCACATCGCAGAACTCCACCTGCTCGATCAGCAGGTCGACCACGGTGCGGGCATCCTCCTCGCCCAGGGACTCGCCGCGCGAGCGCAGGCTGTCCCTCGAGCCGTAGTCATGCAGGAAGTTGAAGGCATCGACCACGGTGACCATGGTGTCCAGTCGCGCCACGTCGCCCAGGCTGCGGCCGTCCTCGCCCGCGAAGGTGAAGGTCTCGGCCACGGGCAAGGGCTCGGAAATGCCGGTGGACTCGATCACCAGCTGGTCGAAACGGCCCTCGCGCGCCAGCCGGTCCACCTCCAGCAGCAGGTCCTCGCGCAGCGTGCAGCAGATGCAGCCGTTGCTCATCTCCACCAGCCGTTCCTCGGTGCGCGACAGGCCCGCGCCGCCATCACGCACCAGGGCCGCGTCGATGTTGACCTCGGACATGTCGTTGACGATGACCGCCACGCGCCGGCCCTCGCGGTTGTGCAGGATGTGGTTGAGCAAGGTCGTCTTGCCCGCGCCCAGAAAGCCGGACAGCACGGTCACGGGCAGCCGGGCATGCGGCGGCGGCACCTGCGCTTCGGTATGCATCATGGAATCTCGAAAAAGCGAATCTAGAAAAGCACAATCTCAGCGGCGCTCAGGCGCGGGCTGGCGCGCATGCCGTGCATTTGCCATGCAACTCGATGTTGGAATGCCCCAGGGCAAAGCGGTTGTTCCGCGCCCAGTGGTCCAGGCAGTGCCCCAGCTGTTCATCGATGAACTCGTCCACATGGCCGCATCCGTCACAGATGGCGAAAGCCGTCATGCCGTGGTCGCAACCCGGGGGATGCGCACAGCACACATAGGCGTTCATCGACTCCAGCCGATGGACCAGCCCCCGCTCGGCCAGCTTGTCCAGGGCGCGGTAGACCTGGGTGGGGGCGCTCAGGCCCTGGCTCCGAAGCTGGTCGAGCAGCGCATAGGCGGAGAGTGGGGCCGCGGCTTGCTGGAGGGTGTCGAGCACCCGTTGCTGGTGGGCGGTCAATGGCATGGTGATTTCCTCTTGAGCGGGTGGCGAGCGTGGCAAACCTTTTTGCACGCAGCGCGCCACGCATTTGTTAAGTTATAACATAACAAATACCCAATGCGCACCGACTGCGCCCCATGACCGGCATCGATGCGCCCAAGCAATTGACAACAAGTCACCAATATTGGAAACTTGTTGTCAATATAAGGAACCACTTCGATGCCACAAACCAAAGTCGATCGGCTGACCTCCACCACGCTGGCCGTATTCCGCCTCAACGGCCTGCTGATCCATTGGGGAGATCGCTTCAGCGAATCCCAGGGGCTCACCAGCGCGCGCTGGCAGATGCTGGGGGCACTGGCGCTCGCGGACCAGGCGCTAAGCGCCCCGCAGATCGGAGACAGGATGGGCGTGACCCGGCAGGCCGCACAGCGGCAATTGAACCTGCTCCTCGACGAAGGCATGGTCGAGGCGCTGGCCAATCCCCAGCACAAACGGTCGCCGCTGTATGCCCTGACACCGCAGGGATGCAAGGCATACGATGCACTGGACCAGCGGTGGCAGGCGCATGTGAAGCAACTGTCCCGCCATTTCGAGGAGGCCGATCTGGTCACGACGCTGAATGTCCTGCAGTCGCTTGCGGCTGCCCACGCCACCCCGCAGGAGCCGTCCGATGCCACGTAAGACCCTGCAGCGGCTGCATGGAACCGCGGCCATGGCAGCCTTGCTGCTGATCGCTGTTTTCTGGTCCATGTCCCTCGTCTCCTGGCTTTGGCTGGGACCCGATGGCACGCGGGCCGTCAAGCAGTCCATCGCCTACGCGCTGCCAGTCCTGGTGCTGGCCATGGCCGTGACCGCCGGCACCGGTGCCCGGCTCGCAGGGGCGGCCCACCCTCCTCTCATCCTGCGCAAGAAGCGCCGCATGCCCTTCGTGGCAGCCAATGCCCTGCTGGTTCTCATCCCTGCGGCGCTTTGGCTGCACTGGCGGGCGCAAAGCGGCACATTCGGCACAGGCTTCCATGCCGTACAGGCTGCGGAGTTGCTGGCCGGCCTGTGCAATCTGGCGCTGCTCGGCCTCAACGCGAGGGATGGACTGCGGCTCGGCCGACGCCACCCTGCGACCTGAGGCCGGGTTCAAACCGAAAGCGCAATTCGCTCACGCAACCACTGGTGTGCCGGATCGCGACGACAGCCCCCATGCCAGAGCATCAGCATCTCGAAGCCTGGCACCCGGATCGGAGACTCGACCAACGTGAATCCTGGCTCGCCCCAATGCGGCGGGCCACCGCGGATGAGTCAACCCCGGGCGCCCTGCATGCCTGCGGCTCCCGCATGAAAAAGGCCGGCCACCCTCTCGGGCGGCCGGCCTTGCGGCATGCCAGCCGGGGCCTGGCCCCGGCGCAGTCTCTTACACCAGCGCGTCGATCGCGGCGTTGAAGGTGGCGCTGGGGCGCATCACGGCGTCCAGCTTGGCCACGTCGGGCATGTAGTAGCCGCCGATATCGGCAGCCTTGCCTTGCACTTCCTTCATCTCGGCCACGATCTTGGCTTCGTTCTCAGCCAGGCTCTTGGCCAGAGGTGCGAACTTGGCCGCCAGTGCTGCATCTTCGGTCTGAGCAGCCAGAGCCTGGGCCCAGTACAGAGCGATGTAGAACTGCGAACCACGGTTGTCCAGCTCGCCGGTGCGGCGCGAAGGCGACTTGTCTTCGTCCAGCAGCTTGCCGGTGGCTTCGTCCAGAGTCTTGGCCAGCAGCTTGGCGCGGGCATTGTTTTCCTTGATGCCCAGGTCTTCAAACGAGACGGCCAGAGCCAGGAATTCACCCAGCGAGTCCCAGCGCAGGTGGTTTTCTTCCACCAGTTGCTGCACATGCTTGGGAGCGGAGCCGCCAGCACCGGTTTCGTACATACCGCCACCAGCCATCAGAGGCACGATGGACAGCATCTTGGCCGATGTGCCCAGTTCCAGAATCGGGAACAGGTCGGTCAGGTAGTCACGCAGAATGTTGCCGGTCACCGAAATAGTGTCCAGACCGCGGGCCACGCGCTCCAGCGTGTAGCGCATCGCGCGCACTTGCGAGAGGATGTGGATTTCCAGGCCGTTGGTGTCGTATTCCTTCAAGTAGGTCTGCACCTTCTTGATCAGCTCGGCTTCGTGGGGGCGATAGGGGTCCAGCCAGAACACGGCAGGCATGCCGGAGTTGCGGGCACGGGTCACAGCCAGCTTCACCCAGTCACGGATAGGAGCATCCTTGACCTGGCACATGCGCCAGATGTCGCCAGCTTCCACGTTCTGGCTCAGCAGCACTTCGCCGGTGGCGATGTCCACGATGTTGGCCACGCCGTCTTCGACGATCTCAAACGTCTTGTCGTGCGAGCCGTACTCTTCGGCCTTTTGCGCCATCAGACCCACGTTGGGCACGGTGCCCATGGTCTTGGGGTCGAAGTTACCGTGCCACTTGCAGAAGTTGATCACTTCCTGGTAGATACGGGCAAAGGTGGACTCAGGCATCACGGCCTTGCAGTCGTAAGGCTTGCCGTCAGCGGCCCACATCTTGCCGCCCACGCGAATCATGGCAGGCATGGAAGCATCCACGATCACGTCGTTGGGCGAATGGAAGTTGGTGATGCCCTTGGCGGAATCGACCATGGCCAGACGCGGACGGTGCTCCTGGCACTTGTGCAGGTCACGGATGATTTCTTCGCGCTGCGAAGCAGGCAGGGTCTCAATCTTCTCGTACAGATTGGCCATGCCGTTGTTCACGTTCACGCCCAGCTGATCAAACAGCTTGCCGTGCTTTTCGAAGGCTTCCTTGTAGAAAATCTTCACGCAGTGGCCGAACACGATGGGGTGGGATACCTTCATCATGGTTGCCTTCACGTGCAGCGAGAACAGGATGCCCGACTCGCGGCAGTCTTCGATTTCCTTTTCATAGAAGGCGCACAGGGCCTTCTTGCTCATGAACATGGAATCGATCACTTCTGCAGCCTGCAGCTTGACCTTGTCCTTCAGAACGATGCTGTTGCCGGACTTTGTCTCCAGCACCATCTTCACTTCGCGGGCCTTGTCAAGCGTCATGGACTTTTCGCCGTGATAGAAGTCGCCCTCTTCCATGTGCGACACATGGGTTTGCGACCACTGCTTCCACTCACCCATGGAATGGGGGTGCTTCTTGGCGTAGTTCTTGACCGCGGCAGGCGCGCGGCGATCCGAGTTGCCTTCACGCAGCACGGGGTTCACGGCAGAGCCGATGCACTTGTTGTAGCGTGCCTTGATGTCCTTTTCGGCATCGGTCGTGGCGGTTTCAGGATAGTCGGGGATGGCGTAGCCCTTGCCCTGCAATTCCTTGATCGCTTCTTGCAGCTGGCCCACAGATGCGGAGATATTGGGCAGCTTGATGATATTGGCTTGAGGCGTGAGCGTCAGCTTGCCCAGTTCAGCCAGGTTGTTCGGAGCGCGTTGGGCTTCGGTCAAAAAGTCGGGGAACTCGCCCAAGATACGGCCTGCCAGCGAGATATCGCTGGTCTCCACATTGATGCCGGCCGGTGCTGCAAAAGCACGGATCACCGGCAGGAATGCACTGGTAGCCAGGCGGGGAGCCTCGTCAGTCAAGGTATAGATGATGGTGGGTTGCTGCGTACTCATCTCTTGTCTCAGGTTGTGAAAAAAGGGGGAAAGGTGCCTTGGGCCTGCATCCCGGGCTTGCGCAATGGGGCCTGACACAGCGGGACGACACTTTCTTGATGCAATGCGTTCCCACAATACAAAATTCTACGCGCAACCGGGCCGATTTTTTCAAGTCTTGTACAAGACTCAAGGATTTAGCTCAACTTTCAAAAGGTGTTTTCATTGGGAAACAGGCTTTTCTTCCCGGTTTTCTGCCATGTAAAAAAGTCGCACTGCCGCATTCATCTAGCAGCCATCACAGCCATGCAAGTTGCGAGTTAGAGTTGCGTTGCGCGGCCTTTGGCACAAATTTGCGCGCTCTTTGGCACAAAGTAGCACAGCCTTTGGCACCAAGGCTGACAAATTGGCAAGCGTTCAGGGGCCCGTATTTGTTGTTTTTTCGCCAAAAGTCAGATCCAACCCTGGCGATGGATGCATCAACCAGTGGACTTTTCAGACTACAGGAGCGGCAGGAAGCGACCCACTGCAGTCAGTCGATAACATTGAGATAACCGGCGAGCGGAGGCCGCAGGCTCGATTTAGTCCGTTTGATTGATGAGTTGGGTATTAAGCGAGGACTGTGAATGAAAAGCCTGTTCTCCCGATAGCTTCACTGTGAATGGATGCGATATCGATACTAGCCCTCGCTTCTTTGGCGCAGAACTCGATCAGGTCTTTGACCTTTTCAGGTTCGGCAAAGTGGTGTACTCCGACGCACCATACCGCTCGTAAGTCATCTTGTGACCACTTAATCCTGGAGATCTTTTTCTTGTCGACCAGCATCGCCTTCACGCATGACCGCAAAGAGTTGATCTGCTTTAGCTCTATTCCAAGTGGTGAATGTTTACGTTTTTGATGAACAAAGAAGTCGATTGCAGTTTTGGATCGGATGGCACTTCGTTTGTCCAACTCATACCTAGCTTCTCTCCCCCAAGCCTTAATGTCTTCATGAGTGTTGCAGTATTTGGCCAACTCGATTTGAAACCACTTCTCCCATCCGGTAATTTCTGTTTCTGAAATGATACTTAGTGTCTCTCTGGTTCGCTTCTGCTTGAAGAACCCTTGAAATAACTCGACTACGAAATCTTGGTCTTGTGCCATATCTGAGGTGCAGGGTTTATGAATTGATGTCTAAGGTTGTAGGTAACCGTGCTGCCGCTTGCGGCAGGTCCGGTTGACCGAATGGTAAGCTTTCACGGCAATAGCTTCGCGACTTCAGCAGGAGTCAAGTAATGCGTTTTTTGCGGCTTCTTGACTAACCATACTTTTGCAAATGCCGATCTGCCTGAAGCAAAGTGGAGCTCGAGAGTATTAAGCAATTTTGAATGGAATATGTTCGGGATAGGAACTTTGCCATTCAGGTAGCGGATAGCTCCCTTTACGGCGGGTGAGGCTGTTAGTGTGCTTAGGTTCCAGATTTGAGAACCTGTTGCAGTTAATAGTGACATTGCAGCGGCATCAGCTCCTGTTGTTGCAGTCGTTGATGTCCAAGAAACCTCTGTCGACAACAACGCTACAAAGGCAAAGTCATCTACATCGGGATATAAAGAAGCTGCTCGCATGAAGTCCTTCACGAGATCTCTTCGCCGGTTGGATGCATTCCCCTTGTCGGTTTGTCTCCACCATTTCAATTCAATTCCGCCCACCTCTTTCAACGTTTTTTGCTGGCCAGACCGATAAATCACCAAATCAACGGCTGAATCAGTCCATCCCGTTGGGAGAACTTCTCTTTCAAGTACCCACGCTTGTTTTATCTGGGCACCCGCTGCCGCAGCAGCAACGATCAAACTGTCTCGGAGGGTAATTTCACCCATACCTTCCAAAGACGACGTGGCTAGGCCATGGGAGGCGTGCGACATCAACATTGCGCAGATACGGTCGGCTAATTCTTGAACTTGTGCTGGGGTAAGTGCCATTGGAGAGTGCCAACTAGATTTAGACGACAGGCAACAATGCTCGTCGCTCTTATAAAAATAACTCTATGCGCATTTATCAGAGTGAGCAATCGCAAGCAATCGTTTAGGCAAACCTAAAAATTTTTAGATTGCAGCTTGTTGTGAGCAGTTAAATGCCAATGATGGAATGAATGACTGCTCCTGACCGAACGCAGCCCATCACTCCTCTTGCCTGTTCTAAGACAACGATCAAGCACGATGCTTAGCTGCGGCGACAGCCTGTTTCTGGAGTGCAGTCAACTTTTTTGTTATTCCTTAATTTTTTGGAATTGAGATACATCAATCTGAGACACAATGTGCGCGGTCACTTTCGCTTGAAAGTGAACTAACTGCATAAGCGATGTATCTCATGTATGAGTGCACCAATTTAGTGCTATCTCAAAGATTTACAGAGGACCTCTTTTAAATGAGTACACATTCTTACAAGGAATTGTTGGCACAACGCGAAGCTCTTGAACAGCAGATTGCCGCTGCTCGAAAGGCCGAAGTCGCAGGCGCGGTGCAAAAAATCAGGGAATTGGTCGAGGCTTTTGGCCTGACCCAGGACGATGTCTTCCCTACCGCCAAGCAAAAACAAAAGCGCCAGACTGGCTCTGTAGCCCCTAAATACCGCGACCCAGCCACGGGCCAAACATGGACTGGCCGAGGCAAGCCCCCGGCCTGGATCAAAGATCAAGACCGCTCCAAGTTCGAAATCTAAAAAGTGGCCCTCGTGGCCACTTTTTTATTTCTTGGATGCGCCGCAGCTTCCTCAAAACAGCCCCGCAGGCTCCTCGCTCCTGGCCCAGCTGTAGATCACCAACTCGCCACGCTCCACACGGTTCGCCCCTCCTCCAACCGTGTAGTCCAGTTTTAAAGACTCCATCTCAAAGTCTTTGAAGCAGTCTCGAATGGCTGGATGGTCGTTGATGCTGATGACGGCCTTGCCTTTGATTTCCTTGAGCTTTGTGGCCATCAGCTCGTACTGCTCCCACTCAAATGGCACGCCATAGCCCTCGGTCTCCCAATAGGGAGGATCAAGGTAGAAAAGCGTGTGCGCCCTGTCATATCGGTCAATGCATTGCGCCCAATCAAGCTGCTCTATGTATGTTCCTCCTGCCATTCGCAGGTGGGCTGCCGAAAGGTTCTCCTCGATCCGCAGCAGATTAATGGCTGGGGCCGTGGTCGCCGTGCCAAAGGTCTGGCCTGCCACTTTCCCGCCAAAGCTCTGCTGCTGCAGGTAAAAGAACCGGGCAGCGCGCTGAATGTCCGTCAAGGCTTCGGGCCTAGTCTCCTGCAGCCATTTAAAGACCTGCCTACTGGTCAAGGCCCACTTGAACTGCCTCACAAACTCTTCCAGGTGGTGCGTCACCACCCGGTAGAGGTTGACTAGGTCACCGTTGACGTCATTCAGGACTTCGACATCGGCTGGGTGGCGGGCAAAGTAGACCGCCGCCCCACCCGCAAAGACCTCCACGTAGCAGCTATGGGCTGGAAAGCGTTTCAGGAGCAGATCGACCAGGCGGCGTTTGCCTCCGATCCAGGGCACGATTGGGTTTGTCATTGGTTTCAGCTGTTGGCCCTGCTGGGGGCTCTGGTTCGGTGCTCACGGCACTCAGCTGATTGAAGACCCCACACCTGGGGCACTTGATGCTCAGGCGCACATACACGCCCTCGCCTAACTTCTTGCGGCAGTTGCCGCAGCGGATATCGTCCATTTGCAAGCCTTTAAACCTTTAAAACTCTGGTAGGCTCAGCGCGCTCTGTACAGGGTGAGCGGGCCTTGCCAGCTTGCAGGCTGGTTCTGCGGTTGGGGCTTGGTTGGGTGTTCGTAGCACCTAACCAAGTCGCCCGTTCTTTTTTGGTGGCTACACCTCCCCTTCTGTATAGGTCAAGTTCGGAGCCTCGCCTTCGATCGCTCCATCACGCACAAACACGCGCTGGCCAGCTTGGGCCGGGCCTCGCGCCTGCAGCCGTCCTCCACCTGGCAGATTGATCGTCGCCAATCCGTTCACTACAAAAGCCACCGTGCCTACCAGCAAAGGCTTGGGAGACTGCAGCGCCATGAACTGCTTGTAGAGGTTAGGCATGGGTCTCGACCTCCAGCGTCTGACGCAGCCTGGGGGCTGCCCAACTGATCGATGTCGACCGAACAATGCCCACCACGGTCTCAGGGCCTACGTAGCGAACAAATTGCCCCGGCAAGATCACGCCAGTCTCAGGCAACACCTGCATGGATAGAGAAACCCGCGCCTGGTGGCCCGTGTCGGCAAGCTCTGCCAGGCCGCGCTGCCGATGCACCTTGGAGTCCGTGATCAGCGCGTGTGTGACCTGGGGCGCAATCAAGTCGCCAGCAGTGCCCGCCCGTGTAATTGGACCGAATACGCCCGCGCTCATGCCGCCGACAAATACCCGGTTGTAGTCCGGCTTGTCCAGGAACTCCGTGCCCTCTATTTCGGCTACGGCTGAAGGAATTTCATAATCCGGCACCACATCGCCCCAATGCCAGGGTGCAGTCGGATACTTGGGCAGGATGCGCAGCACCTGGTCGGTGTTATGGGGCTGCACATAACCGCCAGCCGCCGCCGCGACATCGTTGATGGCGTCGATATAGCTGCCCTGCAGCGCCCAGGCTCCGGCAGGCACTTGCCAGTCCTCCAGCTGCCAGTCGATATCCCAGCCAATGGAGACGCCGTTGACCTTGAGCACCTCAGCTGCCAGTTGCTGGGCCGTCAGCGTCTGAGTCGGGCTACCGAAGGACATGGACTTGGCCCAAGGCTCGGCCAGCACTGCGGCAAGGCCGCGCCCTGAGACAGACCAGCGCTCCTGGGGCAAGAATCTGTGGTCGCGGCTGGTGCGCTCCAGGCGCAGCTTGAAGGGCACGCCATTGATGTTGGCCAGGAACTGGGCAGGGTCGCCATCCGTGTCACGGCCAAGGTGCAAAGCCGCATCCTTATGCAGCGAGGCCGTCCAGTTCCACGTCCAGCTCTGAAAGTCCAGGGACATATTGAAGGCCAGAGCAGGCAGCTCGACGCCGGTATCCAGCCGCGTGAGCACTATTTTGTTGAGCACGATGTAGACCTTTCGGACGGGAACGATGACCTTGCCCGGCTGCGGCCCTCCATCCTTGCAGCACGTAAAGACCAGCGCGGTCGACGCGGCCCAGGGTTTGCAGAGCAGCAATTTGATGGGGCCGCCCACCAGTTGCTCATAGCAGCCGGGCTTCTCCGGCTCTGGCGGCTTGACCTGAGACTTGCCTGCAGGCGGCCTCATGGCCTGCTGGTAGCGGGTCTGGAAGCCCCGGTACAGCGGCACCGATGGGCCTGCGCCAGTGGTGAAGAGGTATTGCAGGCCCATTGCATCCTGGGCAGTTGCCTCCAGCAGCAAGCGACAGTCGCGCAGGCTTTCCTGAAACCGCACGGCCCAACCGGCCCGCACGGGTGCAGCATCCCGAGCCGTGGCCTGCAGGCTCACGCGCACGCCCTGGGCCTCTTGCCAGCGGGCCAAGGTTGCGGCACCAGGCAGCGCCCTCGCTTGCTGAAACCGCCCCTGCAGGGCCACCTTTTGCCGCTGGCCGTCCTGCCAGGCAACGCCAAACTGCTCTTGCAAGGGCATTGCGTCCTGCGCGGTCGACACCCAGCCCGCAGGCAGTGCATCCGTATCTTGCCAACCCGAGAGCCAGCCTTGCACCACAGGCTGCGCCTGCTGGGCACTCGCGGCCACCTCGGCCACTACGGGCCGGGGCGTGTCGGTGTTGTAGCGTACGACCGCGCTGCAGCGCAGAGCCGGCATGCGGCCCGCAGCGACCAGATCCTTGCGCACATGCACCAGGGATCTGACCCGCAGACCCGGCATGCGCGCGGCAACGGCCAGCGTTGCATTGGGTAGCTGCCCGCCGCCATCGTCACCAAACACCAGCTCGACCGGGTTGCCGGTCTTGAAGGCGCGGCTAAAGATCAGGTCGACGGCGGCCATCAGGCTATCCTTGTCTCGCCCAGGATGGCCTTGCCACCCGCATAGAGCTGGGTGCCGGTGCTGCCCAGCAGCTTGAAGTGCCCCGCGCCCGCCTCATCCGTGACCAGGCCGCGCCCCACCAGCTTGCCGTCGCTGGTAGCCCAGACGCCGATGGCAGCCTGGCCGCTCGCCAGAATCATGTCGCCGCTGCCGCTGGCCTGGGTCAGCACCAGATAGCCGCCTTCCGTGATCTGGCCGCAGGGCTTGGTGAGCGTCAGAGTGACGAGCAGTTGCTCAGCTGCGTCATACAGCGAAATGCGCGAGGCGTCTGGGCCGGAGTCCGCAAATGCCAGAGTGGCCTGCAGGCGGGCGACCGCATGGGCCTGCGAGATCTCGAATTCGGGCAAGCCGCTCATGGCATGACCTCCGCCAACTGGTTATTGGCGACGGTCGAGTACTCCTGCAGCTCGTGATCCCAGGCGATCACATCCCACTCATAGCGCGTGGAGATCTCGCGGAATTCATAGGAGCCGTCAGCCTTGCTCCAGGTCTCGCGGGCGAGATACCCATCCACGCTGCGATGCAGGCGCACCCGACGACGCAATGGGACATTTGTGGGCGTGCTCTTGCGCGCGACCGTGCCGTAAATGCGCCCCTGGCCGCCGCATTCCACGTCAAGCAGCTTGGATGGAAGGTGGCGGACCATGCTCTGCAGCCCCTGTGCCGGTGGTTGACTGAGACTTCGCGACTGAATGGACGCTTGAAGCCTCGCCGTCACTGGGGATCGCTCCGTTAGCAGCACGGTTTGACCGTTTGCCGGGAAGATGCTCAAGGAAATACGGGTCTTCGCCGTCTGCCCATCACCCACCGGGGCTGCCTTGAAGTAACCAGAAATCAACCCTTCCTGTTCGGTATACCCCGCAGCCAGGCGCCGCTGGAAACTGCCAGACGCAGAGACACCAAACATGCCAGTCAATGTCGGGGGAGGCGTCCAAGAGCCACCAACGATAGCGACTTGCACCTGAGACAAGGAGACAATACCCAGGCCGTAGGGCTTGACGTCAATGGGCAACGCATCCTGCCCCTGAAATGACCCGCTGACCGCATCAGCCAGCAGATCAATCTGAGGCATCAAACCACCAGCATTGACCGCAACGCAGCCCGCATTCAGCCGTCCGGCCATTGCCTGCTTCACCGTAACGGTCTCCGCTCCAGCGCTGCCCAGTGTTTTGGGCTTGGACAGGACGGATTGCCATTGATTCACACCAGCATCCGAGGCAACAGGAGATGTGACAAGCAGTGACCAACCAGCCGGCACATCCAGTGCGCTACGGTGCATTACAAAGGTCAGAAGCAAATCCCCCGCCACGCTGTTGGGTGGGACGGTCACAACAGCCTCCGTTCCAGAATCGATAATGACTTCATCCAGGAACTGGCGCACCGATACTTGTGGGGGGGCCTCTGGATACCAAGCGTTCGCACTAGGCAACTGATACTGATAGCGATAGCTGTCGCTAGCAGCATTGCTAAACCAAAGGCCGTCAATCAGTGCCTGAATCTGCAAACGAGAACATGCTCGAGCGCGGTCAGTGCCGCAGCCCAAGCGAACTCGCGTAATATCCTTCGCTGAAGGCAACGCCCACTGGATATAGAAGCCCGGTGATCGAGCGTCAGCTGCGGCAAACCGGCAGCCTGTCTGCATATCACTATCGGCCAGCGCTGCCAAAGAACCGCTGATAGGCCGATGACTGCTTGTCAGGACGGCTCCGACATCGACTCTGCCAAACATGTCATAGAGGTGTATCTCCGACAGCTCAAGATCACCACTGCCGAACGTGTCGATACCGTAGATACGCCATACCGTGGTTGCCATCTCAAGACCTCCAGGGGCCGGTGATATCCAGGAAGGCCACGCCCTGGCTGCCTCCGCCAGGGGAGCCGATCTGCACACTAAGCAGTTGCTTGCCGGAGAACTGCCCTTGCCCCTGGGTGATCGACACATCCGAGCCGAAGCCCGCCAGCACTGATGACTGCGGGCAGTGGTATGCCCCCGGCATGCTGCCGCGAGGCGCTGCATTATTTGGACCATCGGTGAGCAAGATGGCCGACAGGTGCAGGCTGTTGTCTACGGTTGACGGAAATGTCCCCAGGAAACCGTCATAGCCGGAGGGGCTGGATACAGTACCCATCACCTTGCGGAAGGACTGCACCGCATTGCCCATGCCGTGAGACATGCGCTTGATCGTAAAGCCGGCGCTGCTGCCCGTGGTGAAAACACAACCCACAGTGCTGTTGTAGGCCACGTCGCTGACGCCTGTCAGGACAGCCCCCCAGGCGTCGCCGCTGCGAAAGCTGTTGAGATCCCCCATGTGGTAAGACGTCAGCGCGTAGCCTCCAGAGCTGGCGGGTGTTGACGCGGTGTAGATTCCGATCATCAGATAGAAACCGCGCGAGTCGCCTGCAAGCGCCCAGTACGAAGACGCAGTGCCGCTGCTGCGCTTGTGCCAGTAGTACCCGCCAGCGACCGTCAGCGGCGCAACCCCCACACCGTTGTCCACGTCCGTCATGGACTCGTACATCTGTACCCGGGCGTATTGCGCATTCGTGTCGTCCACGCGGTAATAGGTGCGGGTCGACGCTGGGTCTGTTGGCCTGTAGACGGCTTTGTTCGTTCCAGCAAAGACCTTCTCCCACCCGAGCGGGGCCATCTTGAAACTGATGGAGCCGGTAACGGCACCGTCCGGCAGGTCGGTCTTGAACTCCACCCAGGCATTGGCGACAGCCGTCACCTTCTGCTCGCCGTTCAGGGCCGAGGGCGTTGCGCCGGACACAGTGATTACGGCATGGGCCTCGGCCGCACTCTTGCCGCTGGCAAAGTTCAGGCGGCAGATGCCGTTGCTGATGACCGCCGAATCCACGCCCTTTGCGCCCCAGCCGTTGACCAGGAACGCATCGAGCGCGCCGATCAGGGAGCCTGCGGTGCCACCAATAGCCGGTGCCCCGGCCATGGAGCTGTATGCGTGCTTGACGCTGGTATCTACAGGGGATGCCATATCTCTCTCCGGGAAATTAGTTGGATTGCGGGCGGTTCACATCACCGCGCGCCAGGATGGAAAAGCTGTGCTCGATGCCGGTCTCGGGTCCCGGCTGGATGGTGCGCACGACCCAGAAGGGGTAGATGGCCCCCACGGTATTCATGCGCAAGATGTTTCCGATGGCCCAGCCGCTGCCCCAGCCCAGCGGCTGGATCGTGAAATAAGGCTTGCCCGTGGCCGGGTTGAGTGGCGAGCAGACGCTGTTGATGTCGCCCGTGGCAATCACGCCCACATGCTCGCCAATCACCCGAAACTGCGTGGTGCTGGTGAACTCCAGCACCCAGCGCTCGGTGCTGCCGCCCGCATTGGTGATCTCAATGGGCGTGACACCCTGGTCGTACTTGGCGGGCGGCTCCTGCCCCATCAGGGCGTCAGACCAGGCGTTATCGACCCAGGTCTTTTGCGCAAAGGCCAGGCTCACCCGAGCACGGCGGTCGCTGGCCTGCAGGGCGCTGGAAACATAGGTGCCGTCCTTGGGGTAGTCATGGGTCAGCGCCCGGTTGAAAGTGATCTCGCCCGAGATCTGCACATCCGTGGCCGTGGCCATGTCCTCGATGCGATCCTCAATCGTCACCGGCATGGTCATTGCCGACACATCGGTAAAGGTGACCAAGCCGGCCTCCAGATCGACGGAGTAGCCGGTGTTCAGGGTCTTGCCGTTGGCATCCCTCACCACCACGCGAGACAGTCGCACGCGGGCCAGATTGACGGTCTGGCCGTTGCTGACGTTGAGCTGGGCGCTGGTCTTGGTGTGTCCCACCACGCACAGCGAGCCAGGCCGGAAGATGGGCACCTTGCCGTCGCTGGGCAGGCGCACCGGGTCGATGCCGATGATGTCGGCATTCATGGGCAGATAGGCATAGGCCACCGCCGTGTAGCGCAAGGCGCTGGCGACAACCGGCTGGGGCTTGAAGATCTTGCCGTCCGGCTGCACGTTGGCCGCGTCATACCAGGGCTCAGCCTCATTGCCTGCGACCACGACCAGGCTGCCAAAGCCCAGGCGCACCAGGCCGGTTTCGTAGTCCACCGTGCCGACCACGCCAGGGGCCGTGATGCTGCCGTCAATGCCTGCGCTGACGTTCTGCGAGCCGCCCGAGGCCCTGGGAACCTGTACCGTGAGGGAGCCGGGACGCAGGGGAGCTGCCGCCGTGCGGAACACGTAGGCGCTGCTGATGGCGTCGCCCAGCGTGGTGATGCAGCCTGCACGGCGCAGCGTATTCGCATTGCCCGGCGTCCACGAGGTCAGGCCCACACGGCCTGTGGCGTAGTTGATGCTGCCGCGCGTCACAAAGCCGCCCGAGGTCAGCACCCGCAGCACGCCCCTGCCGTCATCGCTCCAGGGCTGACCGCTGGAGGGCATGAGCACGACCGAACCCGGCACCACCGGGGCCTGCACGCCCGTGACCAGGTCAAACTCGGGCGCAAACGTGACCTGCAGCGTGCGGCGCGTGGCGCTGCCTGCGGCGCGAAAGCGGATCTTGACGTAGCCGCTTTCGTCGTTGGGGTAGATCGACGGGGCATTCAAGTACTCGATACCCTCGTAGTTGAGGCGGTACTTGGCGACCTCGCCATTGAAGCCGCCGCCGCTGACCTGACTGGATGAGTACACCGGCTTGGGGATCTTGATGACCACATCAGGATTGAAGTCCACCGCGCCCGTGCTGTAGTTGATCGTGCCGACCTGCACGCCATTGAGCATCAGCTTGCCGTTGCCGTCATCGCGGGCGAGCTGGGTCGGGTCCACCAGCGTCACGCCCATTTCCTTGAGCTGGTCGCGGGTGTACAGGCCGAGGACGCTCTGGTCGGTCAGCGTGTTCCACTCCACCTCGACCGTGAATGGCACCAAAGCGCCTTGGCCCGCCGATACGGCCAGACGGCCCTGGCCGTTGCGCGACGGATGCTGCAGGTTCACCTCCACCGCAGGAGCCGTGTCGACCGTGACATCCAGCACCGTGCCCACGGCGGGCAGCAGCTTCGGAGCAAACAGCACTTCGGAGCGGCCCACCCTCACCTCGCCCGTGGCGTCTCCCTGGAGCTGCCAGGCAGCGGTGGCCGTGGCCGTGCGCTGGGTCTGGCCGTCCATCCACGCGATGGAGAAAGCGCCGGGATAGAGCGCCTGGCCAGCAGGCAGAGCCAGGGCGATGGTCTGGCTGATCAGCAGATCGGCGGCGGGCTGCACGGTTTCCTGCGTGGGCACGCCCCAATGCTGGACGATGGAGCTGCCCACATCGGGCAAGGCCCCCAGCGTGACGACAAAGCTGCCAGTCTCGGCGCTATAGGTGCCCGCGCCATAGCTGGAGTCGGTACCGCGCAGGGTGCCGTCGCCCGAGTCCGAGAGCACATACCAGCGGCCCTGTGCCCGATAGCTAAAGCTCAGCGTGCCGCGCGCGGGCAGCGGTGTGATGAAGCCGGTGTAGCTCTGGCTGCGGTTTTCCGCAGTGATGCGGATCTCGCTGGACTGCGGCATGCGCTGCATATAGGCGGCGGGCCGGTAGCTGATGGTCTTGCTGCCCGAGTAGTCGCCAGAGTTGGAGGTGACGATGCCGTTGGCATAGTCCACCAGCCCGATTTGCTGGGTGCCCGACATCAGAATGCCGCCCTTGTCGGTAAAGGTCACACCTCCCACCACGATGGACAGCGATCCTGGCAGGCAGCCACCCGGCAGGGCCAGGCTGGTGGTGGAGTTCCAGGTCTGGGCGGTGCTGAAAGTCACGGCCTCGGCCGCAGAGATGGGCAAGCCTGCCGCCGCATAGGGAATGGCGGCCGGGATGGGCGTCTCACTCTGGGCCGAAGGCACGATCTGGGTCATGATCGTTTTAGCGATGATGGTGAAATCGCCCAAGGCTGCAGCTTTCTGCAAAGGCGTGACGCCCACATAACTGCCCGCATCGGCCACCACCGTATCGCGCAAGCGGGCGCTGTTGAGCAGGCGTGTGAACTGGCGGCTGGCCGGGGAGCCGGTGAAGCCGTAGCGCAGCGCATCCGAGATCTCGACAGAGACAATCACCGCCTTGTAGTCTTTATCTGTGTCATAGGTGAAGGAGCGCTCCACGCTGGTCACGCGAATGGCGCGGACATACTGCATCTGCTCATTCGCCAGCCCTTCATTGCCCACCAGCACCAGGGTCTTGCCTACGGCAGGCAGTTCGGTGCCGGGGCGCTGAAAGATCTGAATGACGCGCTGGCCCTTGATGTGGTTCTCGTAGAGATAGCCCGCCCATTCAGCCCCCTTGTTGAGGTAGGCCTCCAGCCGGGCCTGCGCCTGGGCACGGGTGTCATAGACCCCACCCGTGGCAAACAGGGTGATGGAGATATTGGGATCTTCGGGGGGCTTTGCCACGATGACATTGCTGCCCTGGTAGGTGTCGCGGTCTTGGGTGTCCACGCCCACATGCACCTGACGCAGGTTGGCGCGGCCCGTGGCTCTATCCATCTCGGAAATGTCGGGCATGACGGCGTTTTCTTGACCGGACTCGATCACGACCGTGGACGGCCCGCCGCCGCCCTCAGGCACATCGTCCATGACTCGGCTGGCTCGCAGCTGGATGTCGCCTTGCAAAATGGGCATCGTCAAACCTCAATGAATCGGAAAGTGGGGAGATACAGCTGCTCGGGCGATTCCTCACCGTCCTGCAGCTTGAAAACGGGCTGGCCTGTAAATCCACCCTTGGCGTGGTCGAACATGACCTGGCGGGCCTGGCCACGCAGCACAAGCGTGAGTTGGATGCCGGGCAGCTCGGCCCAGGCCTGCAGCGTTGAGCACAGCGCCCGTGTGATCCAGGCGGCGGTTTCGGTGCCCATCAATGTGATGGGACGACCGGCCTGCTTTAAAGCCACATCCACCAGCAGCGCGCCCGTGGTGCTGTAGCTGCTGGCCTGATCGACCGGGCTCCAGCTGAACTCGTCCTGCCAGTCCAGGCGGTCGCTGATATGGGCGGTGGTGCCGTTGTAGGTAAGCGTGATCATGAGGACGAGGCCCCTTTCTGGCGGCTCAGCTCTCCGAGAAACTGGTTAAGCGAGGCGGCACCAGCCGGGTCGGTGTTGACCTGGCCATAGGGCTGGCCGTTGAGCTGCAGATTGATGGTTGAGATCTGACGCGAGACCATGGCTTCCAGCGGCGTCTTGCTGGAGTTCTCCGCGTTGCCGTTGCCCTTCATGGTGTTGCGTAGCTCCATCGCATCCACCTCACGGTTCCACTCGAACATGGTCATGTCGTGCATGAAGTTGCCGAGCTGGCCACCGCTTTGCGTTGAGAACGGGTTGTCCCTGACGTACTGCTCTTTCCACTTGGCCAACCATGCATCGGCCTGGGCCTTGCTCTCGAATGCTGGAACCGCATCGGCCCCGCGAATGGTTCCTGCATTGCGTTTGGCCTCCATGAGCTGCAGCTCACGGGTGGCCAGCTCATTGGCTTTTTCTTGAGAGGCGATTTCTCGCTCACGCTCGGCGTTCAAGTGCTCCAGGGCCGTGCGGTGCTGATCGATGGCATTGGCTGCCCGGCTGTGTGAGCCAGCCGAATCGTCGACCGAGCCCTTGAGCCTGAGCGTGGCCCGACCGGCACTGTCGACCGCAACCTCATATCCGCGCATGGCAGCCTCTGCCTGGACCCAGGCTGGCGCAATGCCCTTGTTGGCCGCAATCGCCGCATCGGCGGACTTTTTAAAGGCCTCGCCCATTTCACGGGCGCTGGCCGTGCCGCTGTCGCGCAGCACGTCATAGGCGGCTTTTGCATCGGCTGCCGTCTTCTTGAGCGTTTCATCCGAGGTAATACCCAGCTGCTTGAATGCCTCACGCACGCTATTAATGCCAGGCGTGGCGGCGTCCAGAGCATCCTTGAGCGCATCGGCTTTCTTTTTGGCCTGGTCGAGCAAACCATCTGCCAGTGGCTGGCCCAATGCACCACGCACCGATTCGATTTGTTCTCGAATGGCCTTTAAAGCGGCTTCACTGTCCGCGCTTTCAATGGCTTTGCTGAAACTCGCATTCAGCACTCGGCCAGTGTCGACACCCTCTTCCTTGAGTTTGCCCAGTTGGTCAATAATCGCCTGAGTATCATTAATCGCACTGCGAGATGCAGCGGCAATATTCCCACGTAGCACGTCATATTCAAGCCCAGCGCGCTTAATTGCTTCGGTCAGAACCGCATCGGTTAATTGCGCCAGGCGCTGCGCTTCACGGCTACTGCCCAAAAATGCCGCCCTGGCATTGGCTTCGAATACCGCTAAATCCTTGCCCGATAAAGCCTTGGCCCAAGCCGCCTCGGTTTCGCTGGCCGTAATCTTTGCGGTCTCGCCCAGCTTATCCAGCGTGGCCGCAAAATCCTTGATGCCTTGAATCTTGGTTAAATCAAAACCTTCGGTGACGCTCTTTAAGGCATCGGCACTGGCTTTGCCGGACTTTGTGAGATGCTCAAACTCGGCCACGGCATTGCGTGCAGCCTTGGACAAATCAAAGAGCTTGTCTGCCGCGTCCTGGGTTTTCTGGGCCTCGGCGGCACGCGCTGCCGCCAATTCACGCGCAGCTGCGGCTGCGGCTTTTTCCGCCTTTTCCAGCTCTTCGGTCCGGTCCTTATATCCCGCGAGCTTGGCCGCGCTCTCCCCTATCCAGGTACCGATATCTTTGATGTTGGAAACAATGCCAACCAAAGTGAAAGTCTTGAGCCCACCCATGACCGCCGCAAATCGGCTGGTACTGGCTGCAGCTCCTGCGGCTGCCGCCTGCGTGGCCACGAGCTGGGCATTTGCAGCAGCGATGCCTGTAGCTGCCACTTGCGTAGCTTGGCCAATGCCCAGAAAGTGCTGCGCCAGGCGCAATGCAGTGAATGCCACCGCAGCCTGGCCTAAATCCATCAGCAGGCCCGCAATGCTCTGCAGGTTATTGGCCAGCAGTTGAATGGCTTTGGCCGCTGCGGCGCTGGCACCATTCGCCTGGTCCACCTTTTGCACGTACAGGGTCCACTGCGTGGACAGATCCTGCATGGCCCTGCCCACGGTGGGCGGCAAGCGCTGAAACTCTGCGGCAACGGCTGCACTTTGGCCCTGCAGGGTAGTAATCACCGTCTGTGTGGTCAGCAAGCCTGACTCAGCCATCTTGCGCAACTCACCGGTGGTCACGCCCAGACCATCAGCCAGTGCCTTGGCCAGACGCGGAGCCTGCTCCATGACGCTGTTGAATTCTTCGCCACGCAGCACCCCGCTCTGCAAGCCTTGAATCAGCTGGGTAATGGCAGCAGAAGATGCCTCTGTGCTTGCGCCGCTGATCTGAACAGTCTGGTTGATCGTTTCCGTCAGCCCCAGGCTCTGCAGGCTGGCCTTCTCGGCACTCAGACCGGCATCACGCCCGGCCTGAGCAATGCGAGAAAACAGCACCCCGGTATCTTCAAGCGCACTGTGGGTGCGCAGCGCCACCTCGGTCACGCCCTCCCACGATCGTGTGAAGTTCTCGCCCTCACCCGTGACCAACTTCATGCGGGCCTGCAGGTTGTTGGCCTGGTCAGCAGTAGCGGCCAGGTCGAAGGCGAGATTTTTAAGGCCCTGCAGCGACTGCAGTCCTATATAGAACTTCTGCAGCCGGTCCAGCTGCTTGCTGATGGACTCCACGCCATCACCGATCTGGCGGTGGCTGCGCACCATGCTGGCGGCGGCATTCTGTGCGCCAGCTGCAGCACCTTGGTGAGCGGGCACCAACGTGAGCACCGATTCACGGACTTGCTCCACCTCCTGGCGCAAGCGCTGCTGCGCCTGCTGGGCATTCTGTCCAGCGACGCCAAAGCGCTGCAGTTCACCTTGGGCCTGAGACAGGGCCTGCTTCTGCAGGTCGAAGGTGGAGCGCGCACTATCTGCTGCTGCATTAAGCTGCCGAAGCGCGGCTGCTTCTTTTTCTGTGGGCGGGCCAAGCGCCGAGATCTGACGACCGTAGTTTCTGGCCTCGGTCTCTGCCTGGCGCAAGCTGGTAGCCGATGACCTGGCCTCGGCCTCCAGCTTGGTGAACGTGGTGATCGCGGCGTCCTGCTGGGCCAATTCGCGCAGCCTGGTTGCCGCCGTGCGCGCCTCAACCGCAACCTCGCCCTCCAGGACCTTGGCAACATTCTCCAGATCGTCAGCCAGGCCCACGATGGACTCACGCCCCGTGACCCCGGTGTCAATCTGCAGGCTGATTTGCTTATCTGTCATGGATTCCTACAATGGGCGGATGACTCGTCTCATCGCCTTCATTGCATGCATCGCCTTCCTGGTGGGTGCAGGAGTGTCTGTGCGTGCAGGCATGGCACTTGCGGCAGTGGCCTACGGCCTGCTCGGTGCCTATGTCCTGTGGACCGGGCTGCAGATGCTTCTTGGCCCCAGACGGTGACGCTGCTTGAAAGCGGCTTTCAGGCATCACTGTCGGTTTTTGAGCGCCAACAAAAAAGGCCAGCGAGTGCTGGCCTTAGTCTTTTAAAAGGTCTGGTGCGGCGTCAGGTCTTGCGCACGCGGTAGTACTTGCTGATGCCGTTGCCCACCTTGGTGGAATCCATCAGGACCGAGCCGGTCACCTTCAGATTGATGAACCCGCTTTCCTGCAGCAGCGCGATGGATGATGCCACGCCCTGGCTCGCGCGCCAAATTTCCACGATGGCCAGCTTGCCGTCATCGGCTTCGTTCAGCCCTTCCAGGATGATCTCCAGCTCCTTGGGCTTGGTGGTCAGCGCCTCGATCACGGCATAGCCCACGTGAGAGTACGCAACCTTGACCTCTTCACCCTCGGCCAGCCCTGTCGCGTCTTGGAACACGAAGATGCCAGCCGGGCGAACTTCATAGTTGCCTGCCGCAGGCACCACATCGCCAATGGTTGGGTATTTGTAGTTCACCCAGATGCCCTTGCCATCCGTGACACCGGGCGCAGCGGGATCGAGCTGGATACCTGCCGCCGTGACCGAGTAGTTGCCTGCCATGGTGAGCGCGGTGGCCGTGGCCACGCTATCACCGATCCGCACCGTCACATCCGTAGCCCCCGTATGGGCCAACGCCACCAGGTCGCCCTTCTTGACGTCCAGATGCTCTTCATCGGTCACGGTGGCCGTGCCTTGTGTCGTGCCTTTGGTCAAGACGACATTGCTGGGCTGCAAATGCTTGGTGCGCAACAAGCCGCCGCGCGTCACCTTCAGGGTCTCATTGCTGATCTGCCCCTGCTCCACCCCGCTGACTGTGCCCTGCGTGGCGCGTGCCAGGTTGATCGGATTGATGTCGGCCAGCGTCATCGCCAGCTCGACCTCCGTCACGCGGCGGATCTCGGAGTGCGTGCCGCCGCCCAGCGTGGTCATATTGGGTTGCTTCTTCACATCCTCCTTGTGCGACAGCTCGGCAGCCAGCACGTTGCCAATGGGCAGCGGCGCACTGGTGCTGCCGTACTCACGGGCATAGATCTGGCCGACCAATGCGGCAGGGGCAAAAATGCGTTTGATGACGTCATCAGACATAGGTCAGTCCTTTGTGTTGACAGGTTGAGATGCGGTTTGAGTTGTGGATGGAGCGGGTGCGGCGACGCCCATGGCCTCCAGCCATTGCGCGGTATCGGGGTGCACTGAGATCGCTGCGCCCGGCTGGAGCACAGAGCCCAGGTGCTCGTGCTCCGCCTTCAAGGTCACAGAGACCATGGCGAGCTGGGCCGGTGCGGCCTTGCGGCGGGAGCTGGGTTTCATGGCTTCCTCCATTCCACCCAGCTGCGGGTGCTCATCTCCAGCATGGCGCTGTGGCACAGCACCCCGGCAAACATGACCGGGCCAGCACTGGCCACCTGCACGCCGCGCTCCTCCTGGGTGGAGCCGCCCAACAGGCCGGGCAAGCCGAGCGTGGTGTCCACGCGCACGGCAGAGCGGATGCGCTCGACCAGGTCGTCAAAGATCAGCTCACTCTCCACGGCATCTTTAAAAGCCATGTAGCCACGGATCAGCCAGCGGTGCTCGTTCAGAATGCGACCATTGGCGTTGACCTCGGTGGTCGCTGTGCGGCGCACATACCAGCCACGGATATGCGGATCCAGCCCGAAGTCGTCGTCGGCCTGCGCCGGGCTGTACAGATAGAGCTTGCGAAACTCCGCCTCACTGGCGGCAAAGCGCTCCCGAGAATGAACCATGCCCACGGCAGGGACTGCGGCCAGGACGGCCAACAGCGCGCTGCGGGCAGCAGACAAAGTGGCGGCAGTCATGCCTTGCCTCCTGTGATGAAGTTGAATATCTGGGCGGCAGCGCCTTCGAACATCGCGATGACCTGGCCGCGCGTGGTCAGGGCCGCCCGCTCCATGGGGCGCTGTGCTTCGGTGCCTTCACGGGCAATCTTTCTGGCAACCAGGAAGGCCACCCGTTTGACTTCCTTGGGCTCACGAATGCCCAGCACAGCCTTGACCCAGGGTTCGATGGCCTTGATCGGCGGCATGTGGGGCTGGGTGCCCAGCTCAATAAACAAGGCCGTGGGCTGGCTGCTGCCCACAATGCCGAGCACCCCGGCAGGCGTGCTGGCCACATCGCTGGTGATGCTGCGGGCCGTGATGCCACTGACGCGCGGCATGTTCTCTTGCCACTCGCGCTGCACCAGCAGTGTGGCCTGGTGCATGGTGGCTTCCAGCACCTGCCGGGTGTAGTCAGGCTCCTGGCGCAGGCCACGCTCGATGGCGCTCAGATCGCCCAGGCTGATGTTGAGGTTCATAGCCCGCCCCTACTCACCAGCCGGTGGCGAGGATTACGACGCGGCCAGCTCACGACCGCCGACACGGCAGAGCCTGCGACCGCATCCTGCAGCGCCGGGTCCAGTTGACCAATGCCTGCAAAGTAGGCGGCCCGATAGTCCTTGGCGCGGGCTGCATAGTTGCGCGAACGGCTCTCGGTGCGAGACATGTCCGAGCCCAGCGTGGTCTCGCGATCGCCTGCAAAGCGCGTGGCCAACTGCTGGCACAGCAGATGGGCCGCAAACGAAGCCACGGCCAGGCGATGACGTTGAGGAATGCTGTCGGCAGTGGCGTCCAGCACATGGGGAAGCAGAAAGCTCACCCGGACCAAAGCATTGCCAGGCAGCGCGTGTTCGCTCTCCAAACCCCAGCCGTTCGCCGTTCGGTAAGCGTCCGCCAACACCAACGAGGCAGGACGCCGCCCCACCGGAAACTCCACGGACTGGATGACTGCGCTATCCGACCAGCCTGTCGGCACCGGACCAAACACGCCAGTGGCAGGCCACACCACCTCCTCCAGCTCCAGGCGCGGCACGTCATCGCTGTAGCGCATGCGCGCCTGGTCGAGGGCACGGTCGCGCACTTCAGTGGTGATCGCATCGTCCTGGTCCGAGACCATGTCCTTGACCAGATTCTGAAAATCCTCAAGCGCCACGACGGCTCCTAGTGTTTAAACAGGGAATGAACAAATCGACCATGGGTTTGCAAAGGCTCCTGACCAGGCTGGTGGCTTTGCAAACCCGCCCCGCTTGGGGCAGGCTTGGATGGGCTGGCGGGCCGGGCGAGTTACGCGACCACAGCCTTGGTCGTACCCTTTTCACCGTCGACCAGGACGGTGCCGCCATAGATGTGGCGGATCTTGTAGGTCAGCTTGTCGTTGCTGAACATGGAGCCACCATTGGGCTGGTCCTGCACAAACAGCTCGGGCTCTTCCTGGCCGTCCAGGAAGCCGACCTCCAGCACCGGCAGCACCACAGGGTCAGCGACCGTGCACCAGTCGTTGGCATCCGTCCAATAGCTGACGGGGATCACCTCGGGATTGATGGTCTGAACAAAGGTCTTGTCCAGGTTCTGGTTGCGCACGAACAGGTCATAGGCGGTTTCCTGCAGCTCGAACGGCACCAGGATCGCTGCCGGGCCTGTGGCCAGGCGCTTTGCGCTGCCCGCACGGGTCTGCTTGAGCATGGCCAAGCGATGCGCTGCAAACTCGGCAGCCGTCAGCGCGCCCGTGAAAAGGTTGTTGTGATCGGCGTGGTAAAGCGCCTTGGCGTCGTAGATCAGGCCGTTGACGCGGAAGAAATCAAACACGAACTCATAGAGCGTGTTCTTGGCCGCCAGCGCCAGCTCGGTGGGAATGCGGCGCAGCGCCTGGACATCGTCGTTCTTGATCGCTTCCAGCGTCACGTCCTCCGTGCCGCCGCGCTTGCTCACCGCAAAGGTGGCCTTGTCATCGCCAGGCGAGCCCAGCGGCTGATAAGCGGCACCCTGCGCGACCGCAGGCAGATTGCCATAGCCGCCGATACGGATGCGTTCCTGGGTGCGAAAGTCTTTGATCGGCGCGGTCGTGGCCACACGTCGCCATGCGTCCAGGTTGGTCAGGCCTGTGTAGACCGCCTGCATGCGGCGGGTGATGCTGTCGCCCAGCGCATCGCTCCAGGTGCTGCTGGTGACCGACTCACGCATGACGCCCAGGCTCTCGGCCATGCGGCCCAGATCGCAGTCACGGATCTGGCCCGTGACACGGCGGTCGCCCGTGATCTCGATGTAGCACTCGCGCAGCGACTGCACGTTGCGGTGCTCCTTGTGCGTGGGGTCGAAAAACGCCGTCAGCATCTCGCGGATGGACACGCTGCGGTCTTCCACGTTGATGGAGCCATTACCGAACGCAGGCACACGAACCGTGCCGGACTCCGTCATGCGGGCAATGTAGTCGCCCTCAGCCTTGATCAGATCACCCACGGCTGCTTCGGTCAGGCGATCAGCGCCAGCGGTAGCCACCTGAGTCAGCAGGCGCTCCTTGGCTGCCTGCGGGAGCTTGGCGGCATTGATGCGCTCGCGAGCAGCCCCCCGCAGCTCAAACACCTGCAGGTCAGCGCGGGTCAGCGGCGCTTCGTCCGCCTGCGCCTCGGTCACACGCTGCGTGCCGGGCTCGGGCACCAGCGGGCCGCAAACGGCTTCATGCAGATTGACCACCTCGTCGTCGGTGATCGTGTCCAGTTTGATGGCGGCATGCTTCGCCGGGTCTTTGGCCTTGATGGCCTCCAGCATGCGTTGCTTCCACAAAGGCATGGTTTGGCTTCCTTCTTGAGATTCAGGGGGAGAGGTACTTGGATCGGCAGCGGCTTCGGTAAGACGGTCCAGGCCGCCGCCCGCGCCTGGCTCGACAATCAGGTCCACCGAGTGAACCTTGGTGAACTTCACGGCTTCGCGCAGGGTCTCGCTGCCGCTGGTACGTTTGCGCGTGCGAGCGTCCGCGTCAATCGACAGGCCCAGGAGACCTTGCATGCCCCGTTTGACGGAGCCGACCATCTTGGTGACCGTGGAGTCGCTGGGGTCGATGGCTTTAAAGGTTCCGACCAGGCTGCCTGTGTCGGGCGTCTTGCCTTCGACAAAGCGCACGCTGTAGATGCCGCCGATCAGATTGCGCACGTCCTTGCCCTTGCCTGCGCTGTGATCGGCATCAGACTTGGCAAACACGCGTACGCCCTCAAACATGGGGGCTGCTTCGCGCAATGCCTGGTCGGGGTAATAGTTGCGGTTGCCGCTGCGGCCCGCACGGATCAGCGTGACTTCAATCGTGCCGTCCTGGGCTTCGCGGAAGGCTGCGGCTTCCTGAGATTCGCGCACAACTGAAGCAGCGGCGGGATCAGCGGCTGGTGCAGTGCCCACCGGCTGAAACTGTGCAACCACCTCTTCGGCCTCGGCCAGCACCACGGCGTTTTCTGCGCTGATTGTGTAGGCGTAGCTGTAAAGACGGCCCTTGTACTGCACCACCGCCCGGTCGGGCCAGATACCGCGCATGTCGACGTAGTAGTCGCTGTTGAGGGTCAGGCGCAGCTTGTCGCGTACCGCCTGGCGCACCAACTCAATCAACTGACCATATTCGGAAGTGACCGCCTCCGTCAGGCGATCAAAGCCCGTGCCGTGAGGAATGAGCTTGAGCATGGCTTATTTGCCAGTCAGCTTCTGACCGTCCACGGTCACCACGACGATGTGAGTGCCGTAGTCCTTGAAGGACAGCACTTCATCACCGGAAACCGCGAGGCGCTTTTCTTTGAACTTGTCCTTGCCTTCTGCAGGCTCCAGGACGATGCGCTGGACGCGCTTTGCGGCATCAGCTGCCGTCAGCTTGGTTTCTTTGGTCTCGGATTCGGACATGGGCCACTCCATCGAAGATGAGCCGCAGGGTGCGGCATTGCGATGGAGTGACTGTGCCTAGCGCGGCACAAATAAATAAGGCCCGCAAATGCTGGCCTCAATCTGAATCAACTGGCTTTTTATCAGCTCGCTGGGATAAAGCTGTCAATGACTCAAGAGCTTTACTTTGCTGATCCTCATTGTCCGAGAATGTCTTAATAACGCTCGCAGGAACTAAAGTGAGTACGACAGTCCAAATCTGCCAGAGCGTAAGAGACACTAGAACTGCATAAGAAAAACCTCTCACCCACTCTCGATCAATATCAATTGGATAGCGCTTTGCGATCGGTGCCACAATGCCAATCGCCAAAATAATTCCGAGAATCGATGTCGAATTTACAACGGGTGTAAATAGCTGTCCAAGACCAGTGTCTTTTGGATCGCTTTTGTCTTTTGATCTTCGCAGCGAGAGCTTCAATCTCTCTGGGTAGATGATTGCAAGCCACGCACCAATAACCGCGAAAATAATTGCAGCCGTAGTGCGGAGTGCTTCAAACATTGGCCATTGTTCAGCAAAAGGCACAAGCCGACCAAACCACCCTCCGGCAGCGACAGCTACCACAGCAAAGGTCCAGCTAAGTATCTGCAACCGCACAAGCATTTTCCTTAATTTTCGAGCAGCTTCAAAAGCTGTCCACGATACCTTTCCAGCTCATGGAGCAAACTTTCCGGCTTCACAATTTCAATATTGTTACGAACGACATCTAGCTCCAACGTATCTCTGGCATACGATCGTCCTAGCCAGTGAGTTTTACTATCCCCTCGAAGGACAAAACCGTAATCTGAAAGTTCATCATCATCTTCTGACCATTGCTGAACGATCTCCTGTACTTGACCCGCATCCAGTCCTGACACTTCTAATTCATAGTAAATAGCTACCTCTTGCTCCACAGTTTTGTACTTCGTCAGATTCACATCTTCCAACATCTTCTGCCACAGAGCTCTCTTTGGACGATGCTTAAGTTGCAACGATGCCTTTTTCTTAATCTTTCGAATTTCTGGTGCATGCGCGACCACATAGTCAATAGGGCCGGGCTTTTTAAAAATTTCAGTCTTAAACGATGGTCTGAAGCCTCCCAGCTCATCAGCAGCAGACTTCCTGTACCCAACTACAGCAATCGATCCGGCCTCGTCGGGCTCCCCCAGAACTACGTGTGGTCCAAAACTATTGAGAAAACCGCTGATGAACTTACCCATTTCGTAGACACCAGCCATGGGGTGCTGAAAACGAATAGTGGCCATCAGGTTCTCTGCAGGCAGTAGCCAAAAGTAGGTCGCATGGCCTGGAATATGCCCCTCCTCAACCTCAGTCTCTGAAACGTCAGCAGCGCCTACAGCAGCGAACCCATCGATTGCAACAACCTTACCATCTGTATTTGCAGATTCGTTCCACAAAGTAAGAAGCCAAGAATTTTTGCCTGGAGACGCATCTACAAAATAAGCAGGGTACGCAACGGAAGCATCGGTCTTTCCATGAGTTCTCGTGTGGGCTAAAGATCGACCGGTGGACCATGCCGAGATGTGCCTTAGCGTGTCCTCAAGCGTTCCAAACTCAGCTTGGCGCTTTTTTCCGTACGGGTAGTAGCCGCACGAGCTAATTTTGTAAAACGTGATCTTTGCCTCTTCCATCTACCTAACCTCTGGTCTATGTCGTTAGGTGGATTACATCACGATACAAGCATTGCTTTAAACAACCTTTAAATGGGCGATAGCTGAGCCGATTCAGACTGCCGTGTATCAGCTTATGGATTTTGTGTTTAAAGCTCCACAGGCCGGCCTATTCAATGCGCCTTCCCCCAATCTTCGCCGCCTGATCAAGCGCAGCCTTGCGCCCATCCAACTGCAGCTCACGTTCAGTGAATGGCTTGGCCCCTGGGGTCATCACCCGCCAGCTCTTCATCCAGGGGATGGAAATACACCCGCAGTGGATGATCTGCTCCACGGGAGCCCTGGGATCATGCGGGCACTGCATCTTGTCGATGCCACCGCCAGGATTGGGCACCTTGAAAGGCTTGCTGGCTTCCACGACCTGACCGTCGATGATGTCGTGATTCCAGCGGCTGTGGATCTTGCCGCTGCGCCGCCACTGTTTGCCCAGGCCAGGTACGAGAGGCTCTGCCTGTTGCAAGCGTTCATTGGAAGCCACGGCAAATGCCCGGCTGACTTCCGTGCGAACAATAGTCGCCGCACGCTTGGGTGACTCGGCCCCGAGAATCTTCTGCACCGCCTGGATGGCTTGGTAAGGCGTCTGCGCCCCAATAGTGGTCTGGCCCAATTGCTGACCGATCTTGCGAGCCGCTTCGTTGCCCACGTCCTTGAGCCGCAGGGAGCCAAAGGCCTTCATCTGCTTGAGCACGCCCACATCGAGCTGGGCCAGTCGCAGCTCCACGCGGTGGCCAATGATGGCCAGGGGCTTGTCTACGAAATCCTCCCCCAGGGTCCAGGCATCCTGCATGCGCATTTCAAATAAGGCACCGGCACGGCTGGTGGCTCCGGCCAGGACATCCTCGATCTGACCCAATAAGCGCGAGAGCTGTAGCTGCTGCCAATCGGCAGGCAAGCCTGCCAGCGTGACCAGGATCTGATCGCGGGCCTCTTTGAGCAGCAGCAGAACCTGAGTTTCTCCAGCCAGGAGCAGTTGGGCGCGCTCGCGCAAGCGCCGGGCCAGCTCAGCCTCAAATGCTTTATCTGGCTTTTGACCCAGCTCCTGCTCGCTTCTGGCTTTCTTAACCATGGCTCTGAGCAGATGCTTCAGCCCTTACGGCAGCCAGATCCGCAGGCAAATTGGTGAACACGTCTTCAGCGTCTCTCTTGGCCTTACGCTCGGCAGCTTCCTTGCGTGCGGCCTCCAGCTCAGCCTTGGCATCAAAGTCTTGACCAAAGCGCTGGGCTACATCGGCCACGATCTTGAGCGCTGTTTCCTCCGTCATCAACCCGGCCTCGATCATCTGCACCACGGACGCAGCCAGGGTCTGCATGGCGCTGGCAAATTTAGTGACGTCACGGTTGAGCAGTTCAGGGAAGACCGCAGTCACCTGCCACTTCTCTTCTGACCAGTCGGGTGTCACGCCTTGGGTTCGTGCCTGGCACAGCAATACATGGCGGCCAATCTCCTCCAGCATGATCTTGAGGAAAGACTGACGCATGCTGTACATCTTGAAGGTGGGCTCACCCATCTCAGAGGCAGCAGCGCGGTTCACATCCCCGCCGCCCCCAAACCAGTGCTCAGGCATGGTGCTGCCGCCGAGCACGTGGTTTCTCAGCAAGCGGGCGCTCTCGCTGGTGTCGGCTGCCTGCAGGCTCGGGCTCTTGGCTTCCAGCGTGACGCTGTCGTTATGGACGAACGTGCTGTTGGGCGCAGGCGGCACAAAGGTTTTCTCGTATTCCTTGACCTTGGCGTCATCCGCACCCTTCAGCTCCACGTCCCAAACAAAGGAGCGCAAGTAACCGATGCGGTCCAGCTCGTTGAACAGGAACTCGTCATAAGCATCCAGCCAGTCCATCTGGCCCAGAAGGTCGGAGCGACCCCGGCTGCCATTGGGAAACTTGTTGAGCTGGTAGAGCAGACACTCTCCATCTGTAAATTCTTCTGCGCGAATGCGGCATGTGTTCTCGCTGAACAGCTCCACGTCCTCGCCCAGGACGATCACTCTGTATTTATATTGACGCCCCCGGTTGTCGCGCTTGGTCACGACACCAATGGGCTGCTCTGGGTTGCCGGGGTCATTGACCACGGTCGCGATCTGGCGCGGGTCCAGATAACCCAGGCGCACAAAGCCGTCTCCGTCGCGCACATTGGCGATATAGCACTGCTCACCAAGCAGGCCCAGAGCGCGCACCCTGCCCTGCAGCTTCAGCGGCCAGTTATTGATGGGGTCGGTCCAGAATGTATTCAGCAGTGCCTGGTGCTCTTCGTCCTGGCACTGCAGAGAGACGCCCTCGGCCAGCAGATAGGCCAGGGGCAGCTCGGTCAGACGATTGGCCAGCAGATTGCTTTGCCATAGATACTCAGCCAGCTTCTGCATGCGGTCCTGGGCCATCGGTGCCAGGTCGCGGTCGTTCAAACTATCAAGGCCCCCGCCGCTGAGCTTGCGCCACCCTTCATCACTATTGCCCTGGGCGCTGGCGGCTTCCCGCATGGGCTGGGCGTGATGTGCCTGGTCTGTGTCTTGTGCGACCGCTGCCTGGTCAAAACCCAGAAAGGATATGACTCGGCTCCATGCCTGGGGCTTCATGTATTTCTCCTGAACATTCGTGAGGCCTGGCGGGCATAGCGCTCGCGGGCGGTCTGTACCTGGTGGTTGTTGCCGCCCTGTGTGGCCGCAGCTATGCCACCAGTGACGGCCAGCATGTAGAGCATCTGAACCATGTCAGGACCGTCGTCGTGGTCTGCTTTGGGAAAATGCCTGAACTGGTCAATCAGCGTGGTCTGGCTGCTATGCACACGGATCAGGCCGTTATGCATATGAGGCTGCAGGCTTTCAATGCGCAGCAGCTTGTCGCTGATCGGCAAGAGCGGACGAGCCGGTACCGGGATGCCCTGCTGGGCGCTGCGCTTGACCAGCTCGGTGCGCAAGAATTCCTGGAACTGCACGGATTCGAAGCCCCAGACAACGCAGCAGTATTCGCGCTGCATCTCGATGACATCGCTGATGATGCGATCGGGCACGCGCTTGCGGATGGCAGCCTCGACCACATCCATGATGCCTGTCTCTCGGTTGTAGCCGCCGACTCCAATTGCGCTGGGGTCGCGGCTATTGCCCGCCCTGCCCAGGCTGGGGTCGCATGCACCATAGAACACCCACTCGGCCAGGCGGTTGACCCAGAAGCGGATGGAGTTGGCAAACGGTGCATCCTCCCCGGCTGTCGGGTCGTTCTGCTGCTCGGAGTCAAATGCCGAGTGCCCTTCACGGGCGCGGCGGATCATCAGCTTGACCAGGGGCCGCAGTGCTGGCCAGGAGACCTTGCTGCCTTTTTCCATCTCGGCCTGGTGCTCTCTATATAGAGCCATGGCCGCAGCTTCGCCTTCCTGGGGCGTGTCGGCATTGAGCAGAAAGCCTTCGAACTGCTCCCACAGATCCATGCGCTCGGGCCACTGGATGATGGCTTTAAAGACTTTGCGGTTCCACAGCGGGTTCTTGAGAAAACGCGCCAGCACGCTGTCGTAGTGCAGCACGGTGCCCACCAGGATGGCGTCCATGGAGTCATCTGGTGGCCCCAGCGACAGCACGCTCTTGGTCACAAAAGCCTGCAGCTTGTCGCGTTGGGCAGGAGTGTTGACGTTCTCGTCGTTCTCGATGTCGTCGCAAATCGCCAGATCTGGGCGGTGCGCGCCATGGCGGCGGCCCCGGATCTTCTTGCTGGAGCCAAACGCCTCGACCTTGCGACCGTTCGCCGTCACGATCACGCCCGCCCGCCAGACACGGCCCAGCCCGCAGGCTTCAGGAAAATCGTTGGCAATGCGCGGGTTGGCTTCCAGCTCGGCCTTGATGGCCTCGAGCATCTCTGCAGCCTGCTCAAAAGCGTCCATCACGATGATGGCGTACCACTTGGCCCCGGTGACCAGGCACCACGACACAAAGCTCATGCTGATCTTGGTGGACTTGGCCTCGCCACGCGGGGCCGCAATCGCATCGCGCTGGCCCGCCGCAGTGTTCACTATCTCGGGCAAGCGCTTGTAGAGGTACTTGTGCAGCTCGCTGGGCTCGGCCCGGCCATAGTGAGGGAAGTAGTTGCGATCCCAATACTCGTAGCCATTGACCGGGTCACAGACCTTGCGGCGGCGCTCGGCAATGGCGGCAGGATCGGTATCCCAGCCGTCCAGGTTAGCGTCGATCTGCTTGCGCAGGTCATCGGCCAACGCTGTCAGGCCTGCCAGAAAGTCCTTGCTGTTCTTGGCCATGGCTATTTCACCTTGGCCAGCTCTTCGCCAAACGGCTCCAGCATCTCGACCAAAGCGGCCAAGTGCTGCGGATAGCGCTGCTGGGCAAATGCGGCAAAGCGTTGAAGGATGTCCAGCTGCACGGCCTGGCGGTTCAACTCAGGATTGAGACGCTTGAAGCTGGACATGGTCTTGTTAAAGCTGTCGCTCATGCTGGCCAGAGTCTCGGCACGATCGCGCGGCCCCATGTCCTTGGCCTCGCGCAGCAGATCCATGGTGGCCTGGTGCTGGATGAGATAATCCTCGAGCAGCTTGGCCGAGAGGTTCTTGAAGTTCTCATCACCCATGGCCACGGCAGCTCGGGCGGTCTCCCAGTCATCGCCCTGCTCTGTCGCCTCCTGCTTCCAGCGGTTGCCGGTGCTGCGTGGCACGCCGAGCTTCTTGCAGGCCGCCTCCATGGCCATGCGCTGAAACACATACAGGCCACGCAGCTGGGTACGTTTTTCTTTGCCGTGCGCCATCAGTTCCCCAGGCCCCCGCCACGAAAATAGGTCTTGATGCCTTCTACGATCAACGCCGTGCCGACCGCCACAGCACCGCCTGACACCGCGCCCGCGACCGCAGCCTTTTTCTCGACTTCGCGCAGCCGGGTATCAATGGAGTTGAGCCGCTGATCCACGCGTTCATCCAGCTCTTGAATGCGTTGGTCCTGGCGATTGAGATGCGCGGTAATGCCGTCGAGCTTGCCGTCGATCTTTCCCAGCAGCATCAGTTCGTCTTTTTCGAGTGACATGGTTCCTCTGTTTTTTGTGGCGAGTCATGGGTGCAGCAGCAGCGACCGGCAGGACGCATAGGCCGCGTTAAGGGTTTCGATCTCCTGAATCACTCCTGCAAGGCGCGCAGAATTTGCTGCTGGAAGTAGCCCGTAGGCCTGGCCTGCGTCTGCTGCACCAGGGTCGGTGCTGGCGGCTTGTTCACCTGCGGCGCGACAACCACCTGCCCCACTGGCAGCGAGCTGGGAGACGATGCGCACCCGCACAGGGCGCAGCTTGTGCTCACCAGTAAAGCGAGCGATTTCTTGGACTGCCTGGGCATCGGTTTTTTCCTGCTGTTGGTAAAGCTGATCCAGCCTGGCTTGAGCAGCATTGCGCTCGGCTGTCAGGCGCACCAGTTCGGCCTTGGCGGTGCGGTTCTGGGTGGCCACGCTGGCCTGCAACTGCTGCAGCTCGGTGGCGACGAGATGAGACTTGGTCTTCAAGTGCCACATGCCCAAGGCAAGCGCCAGGCACAACAGCAAAGCCAGCGCCAGCACCCCAGGGGCAATGAATTCCATAAAGCGCTTCATGGCTGCGCCTTCCAGGTGCCGGTGGCAAAGTCGTAATGAGCGCGCAGCAATGCCACGCCCAGCAGGCAATCAGCGCGCTCTTTTAAACGGCGGTTGTAGAGGCCCTGGACAAAGCGATACTCCCACTCGCCCTTGGCATTGCGCTTGCCGGTCTTGGTGTAGCTCCAGACGGGCGTGCCACTCGGCGCATGAGCCAGCGCATCGCAGGCTTCCTCATAGCGCTTGGCATTGAGCAGGCCCATGGCTCGACTGGCGCAGGTCGACGGTTCACCGTTGTTGTGGCCATGGCTGGAGAAGGCATCCAGAACGGGCTGGGTCACCGGCACCTTGATGCAGTCAAGGACCTTTGCCTGCCCCTTAGCCAGCACCTGACTGCCCACCGCCATGCATTGCGCATCGGACCAGTAATCGCCCAGCACAACAGGCACCGGGCTGGCGGTCTTGGTCAGCCCCAGGCAGGCCGTGGGCAAGCCTGCTGCCAGTGCATCTGCGTAGACCACATTCTTGAATTGCGGCCTGCCATCGCGCTTGGCAGGACCGTCCTCGTAGCCAGAGATATAGGTGACATACGCACCGCCACCCAGCACAAGTGGGATGCCAAAGCGCAGAACCGTTCTACCAAGGGAGAGTGTGTTTGCCATGCCCTCCACTTTCGTGGGACAGGCATAAACGAAAAAGGCCCGCAAATGCTGGCCTTAAAGATTTAAGAGACAAGATGATATCAGCGTAGGTAACCTAAATCTATCACCATGAACATAATATTTAATCTCTAATAACAGAAAAATGCTGTAATGATCTTGTTACCAATTGCTTGATGTCGTCAGAATGACGCTGATATTCTGCTGATAATTTAAATACGTCGTAACAGCGATTGCGAGCATCTTTTTTATCAGAAGCCAATCCAAGATTAATCATTTTTTCAAATAGAAAATGATGATCCTCATACTGTAACGAGGAAGATAGCTCTTCATTTGGATGGCTTGATAGATAGGAACGCACGAGGAATTTTTCTGGTTTATCGTGAGGATAAATGAATCCAGCATACTCATCATTATTATTCATATAATATGCGTAATTTTCATCCTCAGCATAATCACCATCCATAACAGCACAATAGCCAATTTTATTTCTTAAGTGACTAAAGTTTTTTTTATGTCGTTCATAATCAACCTTAACTTCATTAATTGGCCCAGATGGCACGATATTAATTAATCTAGAAATATGTGGTTCAGTATTTGACAGATCAATTAACTGTTGAGATATCAAAAATTGTGCAAGATCGTCTTCACAATACAACTGAATAAGAGGGTGCGAAATGGAATCCATCTTACTAGCTGCTGCTTGAATAGAAATCTCAGGGGTGCACTTCCACTGCCCATTATTACTTTCAATAAAGCGACGCGAGCACCCATCCACTGCTGAAAGTGCCGTTGGCGAATGAGTAGTAAATATAACCTGTTTCTTGTCACGCCAAGAAACCATATAAACAATATCTATTAATTTTCTTAAAACTGCAGGATGAATACCAGCTTCAATTTCCTCAATTAAAATTAAAGTGTTTTTTGGACTCTCAATTAAATCTTTAAGTATGTATATAACTGCCTCCTCTCCGGAAGCAGCGTTATATGTCGAGTACGTTGCTGTATTTCTATTAATAATAAAACAGCGTCTATTTAAGTGATTTGCTGCCTCTGATATACTTGCAACAGGAGTACTAAATATGTACCCAAATGCTTTTGCAATATCAACATCCAAAGCTAAAACTTGGGCACCATTAGCCTTCTTGAATAGATAATCAGAAAATGCACGCGCTGGTAGCAATCTCTCCAAATCTATAAGACGAACTTCTTTTTTTCTTATCTTTGCATTCGTGCGATTTTTATCAGAACTTCTCTTGGCGAGTCCACTCCATGCGCGAGAAGTGTGAAGTCTCTTGCCTGTCCCATCGCGATCTTTTGTGCCTTCACGCCACTCCATCTTGTACTCATAGTCAGATTGAACAGTTTCATGTGACGTAAAAGAAAGAACATCTGCCCACGTATGTTCTCGCATTCCAACAGCAGTCGATTTCGCATCCAGTCGCATAAATTTTTCATGACTACATGCAAGAAGTAATAGCAAACTTGTTTTCCCCGACCGATTAGAACCTGCAATTGCGGTTACCGGACTGGAAAATCCAACTTCTAAATCAACAATATGGCGGAATTGAGTGATATGGATTTTCTTTACAAAATTTGAATAACTTTGTCCTGAATCAACAAATATAGATACATCGCAATTCTCAATTTTTTTCTTAATTTCGAATAAATTCTGAATTTCGAGAGCCACTACAAACCCCTCCGCCTTATTAAATTAATTCTTCGTAATTTTTGATTATTACATTCTTATGAGTATAGCTTTACAGCAATGCTAGTAGCGAAGAGCATAGGCTTGCTCAACTCGAGATTTCGTACATCCTGTACATGCACACCCGTAGCCTCTTTAATGCAAAAGCTGCATGTTGTGTCTGAAAACATACAGGCAGGTATCCAAAGGCTCCCCGATTGCAGCCAGGTTGACATGACTGCTTTTCGGGCATGTCTGTTCCATAACTCCCCCCATTCTTGTGAGCCGCCTACACCAACGGCGCAAACCCTGAATCATTGGCAGCCCTAGGCTGCCTTGTCTCTTGGGACGATTGGCTTTGCAGCTGCAGAAGCAGCAGCATCAATGATTCTTTTTCCCTCTTCACTCATCTGGTCGTAGTTCTCCAGCAAAAAGCGTTGACGTGGAGACAGTGCAGGCGCATCTGCAGCCTGTTGATTTATTTGACCGGTGAGCACGTAAAGCACATCTACCCCAACAGCGGCGAGTGCAGATAACTGCACTGCGGTCGGTGAGGAAACGCCTTTCTCCCAATCAATCAGCGTTCGCTTGCTCACACCGGCGGTTTCCGCGAACACCGGCTGCGTGAGTCCAAGCCTCTCTCGCTCACTCTTTAGCCGTTCATTGATCACGAAAATATCCTCACCTTTCATTTGCATAGTGCAAATATCTGCACCATAATCCAGCCTAAGAAAGCGCCGAACTCCGTCCGGCGCTGTTCCCCCTAACTACTTAGACAAAGGATATCAAAGCAATGCACCCGGAAGAGATCAAAGCGGCGATGCGCATCGCAGGAACAACGCCCGCCATGCTGTGCGACGAGCTGCAAGTGGCGGCATCCTCCATCTCGCAGACCATCAGTGGCCATATCAAAAGCAAGCGCATTCAAGCGCGCATTGCAGAAATCATCGGCAAGCCCATCGATTTCATCTGGCCCAACCAGCTCGTTTTGCGCCGTACCCGCGCCCAGATCGACTCCCAGCGCCAGACCATTGCCGCCGGCCAGCAGCGCGACACGGCCAGCAACTCTTCCCCCAAGCCCCGCAGTCCTCGTCGCAAGCCCAGCGCACCTGCGGTTGCAGATGAAGGGAGAGCCGCATGAACTCGCGCATTGACTACTTTCCGCCCGCCGTCATGCGGGAGGCTCGCCGCCTTCGAGTCCCGCCGCGAAAGCGCGATACAGATTCAGTGCCCGTAACACCAGCGGGAACTCCTCCCCATCAGGACCATGGAGCTGCAGCGCCGCTTCCTGAAACCCACTCAGAAGCTGATACGCCGGCACAGCCCCCGTGCGGTGCATGCCTGCCATCAGAACCCGCAGGGCCGCCTCGCTGGCCATCAATCGGTCCTGGGTCAGCTTCAGGGCGTCCTCCAGAAACTCCACCCGCTCCTCAAGGCTGATGCCTTCCTCTGGGTTATCGGTCATTGACCCCTCCTCACAAAAGAGCACCATCATGACAGCAGCCATTACGATCTTCGACACCGGTATTCGGCAGGACTCCGATGGACGCTTCTGCCTTAATGACTTGCATAGGGCGGCAGGCGGCGTCAAAAGACACGCACCCAATGAGTGGCTGCGCAATCGCAAAACCAAAGAGCTGGCTCAGGAAATAAGCAGACCGGGAATTCCCGGTCTGGTCTCCATCAGGGGCGGCAAGCACCCTGGGGTCTTTGCCGTACGCGAGCTGGTCATTGCCTACGCCGCCTGGATCAGCCCCGTCTTTCATGTCAAGGTGCTGCAGGTCTTTCTGGCGGCAAGCTCCCCAGCCCCATCCTTGCCGCAGCGTGCTGCGCCCCGTTATATGAGCGAGGCATGGTTTGCCATCCTGCGCCACCAGGCGGGCTGCACCATGCACCGGGCCCTGGCTCGGGCTTTGCAGATTCATGAGTCCACCTTGAGTCAGGTGCTCAACGGCTCTGGCTGCTACGGCGCAGGCCACTGCTCCACGGACCGTATTGCGCATCGCGTGATGCGGGTGTTCTGCGCCAAGCAGCGCATTCACCCTCGGCAACTGAGCCTGGTCTAAGGGGCAGGCTTATGTGGCTCACCTCCAAGCATCTGGCTGGTCTTGATGGCTTGCCTTCTTCTGAAAAAGGTACTCGACTTTGGCTGCAACGCCACGGCGTACCTAGCCGTCCACGCAATGCCAGCGGAGGCGGTCTTGAATACGACTGCTCAAAGCTGCCCGAGGCTGCTCGTGCAGCCTTGAGCGCAAAACAGATCGCAGAGGCAGGCTCCAAAGCTCTGGCCGTGGTGGACACCCCTCCAGTCCGCAGCTTTTTGCCACCTGCGTCTACGGTCAGCAACGCCATCAGCCGTGTGCCCAGCCAGGCAGAAAAAGATGTGGCCGACGCCCGCGTGCGCTTGGTCAACCTGGTGCTTGAGCTAGTGCCCCTGCATGGCCTGCGCCGAGCATGCCAGTTGCTGGCCGCGCGCATCATCACAGGCGAAGCTGGAGCCGAGGCACAGAACATTGCACGTCAAGCGAACCAACGCGCTCGTGGTGGAGAGGTCAGTGCCCGTTCACTGGAGCGCTGGGTGGGCATGCATCGCAGCAACGGCTGGTTTGGACTCTTGCCCGCTGCTTCACAGTCCGGATCGACACCACAAGTTGATGACGATGTGGCCGCCGTGCTGGGTTTGTTCCACAGCAAGGACCACCGCTTTCGCAAGTTGAGCGGCGCTGCCAAAGAAGTCACCCGCATGCTGGGCCGCGATTTCGATGAATGGCGCAAGCTGTACCACCGCGCCCGGCGCGTTCTGGACAAGCTGGGGCAGTCTGCAGAGGCCAGTGTCGCCCTCATCAAGTCTCGCCATACCGGCGCGCAGCGCGACACCAAGCTGCCGTTTAAACGCCGCGATACCTCCATGTTGGCTTTTGCTGATGTGTTCGTGATCGACGGTCACACCTTTAAAGCCAAGGTTCGCCACCCGGACCATGGTGCACCCTTCGCGCCTGAGCTGACAGTGGTGCTGGATGCCGCGACCCGACTGATCGTGGGCTGGTCAGTCAATCTGTCCGAGAACGTGATCGCGGTGGGCGATGCCCTGCGCCATGCAGTGGGCCAATACGGCATTCCGGCCATTCTTTATGGTGACAACGGCGCTGGTGAAACCGCCAAGGCCATGGACTGCCCGATCGATGGTATCTGTGCGCGCCTAGGCATCGATCACCGCCTGGGCCTGCCCGGCAAGCCGCAAGGTCACGGAATCATTGAGCGCAGTTGGCAGACCCATGCCATCAATGCAGCCCGCAAGTTCGGGAGCTTTCAGGGCGGCGATGTGGATGCAGGGACCTTCCGCAAGGTAGCAGCAGTCCTGGCCAAGGAGCAACGCGCCATCAAGCGTTCGGAGCAAACCGGAGAGGTCATCGCGCTCACTCCCAAGGCTCCGACCTGGAAGCAGTTCGTCGACGGCATCGAAGTGATGGTCCACGAATACAACACGCAGCACCGCCATCGTGGTCTGCCCAAGCGCACAGACGGCAAGCACCCCACGCCCATGGAAGCGTTTGACGCCTGCTTTGACCCAGCGCTGCAGGAGAAGCCTTCTGAGCTGGAGTTGCGCACCTTGTTCATGCCGAGCGTGATCCGCACCGCCAAGCGCGGTCAGGTGCAGTTCTTCAATCAGTTCTACCAGGCACCCGACCTGATGCGCCGCGATATCGATGGCCGCGAAGTCAGCGTGCGCTACGACATTCACAACCCGAACTATGTATTGATTTACACGCTGGGCGGTGAGTTCGTCTGCGAGGCGCAGTGGGATGCCAACCGCATCGACTACTTCCCCAAGCCGGTCATTCAGATGGCCCGCGAAAAGCGCGTGGCCCAGGCCGTCAAGCGCCGCGAGCTGCAGATCGACACCGCCCTGCGCGAGCTGGGTCCAGCCATGGACACCACACCTCTTTCCCTGCCGGAGCCAAGCACCCCATTCGTGACGGTGCCCTCCTTCGTGGAGACACCTGTCTCCGCCATCAACTCTCCCTCCACGGAAGTGGCTGCGCAAGCAGCCGCTAGCAGGCCTTTCTTTAACGGACCAAGCGAGCGCTACGAATGGCTCATGCGCAACCAAGACCAATGGACCGACGCAGACGGCACATGGCTGCGCAACTACACGGCATCAGAGAGCTATGCAGATCTACGCGACTACTACGAGGGGCGGGGATTGGGATGGAACGACGCGGGCAATGAGCCCGGTTTGAAGAGTGCTCTGTGACGGCGGCAACCGTCACAGAGCGTGCCAGAGATTTTTTTTAAGAAATACGAGCAGGAGAAATGTACTGTGAAACGAGGCTTTGTCAAAACTGAAAACTTTAAGCGCCTATCCGAAGCCCAGAAGCTGGTGGAAAAGCGTGGTGCTCGCGAGGCAAGCCTGGTGCTGGTCCAGGGCCGTTATGGCATTGGCAAATCCGAGCTGACCGAACGCTGGGCCGCCGATAGCGGCTGGGTGTTTGTGCGCGCCAAGAGCACCTGGACCAAGCGCGCTATGCTCGATGAGCTGGCCGAGCGCATGGGTCTGGCCAAGACCGGACGCAACACCGAGGTGCAGTCGCGCATCATCGGCAAGCTGGCGGTCGAGATGGTCCCTGTGATCATCGACGAGGCCGACTTCCTGGTGGGCACAACCGCAAGCCTGCTGGAGCTGATCCGCGACGTCACCGACCTGACCGGCACCATGTGCTTCCTGGTCGGCATGGAGCACTTCCCCATGAAGGTGGCCCGCTTCGGCCACATCGCCAGCCGGGTGGCCAAGGTGGTGGAGCTGCAGCCGATCTCACTCGCCGACGTCAAGGCAACGGTCGCAGCCAAAGCTGAAGTCGAGATTGCCGACGAGGTACTTCCCGAGATGCTGGCCCAGGCAGAAGGCCGCATGCGGCTGCTGCTCAACGCCATCGCCAACCTTGAGGCCTGGGCGGACGCCAACGGCTGGACCAAGGTCACCCTGGAGCACATCAAGGGCCTCCCCCTGTGCCCCGAGTTCAATGGCAAGCCGCTGGGCCGCAAGGGAGTCAAGCCATGACGACCGCCTCGGTGAAGCCTTACGGCTGGTTCATGCCTGCCACCTTGATCGCTCTGGGTCGCCTTACCGCCCACGCAGTGCAGCCCTTCACGGTGGCCGAGTTGCAGAAGATCGTGCCCGAGCTGACAGAGGGCAAGGACGCTCGCAGGGCTTGCAAGCTGCTGGAGCAGCGCAGGCTGGCCGTCCCCTGTCCCACCCAGCGGTTTACCTGGGAGCTGACCCCTGCGGGAGTACAGACCTGTAAAGCGGCTCTGCATGCGTCGCTGGCTGAAGGCAAATGCAAGCCTGCAGTGATGCGCCCCAACAAGCTCACGGTCGCCGAGCAGATCTCTGCGCGCCTGTGGAATCTCCTGCGCATTCGCAATGTTCTGACCAGTGTCGACGCGGTGTCGGTCTTGGCCAATGCCGGTGACAACACTGTCTATTTACAGGCTGTCATCGGTCGCCTGCTCAGGGCTTGGAGCGAGGCCTGCCCGGACGCGGTCGAGGTCAGCAAGAAACGGGTCAATGGAGCGCTGCGCTATGTACTCAAGCGCGACATCGGACCCCAAGCACCTGTGCTGGCCAAAGCCAAGAAGGTGATTGCATGAAGCCCGGCTACATGAATGAGCCTTGGTTCGCAATCCTTCTGGAGCGTGTGCAGCGGCCCGAGTCCGTGCGAGCACGCATCGCTCGCCAGCTCGGCATCAGCGCAGCGGCTTTGAGCCAGGTGCTCAACGCCAGTGGTTGCTATGGAAATGGCTCCGCCAAGACCGACCGCATTGCAGAAAAGGTGATTCACACCTTCGGTCGCTACACCTGCCCGCACCTCACGGCCGAGGCCAGTGGCGACGACCAGGTCATCACTGCGGAGCAATGCCGCGCCTTTGCCCACCGTGATGCGCCCACATCCAGCCCCCGCGACATGCAGCACTGGCAAGCCTGCCGCCAATGCATTCACCGCGAGGCCAGCGCTCCGCCCGTGCCTCGTGCACTGCAGATCAGAGGTGGCCGCAAGGTCATCCCCATTACCCATATCCAGGAGGCCAGCTATGCATCACCTCGTTAAAGACGGCTGCCTGCCTCTGGTGATCGGCTTGGCGCTGCCCATGACCGAGGCCGACTACCGCCGTCCGCCCCTGGGCTGGATCAAGCGCCGCGCCAGGCGGCTGATGCGCGCTTACCGCATCGAGCGCCGCTATGCCATCGCCTGCGCCGCCGACGACTACTCCGACTTCACCCATATGCACCGCGAACGCCTGTCTCAACTGCTCAAAGGAGAACTCCGACATGCCTAAGACCACGCGGACCCAAACGCGCCCCCTGCCCGCCTGGACCATCGAGCACGCCGGCACAGCACCGATGTCCCTCCGGGCAAAGCTGGCCCTGACGCTTTTGATCTTTGTGCTGTTCATGGCTCTGGGCTTCCTGATTGCCGCCGTTACCGGCTACGTAGAAATGCGCTCCGTGTTTTTCTAAACCCGCACTACCGAAAGAAGGCACCGTATGAATCAGCAAATCTCTCTTCCCAAGGTCCCGGCAGGCTATTGGGAAAACGCCAAGGGTGACCTGGTCCCCGAAAGCAAGGTCTGCGACATCGACAAGCTGCGCGACCAGCTGGTGCGCGACCTCTGCGCCCAGGCCGAGGCCAGGAGCAAGGATCTGGCCAAGTTCAAGCTGGACTCCATGGGCGACGTCACGGCGTTTGTGGAAGCCAGCGTGGAGCAATACGGGGTCAAGGTTCGCGGCACCAAGGGCAACTTCACGCTCATGACGTTTGACGGCAAGTTAAAGGTCGTGCGCCAGATGCAGGAGCAGATCACATTTAGCGAGCAGCTGCAGGCGGCCAAGTCCCTGATCGACCAGTGCGTGACGCGCTGGGCCGAAGGTGCCAACGACAACATCAAAGTCCTCGTCACCGATGCCTTCCAGGTCGACAAGCAAGGCCTGATCAACACAGGCCGCGTGCTGGGCCTGCGCCGCCTGGACATCAAGGACGAAGACTGGCAGACGGCCATGAAAGCCATCTCAGACAGCATCCAGGTCGCCAGCACCAAGCCCTACATCCGCTTCTACAAGCGCAATGAAACCACCGGCGCTTATGACGCCATCAACCTGGATCTGGCTGCCGTATGACGACTACCCGCTTTGCTTCTACCGCCGATGTCGCTCACTCTGTGTGCACCAGCGAGGGCGCGCAGTCGTTGCCGCTGGTGCAGAACACCAAGATCGTCGACTTCACCCTGCGCACGGTCATCGGTCTGAACTGCCAGAACGGCAACACCCTGGACATCAATCTCGGAAACGGCCATGTCTTGAGCTGCAGCGTCAAGAAAGCCATCGGCCCTACGGACGTTTAAAGGAGGCGAAATGACCCGCTTTGTCGCTCGCACCTCGCCTTTTGCTGCAAAAGATCAGCGCCGCCGTGAGCTTGGCCGCATCCATCAGGGACGCACGGCCCTTGGCTGGACGGAGGATGACTACCGCTTCCACTTGGTCGAAATCACGGGGGTGGACAGTTCTGCGGATCTGGACGCAGCGGGTCGTGCCAAGGTACTGGCTCACATGGCCAAGCTGGGCTTCCGGCCCAAGTCCAGCAACTTCAAACCCTTTGGTCAGCCCGAGAAGATCAAGTGGCTCTGGAAAAAGCTCGGTGAAGCAGGCGGTCTGCGCGACGGCAGTCCCACCGCCCTGCTCGCCTTCGTGGGCCGAACCGTTGGCGCTGAGGTGTCGCATGTGAAGTTTCTGCCAACCGCCCAGGCCAGCACAGTCATTGAGGCGCTGAAGTCCATGCTGGACCGGGCCAAGCGTCAGGCACAGGTGAAATGAACCAGACTTTCACCGTTCCCATCGACTTACTGCCGCCGCTGCTGCAAGAGTTTGAGCGCCTGGTGGGTCTGCAGGCCACCATGGCGCTGGTTCAGAAATGGGGTGGACTGCGGGTGTACTTTCCAACGCCAGAGCGTGTCACTGAAGATCACCCCTATGCCGCAGTCATTGGCATCGCAGCGCTTTTAAAGCTGGCAGAGGAATATGGAGGCCTACCTCATTTTCAGCTGCCGAAAGCGGAAAGAGCGCTCCAGGCTGTGCGCAATGCACGGATTGCGTCTGAGTATGCGACCAACAAGACTGCACGAGAGATCGCGTCAGAACATGGTCTTACGGAAGGTCAAGTCGTTAGGATTGTCGCAATGCTTGGCGTGTCCGCCCCCACTGAAAGGCGGCAGCGCAACCTGTTCTAACTCGTCCCACAATTGAAAGCGCCCAATTTTTCCTAAAGTTGGGCGCTTTTTATGAAGCACGGCAAAAAACAGATTCAAGAGAAAATACTTAATAGTCGGCTTGACTAAAAATCTGGAACGAATTTAACTGAATTCTTTAAACTCAACTCCAGAATCCACAAGCATCTCAATAAATTTTTCAACATTATTGTGGCCTCGAGAATCTAAAGTTAGAGAGAATCTAACTTTTTCTCTAGCCCTTGAGAGAGCCACAAAGAAAACATTAACATCATCATGATTATTCCAGAAGGAATCATCATTAAACTCTGTGAATATAACCATATTGTACTCTAGACCTTTTGACTTATGAATGGTCATGAGCTTTACAGAACCGCGACCTTCAAGGTTATCTATAAGCTCCCTCCAACTCATTGTGCCGGTGCTGCACTCATCGAGGAAGGAAGATACTGCATTTATGATTGAATCAAGATATTCGCTATTCTGATATTCCTTATAGCTTCGCCCTAGTTTTTCACGACGTTCAACCGTAAAAACAGTATCCATCAGAGATGGAAAGCTTACGGTTGTCGGCAACTGCTCTTTTGTTAAGAACGATAACTCAGCGACCAAACTTTGCACCAACTGAAGACTTCTTGCAGTACCTCTGTCCGTTGCAAGATCAAGGCCCTCTATATCTGCAAGTATATCCCGGCATACACGAAACGGGTTTCCACTACGAACCCCATGCACCATTTTTAAAATCGAAGCTAAGAATTCGAAAATCTTCTCTTTAACCAGATCCTGAATGCTGGATGGACCTAGCAATCTTGCATCATTTCGTAATCGCAACCCTTCCCCGGCAAAATAAGGAGCGAGTCGGCGTTCAACCTCGTCCGCTCTTATTCGCGTCAAAATCACAAAATCATGAGCACCTAAACTAGGGTCATCCAGCAAGGACTGCCTTACAAACCTTGCAAGACCTTCCCCCTCTGCCGCTCGCGTTGGAAATACCCAGCCCTCTAATGCATCATTGGGAGCTTCTGCTTCAGAGCGTGAGCTTTCTGTGCGAATGAAATCACTGGAAGGAGCTATAAGCCTAGATAGATTATTGATAACCTCAACAATCTTAGAGTTAGAGCGAAAATTAAAAAGAAGTGTTCTATTCTCAGCTATAAAATCACCAGCAAATTTATTGAATATATCTGGCAAAGCGCCAGCCCACCCCATAATAGCCTGATTAGTATCACCGACTGCTGTAACAACAGTGTTTGACCCCTTAAAAATACAACTTATCAAATCATATTGTAAGCCAGACACATCTTGAAATTCATCAAGAAAAACATGAGAATAGGTACTCGAAATTGCATTTTTTATAATTTCATGCGTACGAATAATATGTGCCGCCAACACCATAATCATATCGAAGGTAAGTACAGAGGGAGAACTTTCAATACAATAGCTCCACCAAATTTCTCTATTCTTATCAATTGAGCTAATATTATTCGTATGAATGCCTGGCAATTTCTTTCCAAGATCCGTGAGATCTGATAAATTTAATTTTCCAATATCAGGATAATCATTTTTATATCTATCTTGGAATCTAGCCAAATCCACTTTGCTGGGAAAAAATATTTTGTAGTTTGATAATGGTCTAAGTTTTATTTCCAATGCTTCTCGAAATTGATCAAGAGTCCGCTTTGCAAAAGCGTGCAGTGTAAGTGACTCGAAACGCTTTGCCACCTCATGCTCAGAGCGCAGCTGAACACGATCTAGAAGATTACGGGCCGCATCGACCTTAAAGGTAATAGCCAAGATTCTTTTTGGTGGGGTGCAAAGCCGGGTACTTAACAAAAACACAGCGCGCTGTGCAAGAAGCTCCGTTTTACCAGCACCAGGCCCGGCCAGAACAGACATTGAGGTAGTTGACTTAACTACTTCCAACGCCGCGCCTTCTATAGATATTCCTGGCGTTGACTTCCAATTCTCGGGACTGATCAACATCACAAGGCCCCTTTCGATGCCGTATCAGCAATCAATTCATTAGCCCTATCAATCAAAGCTCTCAATGGCTCTGGACAGTCCTTCTTTAAAATTTCCTGATCAAGCTCCCCAAAGGCAATAAGATGTGATCCAGGCTTAGAAGATGATTTAAAAAAATATTTATATTTATATAGTTCTTCATCGGAAAAATTGTGCCCAACCACATTAAGCTCAGTATTTCCCTGACCTTGGTTGCCAAAAACCGTTTTTTTCAATTCTATTGGATCCACTTTATTTACATCATAGGCTTTATCTGGCTTATAAGCATTAGGAAATGCCTTGATCATCATCATATCGAGATCAACAGGTGAAGAATAAAAAATTCCATTCTCTCTCAGCCAATTTACCCAAAGATCAAAATTCGTTTTATCCAAAATATCATTCTTAGGCAAATCCTCAGCTACAGCATCCTCGAGCGTCGGAGGTGCTGGTGGTGAATCAACCTCAAGCTTAGGGATATATTCTCGGCCTATGGCAGTTAACCAAGTTACAGCATTCGCTATACGCCCCATACCACCGCCATAACGGCCAAAATCTAAGTCCAAAAGAGTTAGATGTGGAATAGAAAGGCCCTTCAGAAGTCGCCACAAATGCTGTGCGTGCCTACCGCCGATAGAAACGTATGCAATAAAAGACGGATCAAGACTAGTACCCAATGCCTCTGCCATCTTTGGGATAACAATACGTTCAGTATCCCCTTCACCAATAATCACAAGCTTAGCGAAGTAGATCTCAGGGTTAGCCAAAATTACCTGCTGAATAAACTTATCCTCTTCCGTTTTCTCCAACGGAAGTGGTATTTCAAGCGCATTGGAACGCAACGTGGATGAACAATTTCGAAAATACTGAACGTGTCGTGGATTAACTCTAGATAAGATACTCGTTGCATGACTGGTGACGATAGACTGCGCGGACCCGCTAGCGTTCAAAGTGTCAAGTAAACTCATTAGCCGCGGCAAATAGAACGGCGAAAGATGATTTTCCGGCTCTTCCAACGCGAAAATCGTAAGAGGAGGATAAGAGAAGTCAGCAGGTTTGAATCCCTTAAGCGGCTTCGGTAGAGACTTTTGCATCTCCCACATAAGATTATGCAAGGTAGCCGAAAGAGCGAAATAAAGCAAAGATGTTTGCCCCTCACTTAACTCACTAAGCTGCCTCATACCACCACCAGGTGATTTATCAAATTTAAGAGTTAACTCTCTAATGAGCTTTTCAAACTCCACCGCTAAGACGCTTATTTTTGGAGTTGCGTCATAGTGCCCATCATGTAATGCGGCCCAAAAACCATTCAGCCTCGCCGTTACTTCTGTGATTGCATCGGTGGCGTTGAGGTTCTTCTCAAGGTCTTGTGCAAACTTTAAAGAAGTTGCCTTGGTCGCCTCCGTCCAATCAGCGGACCACTCCAAGCGCTGAAGCACATTTTTTAATGCATACTGACTAACACTGCGTGAATCACGGTGCGCGGGAATGTAGACAATTTCAGCGTATTGATTTATTTTACCTCGAAGCGGTGTTTTACGCTCATCTTCTGCCCCAAATGGAACAGGCTCTGTTGTATTGACGGAGTAAATCTTAACATCGATATTGTCTTCAATTGATTCAGATGGCTCATAGAGCCCCTCTAAGACAATTCGGACTTTTAATGACTTATCGGCTGAATTGAAGAACAAATCCGTAAATACTGCAGATACAGCGGAGGTAGTGTCAAAGCCGAACACTGCATCGATGACGATCTCACGTTTTCCCAAGCTTATAGCGTCTTCGCCAGGCCCAAAGTGAACGTCCGAACGCCTCAACTGACGCCCTTCAGCCAAGGGCGAGAAAAGCCGCTTCAACGCCTCTAATGCAGCAGTCTTCCCGGCGCCATTGTTTCCAACGAAAGCATTGGTACCGGCTTTAAATTTAAGAAGAACAGGAATGTCCCCGAAACAACGAAAATTCCGAATAGTTAAGCTCTCAAGATGCACTGTCACCCCTCCACGTAAAGATTTGTTAAAATTATCCTATATTTGTTGAAATTTTCCATAAAAATAAATGAGTTCTTTTAAATTATTTAAAATTTGTTAATTGACAAATTTAGGCTTTCCACTTTGCAAATTATTCTCTATCTGGAATCATCTAATTCAATACTATGAGATCGGTAGATTCTTATCTTTGAGAGATTACTTTATTGCTTCCAATATCAGAATAGCTAAGCCTCCCGTCAACTGCAGCCCTCATTTTTAGAGCTAGTCCTTTCTGCAAGGAAAAATAACTTATCCGTAACAACCCGATATATTTTGATTTTTTTCCCTGCTCTAAGAAAGATACTCTTATCTCTAGAAGGTCTAAGCGCTGAGCACCTATAAAAGCAGAGAATTTCACTTCCGAGCACCGAGAGATGAGAAGCACTTTGAACTCATCCCGATCCTAGTATCTATATGATTTATTGGAACTTTCTTGCAAAGAAGCTGCAAAGCTTCCAACCTCGTGGCTTCGCACCTTAGGAACAACATGAAATCTCGCCATGGATACATGAACTTCGCTCTAACATAGAGTATCTCTAGAAGAATCAAGTCTAACGACTTGTGCAGTATTCGATCATTCTTACCGTTTTACGCGATTGAGCAGCTCATTCGGTGCCAAAGCCACGTCAACGCGTCGAACGCCATAAATCACTCGCCAACCCGCATCAACATTGAAGGCTTGAAACTTTTCTACGAACATCTTCGGAGCCAAAACAGTCACTCCCCCACATTAGAGAGTTGCGTTGCGCGGCCTTTGGCACAAATTTGCGCGATCTTTGGCACAAAGTAGCACAGGCTTTGGCACCAAGGCTGACAACTTGGCAAGCGTTCAGCGGCCCGTATGTGTTGTTTTGTCGCCAACGGCCAGATCCAACTCTGGCGATGGATGTATCGGCCAGTAGCCTTTTCAGGCTACAGGAGCGGCAGGAAGCGCCCCAAAGAAGACTCTGGGCAGAACATCACGCGCTTCGTCGGAGCGAAACTTGTCCGCCGATGCTCTCAAGGGCGTTACACATCCCATACGCATAACAGTCATCGGCAAGGTACACCTCAAAGATTTCCCGGGCTGCAATCTTCTTCACCACGTTCTTCGCTTCTGCGTGGGACATGGGAGTGCTCAGTTGTAGCGATCGCATGAACAGTTTTTCCACGTAGCCTCCCATGCCGGGAAACCATGCAGCGGTTTCATCCCACCCAAGGACTGCCAACGTGCATGAATTTGAATGTACTTTTTTGAAAGTAGTCATTTGGAAGCCTGGTTGCAACTGATCCGCGAATGTCACTGAGCGACCCAGAGCTGACCTTTATTGAAACAGCGAAAACAGAGCGTAGATTGCCGTCAGAAACCAAGTGACTCTCTTCGCTGCGGCCGCGCTCTCGGACGTAATTGGGACCAGTTCCACATGCATCCACATTGCGACGTTAATGAGCACCGTGAGCACAACCACGGCCGCTAGCCCGACAGCCATTGGGATGTTAAGCAGAGCAGCAACAATAGAGAGCCCAGCGACTGAGAGAAGCGTTCCCACCCAGATGCCATTTGATGTGCTGGATAGGGCGGCACCGCACTGCTCACATTTTGCTGGCCACCCTCGGGTTGACCATCGCTTTGCCATTTCCGAAATGCCCCTTGCTTGGCAAGTGGGACAAAGCGTTTTCATCATGTTGAACGTCCGTTTCTGGCCGACCTGCAACTGTCGCAACACGACCCAAAGCACCCCAATGAGTCCAAAATCAAGTGCCGCTTAAATGCTGGAAGAAGTTAAGTCCTAGGCAGAGGAATATCCCTCACCCGATCAAACAAACAATTCGATTCAGGAGCATTTGTTTGGCGCAGGTTGCTCCTGCACAGGTTCAATCAAGCAACGGCCAAAAACCCTTGAGCGCTTAACCAAGATCAACTGCTGCTGCGTTATGTCTGACCTTCCTTGCATCTCACAAAAGTCTACCTCCCCACCGGAGCAAGGTAGTCCGTAGTGAACCTTCACTGAGCCACTCAACATTGGTTCCTGAAAATTGGAAGACGCGTATATCTGCTCTGGCGGTAATAAAAAATCAGCTCCTAGGAGCAATGCAACGATGAGCAACAGTGTCCGTGCCGATTTTCTAAGTGCCTTGCAGGTACTTGCCATGGTCTCACGGATTGGCTTTCCAGAAGATATCTGCAAGTAAACAAGAGCTATGCAGAGAAGCACGCCCGCAAGGGTAAGCATGGACTCAAGGGCATCCACAACTAGCAATGAAGATTTGTTCAATGTTGTGCTTCCGGCGTATCTCCGCATTTGAGTAGCACATGAGCTTGAAGTCAAATATTGCGAAGTCCGCTCTTGGCCGAAAGCGACAGTAGCAAATGACCTTAAGTCGACCGACTCAGAATTTGGACTTGCTGAACTCGTTCAGAGGCCTCTGAAGCCCACGACTCCCTTTGTCCAGACGACTTTCCCGTCAGCGTCTACCTGCCAGAAAACAAGGGCATGGGTGCTGTACGCGAGAGAGCTTTTGTGCTTTTGGCTGAAGGAGGCATGGCGGATAAGCGGTTCAGTATCACAGGAGCCATGAAAGCTAAAGCCTTGCGCCAAAAGAAATTTGGTCAGAGCGTCTTCGGTCGACCCTGGAGGAAACGCTTCGAGCAGGCGTTGATTGAGTTCTGGTGAAATGGCTAGTTTTCGAGTACTCGAAGCTTCTTCTGTCTTAGGTGCAGGGCAAGCGGAAGAGTAACCCTCGCCTGCACTCACCCCATGAAGAATGGCGGGAAGCTCCTCGTTTGCATCGGAACAGGCAGACACAATAAATGCACCTGCCAAGAGTAAAAGAGACCGAAGGCTCCTGGATAACGTCACGGTTAGGAAGCTAGAAGTCAATTTGCACGCATTCATTAGATTGCATAGCCGTTTGTCGTTGAATTCTCGGCGCCCCTAATACTGTGGACTAGAAAATATTTCCACAACACCGGGTGGAAGGGGCCCACTAACCCAACTCCGAAAGACAACTCATGGCCGATCTAAGGCTGTCGCAGACCGTCCCATAGGCAACAGGCAATATTATGAAAGTAACGATAAAATTTTGATCCGAAATTAATTTTTTCACTAAATTTATACGACCTCTTTTATTTTATAAAGGAAGAGATAGCAAATACAATGACAATTAAATACAAATTCGCAAAAGATATAACAAGAGCAACAGATCCTTTTGTTTTATTCTTTAAGCATCGTCTCAATCCAACAATAAAAGGCTCCGAAGAATCTAAATGTTTACTCATAGAGAAAAATATTGGAACAGAAATAATTGAAGAAAAAATAAAATAACAAATTAAATAGAACTCTGTGTCATCTGACATGTCGGTATCTCTCCTCTAAACACTCCCTGCGACTGGCATAAACACTATGACATATCGGGCTAGGTATGTCTGCTTCTGGCCGTCAGCAGCCCGTCACAAGGGCTGCAATCGACAAACGGCGGCTCACCCCAAGCCATTACCAACTTTCCTAGCTCTCGGAATTACCGGGGGCGTAGAGGCGAAAGCGTAGAAAGCGAACGCCATCGACATCAAACTCGCCATCCTCCTTAAATCCTAGCCTAAAAATCCCTCTAATTCTCTTTCTCGAAGGAGGCAGCAGAATGGTGATGGAAGTCAAGCCGATGCTTGTGAAAGCGAGATTGATAATTTCCTGATAGATGGTTTTGCCACTTCCCCAATATTTTGGATGCAGCACCAAGGCCAAGTCTGCGTCACCTGCTTCATGCTGCAGCCCTCCCCAGCCGGCAAATTCCTGATCTACAAAAAATGCCCATGGACCGTACCCATATTTGGCCCATTGAGCGTCTTTGTTTTCAACCCAATCCTTAGCTTTAACCTCATCGAAATCGGCCCTGCCTAACGGCATTTGGCGTAGCACTTCGGGATTGTTGTTGAGCGCAATGATTTCGGCCAAACCGACTTCGGTAAGACGCTTGAATTCCAGAGTCATGTCTTGACTTTATCTGGATTTGAGTGAATGGTGAAGTACATACATCAGAGGCTATAGCTCAGCCCGCTGACGTCCTCCAGTTGCTCCCTTCAAGCGCACCAACAACCTCTTTCGGAAAAACGTCCTCGGACTTCGTCCTTTTGGAAAGACCTCGCTCATGCGAGCTGACAAGCTTTAGTGCCAGCTTGACTGTACGGCTTCCCCAACTTTTTTCATCGGCTCGATGCTTTTCTGAATTAATACGCATCAAGTTGAGCCACAATGGATGCGTTCACTTTCAATTGAAGTTGAACTAAATGCATAAGCGATGTATCTCATGTATGAGTGCACCAATTTAGTGCTTGCACAAATATTTACAGAGGATATAGTTTTAATGAGCACAAATTCCTACAAAGAATTATTGGCACAACGCGAAGCTCTTGAGCAGCAGATTGCAGCCGCCCGAAAGGCTGAAGTCGCAGGCGCGGTGCAAGAAATCAGAAGCTTGATTGATGCTTTCGGTCTGACGCAGGATGATGTCTTCCCTCCCGCCAAGCAAAAACAAAAGCGCGAGACTGGCTCCGTTGCCCCTAAATACCGCGACCCAGCCACAGGCCAGACTTGGTCCGGTCGAGGAAAGCCTCCTAACTGGATCAAGGATCAAGACCGCTCCAAGTTCGAAATCTAAAAGTGGCCCTAGCGGCCACTTTTTTATTTCTTGGATTCGCTGCCGCTTCCTCAGAACAGCCCCGCAGGCTCCTCGCTCCTGGCCCAGCTGTAGATCACCAACTCGCCACACTCCACACGGTTCGCCCTCCTTCAACCGTGTAGTCCAGTTTCAAAGACTCCATCTCTAAGTCTTTAAAGCACTCCCGAATGGCAGGATGGTCATTGATACTGATGACCGCCTTGCCTTTGATTTCCTTGAGCTTCTTGGCCATCAGCTCGTACTGATCCCACTCAAACGGCACGCCATAGACCTCGGTCTCCCAATAGGGAGGATCAAGGTAGAAAAGCGTGTACGTCCTGTCGTATCTGTCAATGCATTGCGCCCAATCGAGCTGCTCGATGTAGGTTCCACCCGCCATTCGTAGATGGGCAGCCGACAGGTTCTCCTCGATCCGCAGCAGATTGATAGCCGGAGCCGTAGTGGCCGTACCAAAGGTCTGGTCTGCTACTTTCCCGCCAAAGCTCTGCTGCTGTAGGTAAAAGAACCGGGCGGCGCGGTGAATGTCTGTCAAGGTTTCGGGCCTGGTCTCTTGCAGCCATTTAAGACCTGCCTGCTGGTCAAGGCCCACTTGAACTGTCTCACAAACTCTTCCAGATGGTGGGTCAATACACGTCTACCGTCGCCAGAGCAGCTTGCAAGTCCATGTTCCGTACCGATCCAGTCAGACGGGGCTGCATTTGCTCGTGGACTCCACAGGCATCAAGTTTTTGGGCGAAGGCGAATGGAAATGCAAAAACGCACGGCCCTGCGCGCCGTCGTCAGTGGCGCAACCTGCACATCGGCATTGATGCACAGACACTGCAAATGCGTGCAATTTGCGTGACCAGCAACGAGGTAGTCGATGCGACCGTTGTAGCGGATCTTCTGGTCTAAATTCCTCACCACAAGGGCATCCGGAGTCTTACTGGCGATGCTGCGCATGACACTCAGACTGCCCACGAAGCAGCCATTCAAAGAGGTGCCATTCCCGTCATCCCTCCGAGAAAGAATGCCCGGGTTCGCAAAGGCGATGCCTTTGTGTACCGCAATACGGCTGCCGCCGCATGCCGGCGTTTGGGTCGAAGGATATGGAAAGTGTGGAGCGATTAGCACCGACCAAGCTTGGTGGAGACGAAAATGAACTGCATCAAACGACTGGGCGAACGGGTGATGTCCAGAACCTTTGAACGGCAAGTCAATGGACTGCATATACGCTCAGCCATCCTCAATCGGTTCACTGAACTAGGGCGTCCGCAGACGGTGGCCGTGGCATAGCTGTGTCTGGGGTCAGGGGCCAAGGCTGCAGTGCTGACCGGCAAACACAACCTCGACCCTATCTCACAATGGGTGATGGCCTTGAGGCAGCACAGTGGCTGGCAAAAAACCGCCGTGGCTTTTTGGCCAGCAAAAAATGGACGCATCCTGTGGGCGCTCATGACACAGGAGCGTACCTACGAAGCAGCCCGTATCAGCGAAGGTCCCAGGCCACCCGTCTTTGCCATTGCCTGAGACAGGCACTTCAACATGCCAGACTGAAATCCAAGATGCAATGAACAGGTCTGACCAGCAGCAGGCAAGCTCGGTTGTTGCATTGTGAGTCGCAATACGTCACGAGATTTGACTGGAGCCCTGCTGCGCGGTTTGTTTCTTGGGGCGCACACATAGTGCCTAACCCCATCTGTAGATGTGCAGTCTGTTCCTCGTTTCAATCACCTGGATCGTCCTGGCAGACAGGTCCGCCAAAGGTTAATGATCAGCGCTTGCATTGACGGGAAGTCCCTGTAGTGCAACAACGCCCTCAAGAATTGAAAAGAAAAGCGAGCTCTTGTTGAGATCTTCACCGTAGAAATTTGCAGCCACTTGAATCCAGCCTCTGTGTAATGCGTCTTGATCGCATCAAAAGCACTGAGAAAGAACGCTATTTATCTGCTGACTACTGAATATCACATTGCTCTGCCGAACTAGCAGACGAACGTTTCAAGACCAACCGACACACAGAATTTCGCAAATTTCGACTCCTCCGCAATGTGAACCAATGACAACAAATGAAACAAATCGCATACTGTTTGTATATTTGAGCTTGTATCTCTCAGTTTGCATGTTGATGGACCCTGCACACTCCTCCTATCTGGAGTGTCTGTATCCCTTGCATGGATGGTGATTTCAGCCTAGGCCCGCGGCAAGTGAAAATGGCTTGTGCCGGCCTGCATCTAGCGTAGGAGCGCGTTCTATGGTGCGGAGGTCTAGTTTCGAGTCTAAGGTTGTCACAGCATTTGGAACAGCCGCACTGGTAGTGATCGCGATGGCACTATCGACGTGGGAAGTTGCAAATGATGCAGCCAAAGCCGCCCAAATGGTGACACATGCACACCAGTTGCTCAACAATATTGATCGCGTCAGAGGCTATTCTCTCCAATCTGAACTAACCACTCAAAATTTCCGCCTGACAGGTAATGCAGAGCATATTGCCGAGCGAAATGCAGCGATGGCTGAACGAGAGCTTTCGCTGGAAAAAATACGCCAACTAACGATCGATAATCCAGATCAACAACGTCGCTGGACAGAGCTGCGTAAAGTCATTGACCAGCGCATGGAAGCTGCACGCCAAATTGAAAAATTGCGCAATACCCAAGGTCAGAAGGCTGCAAATGCATTTGCTGCCACAACTACGCTTGCATCCACGCGCTTGCGCACCTATGAGTTGCTCAGCGAGATGGATACCGAGGCACGCCTGCGACTAGCTCTGGAGGAGGCCGAGCACGCGCAAGCGCGTCATAAGCTGGTGATGGCGGGAACATTGGTCGCTGTGGCACTTATCTTGCTGTTGGGCTCCTCCTATCTTCTGATAAGACGTCAATTGCGCGAAACAGAAGCCAGTCAGCGTGCTCTGGCTGACAATGAAGAAAGCCTTGTGACCACCTTGCACTCGATCGGCGATGCAGTACTCGCAACAGACACTGAAGGGCGGATCACCCGCATGAATTCAGTGGCCGAACAGCTCACAGGCTGGAGTATTAATGAAGCTCAAGGCCGTTCTATCGAGGAAGTATTCAATATCGTTCATGAGCAGACGCGCGAGCCTGCTCACATTCCTGTAGCAACGGTGCTAGCCACCGGGGAAGTGCAAGTACTGGCCGATTACACCTCAATCATTGCCAGAGATGGTACCGAACGTCCAATCTCTGATAGTGCCGCCCCCATCCGCGATTCCAAAGGCCAACTACGAGGTGCTGTGCTAGTCTTTAGGGACGTTACTCTGGAGCGAAAGGCACAACGGATCATCCGTGAGCAAAATGCGTCACTTGAAGCTGACGTGCACCAACGCACTTTGCAATGGCATGAGATTCAAAGCCATTTGCACAACGTCATCAGCGCCGTTCCGGCGCTGATTGCCTACGTTAATGCGCAACAGCACTACGAGTACGTCAACACTCAGTACCGGGAGTGCTTTGCACCTGACCGCGAAGACATCACGGGTGAATCGGTAAGAAAAATCCTCGGAGAGGAACGCTATGCTGTCGCCAATGATTTGATCGGCAAGGTCCTCGCAGGAGAGCCGCAAACATATGATTGGCAGCCCTTTCCAGGAGTTTGGCAGACTATTCAGCATGTTCCCAAACACCAAGCCGATGGAACGGTTGCTGGCTATTACGTATTGGGCACAGATATTACTGAGCGCAAGCACTATGAAGAACGTATCCAGACGCTCAATGGTGAACTTGAACAACGAGTGCATGAGTTAGAGCACATTGGCCGCGGACTGCGAACCTTGAGCGCCGGTAATCGCACCATGCTACGTGCCAGCGAGGAACAGAGTCTGCTTGAGAACATGTGCCGAGCCATCGTGGCTGCAGGAGGCTATGGCATGGCTGCCGTCTGGTATTCGGGTGACGAGCCAGATCAACCACTACGTCCGATGGCCGAGTGCAATTATCCAGGCGGTATCGAAGCACTTCGCAGTCTAGGACTCATGGCAGCCGATACGGAGCTAGGCCAAAGTCTGACATCCAGCGCAATTCGCAGCGGCAAGGTTCAATTTGTCCGAGACATGCGCGTAGATTCCAACCATGTTCGATGGAGAGACAAGCTTGGTGAACTGAAATCAGGTTTATCTTGCCCTTTATTGGTTGAGGGCGAAGTCATTGGTGCACTATCCATTTATGACACCGAAACAGACGCGTTCGGCGAAGATGAAATCGCATTGCTGACTGAGTCAGCGGACGATCTAGCCTTTGGTATTTCCATTCTGCGTACACGCTCTGAACAACTACGTGTACAAGCAGAGATGAATCATATGCTGCGCCATGACCCCTTGACTGGACTACCCAATTCGATTGAATTCAGGGAAGTTCTGACTGCGAAAATTGAGGGCAGTTCTTCGCATCCAGAACCAATCGCGGCTTTGCAATTCAATATTGAGCGCCTCCGAGAAATCAACGAGGTGCTGGGTTTCTCTAATGGGGACCAGATTCTTAGAGACTTCGGAGAGCGCCTAAGGCAAAGCATTCCTGATTCTGCACATATTGCGCGTTTACGTGGAGACGAATTCGCAGTATTGGCGCCCACTCTGGATAGAGGTTCTGCCGTAGCCTTGGCCGAAGAATTGGAAAAAACCATCTCCCGCCCTTTCCCGATCGCAGATATTGAATTGGATGTCAGCGCAAGAGCTGGCATAGCTTTGTTTCCCGAACACGGCACAACTGCCGATGAACTATTGCGTCAAATGGGAAAGGCCACCTATCAAGCCAAGGCCCGCGGATTGAGCCAGTGCGTATTTGATCCGTCGCATCAGAAAAATCAAGCGGGACGCTTGACCATGGCAGGGGAGCTTCGGCGAGCCATTGCAGGCAACCAGCTGCGACTATTTTTACAGCCAAAGGTTGATTTTTCCTCCGGGCAAATCTGTGGAGCAGAGGCCTTGGTACGCTGGATGCATCCGCTTAAAGGACTAATTCCTCCCGGATTGTTTATCGACTTGGCTGAGCAAACAGGTTTGATCAAGCCTTTGACGGAATGGGTCATTGTCGCAGCCCTTGATCTGCTGCAGGGCTGGCAGGCAAAAGGTTGTGCTGTTCCTATTGCAATCAATCTCTCCGCGCGAAACTTCAAAGATGAACAGCTTTTCGCCAAGTATCGCCAATGGCATTCAGAGCGCTCTGTGTCAACCGGACTATTGGAAATCGAGATTACGGAAAGTACCGTAATGGAGCATGCTGAATACGCTCTACGAGCACTGAGTGAGATGAGCGATGCAGGGATTCCTCTTTATGTGGATGATTTTGGAACAGGGTACTCCTCATTGAGCTATCTACAAAAACTACCAGTAGATTACATCAAGATCGACAAATCATTCGTTTCTGCAATGCATCGCGACCGGGATTCCGCCACGATTGTGCGCTCCACCATTGATCTCATACATGATCTCGGACGCAAGACAGTTGCCGAAGGTGTGGAGACCAAAGAGCACTGGGACCTGCTCAAGGATCTCGGCTGTGATATTGCACAAGGGTACTACATCGCTAAACCTATGCCTTCCAGCGATTTCCAGCAATGGGCCAAAGATTTCAAAAAAATGTCAATTACAGGATAGCTCATTTTTTTCGGGATAACCAATTACATCGAAATCACGCATCTAGCAACAGAAAAAAAATAGACTCACAAATAGCATAGATACGCCTGAAACTTCATGCCGAAAAATTCTATGGCGACAGCGGACAACTAATTCCTATCGCGATTCAAATAATTCGACGGCTACAAGCCTTATTCCGTTACCCTTGCACTTCGCACCTTCAGAGCTGAATATATTCTCACATCCGACCTCATACGAGATTGGAAACACTTGAATTCATAAGCGCCAGGCATCTATTTGATTTAAATGACATTCAAAGATCGGATGCAGACCTTATACTACCCTGCCTCAGATTGAATTCCAAGCACACAAGAAGCGTTTCAAATGCGCACCACGCAACAAAGCAAGTATGCCAGTGGCACTATGCTGATCGCTATCGTCTATGGATTCAACTGGTGAATGCAACACAATGCATGCCTCTGGCGGAGGGAGTGCTGGCATGAAGCAAAGACCGCGGATTTACTACACTGAAAATCCAAAGAGCCGCACTTTGTACCCAAGCAGTCATTTCCCAACACCCGCTGCCAGTCCGACCTAGTTGTCCAATTCACTTACCTCGGACTACTACGCCTGCCACCATGACACCTGATCAATATCTTGCGCATTTGCATGCTGTGTATGCTGCATTCCAGCTACGCTTTCACCCCTTGCCTCCGGCCAGCGAACAGGATCTGGCCGCTTTGGCCGCCGCGCTGGGGCCTCTGGACACCGATCTTGCCGCATTCTGGCGCCTGACTGCAGGCAGCAGCACCGACAGCACCCAGCCCCTGTTTCAGCGGCCAGGCTATGTGGATGCACTGGACCTTCTCACGCCAACACAGGCCATGGCCCAGGCACTCCGCATGGAAAAACGGGCCCAGCGCATGTGGGATCTGGCCGGCCCCGCGTCCCAGGATCCACGCCTGAGCGGGCGCTGGTGGCACGCCGGCTGGCAGCCGTTTGCCAGCTTCTATGGCGACATCGTGCTAATGGCCGATCATCATCCCGGCCCTGAAGGACAACGCGGCCAGATCATTGCCTATGTGCACGACCCCGACCAGATCTACTGGATTGCCCCCAGCTTCTCAGCCTATCTTCAAGCGTCCGCCGACTCGATTGACGATGACAGGGAAGAGTTTTTGAATGGGCCACTGGACGAGCAGGAATAAGCGGAGCTCTGAGCTACTCCCCGGCCTGAAGGCAATAACTGGACAGCGTGGCCGAGTCCATGAAGGCCTCTTCAATGTAAACGCGGCGGGCCAGCTCCTGCTCGGCCTCCCATCACCATCAGCGGCAGCAGATGCTCCTCCAGCGGATGGGCCATACGCGCGCCGCGGACCCGATCCCAATTGGCCAACCAATCGAATCGTCAAACAGCTTGGAAGGCGCCCGCCCCACGGGGCCGAAGCTAGGCATATTGTGATAAATGGACGTGGTCGTGCCTCGCTGGTCGTCAGCCCGCACCCCCTCTCCAGCCTGCGCCAGCAACTGCTGCACCCTGCCTGCCAGCTCAGACGAGCCAGGCGCACGGTAATGCAGGCTATAGGTGTGCGGCAGAAAGCCTCTGTAGTCATACATGCCAGGATGGGCAGCACTCTGCCCGGTGAAAACCGGCACCTCCCAGTGGGCGGACATCGCAATACGGCCCTGGGCCTGCGCACCAGTTGGCGCGGAATATTGCGTAAACCCTCTGCCATCAGCGCATGCCAGCCGTGCATCTCGGGCACCCGGGGCCAGGGGCCGGCGCCATGACAGAGAAAGTACACGGGCATGCGAGCACCTGCCTCTACTAGCCCGGAAACCGCCTGGGTGCTCAGGCTTTCACACTCCTCCATGCCAGTCTCTCCCAAGCATCAATAGGCCCTCAAAAAACATAGATGCATGCGCTTTCCCTATCAAAACTGGAGACCTAAAAATTTTCATTCTTGACAGACAGGCATAAAAAAACCTCCTTGCGGAGGTTTTTTGCCAACGATCAGGTCCGAGCCCTACAGCCGCAGACCCGATGCCGTGTTGCCGTGATCAGGCAGCGAAGTTGGCTTCGGCGAACTTCCAGTTCACCAGCTTTTCCAGGAAGGTTTCGACAAACTTGGGACGCAGGTTGCGGTAGTCGATGTAGTAGGCGTGCTCCCACACGTCCACGGTCAGCAGCGCCTTGTCAGCGGTGGTCAGAGGGGTGCCGGCAGCACCCATGTTGACGATGTCCACGGAACCGTCGGCCTTCTTCACCAGCCAGGTCCAGCCCGAACCGAAATTGCCGGCAGCGGAAGCAACAAAAGCCTTCTTGAACTCGGCGTAGGAGCCCCACTTCTTGTTGATGGCATCAGCCAGAGCGCCTGTAGGCTCTGCTCCGCCGTTGGGGGTCATGCAGTTCCAGAAGAAGGTGTGGTTCCAGATCTGGGCAGCGTTGTTGTAGATGCCGCCGGAAGACTTCTTGACGACTTCTTCCAGATCCATGTTTTCGAATTCGGTGCCCTTTTGCAGGTTGTTCAGGTTCACCACATAGGCGTTATGGTGCTTGCCATGGTGGAATTCTAGGGTTTCCTGGCTGTAACCGAACGGAGCCAGTGCATCGATAGCGTATGGCAGGGGGGGCAGAGTGCGTTCCATGATGGTTTTCCTCGTGGTTGAAATTTTTGGGGGCCGTCCAGTGCCAAGGCGCCTGAGCGGTGACCGCTGTGCCGACGGGCACATTGCTGTACTACAGACGTCAAGTATTGCACTAACCGAACCATTGTAGAAAGAACTGAGTGGCTACGCGCCACTCATCAGGACTATTGCTCACGCTGCCAAAAGCATGCGCTCACGGCTTACCGCGCATGAATACTGGCCCCTTTTGCATTGCCTGCGCGGATTGCAAAAGAGTTCTGATGAAGAACCCGGTTAGCGTGCGGGTGTTTTGCGGCCAGCTTGTGGCCGGCGAGCATCAAAGCAGACGCGGCTGAGTGACCACCACATCCACCGCCCCGTCCGACAACTGAGCCTTCAGCGCCGCTCCCGGCACGGCCTGCCTGACCTGGGTCACAGCCCTTCCCTGCTCATCCGTCAGCAAGGCATAGCCGCGCTGCAGAACCAGGCGCGGGTCCAGCAGCTGCAAGCGCAGGTCGATACGATCAAGCGTTTGCTTTTGCTGCTCCAGATTGCGCTGGAAGATATTAGAAAAACTGACCTGTAGCGCTTGCTGGCTCTGCGCAAGCCGCTGTAGTTTTAATAGCATGGCATGACGCAGACGCTGCACCTGCCGGCTGAGTTGCAGCTGGTTGCGCGCCAGCTGCTCGCTGGGCCGACCCAGGCGCTGGGCCGCGATATCCAGGCGTTGGGCCTGGCGATCCAGCGCACGCTGCACGGCATTGTCCAGACGGTCCTGCATCAGACCCAGAGTCCCCAGCCAGACCTCGCGCGGCTGGGCTACCAGCTCGGCTGCCGCCGTGGGCGTAGGCGCGCGCAGGTCGGCGCAGAAATCGGCAATGGTGAAGTCGGTTTCGTGACCCACGCCGCTGATTAGCGGCACCGGGCTTTGCACAATGGTGCGCGCCAGTTGCTCGTCGTTGAAGGCCCACAGGTCTTCCAGCGAGCCGCCACCGCGCACCAGCAAGATGATGTCAATCACCGGCTGCCGCGCGGAATCAACACGCAAGTCGCCGCTGGCCTCTTGCCCCTCTTGCGCCAGGCGATACAGTTTTGATAGCGCCTGCACAAGCGACTGCGGTGCCTGGGACCCCTGTACCAGGGCCGGAACAATTACCACCGGAATATGCGGCACGCGGCGGCGCAACGCCGTCACCACATCGTGCAAGGCTGCCGCCCCCAGGGAAGTGACTAGGCCAATACCGCGCGGCAAAGGCGGCAGCGGCCTCTTGCGCGCAGGGTCGAACAGTCCTTCGGACTCCAACTGGGCCTTGAGGCGCAGAAACTGCTCGAACAAGGCCCCCTGCCCGGCTCGCTGCATGCTCTCCACCACCAGTTGCAGATCGCCACGCTGCTCGTAGACGCCTAGGCGCCCTCTGACTTCGACCAGCTCGCCATCACGCGGCAAGAAACCTACCTGCTCAGCCGCACGACGAAACATGGCGCAGCGAATCTGCCCGCTCGCGTCCTTGAGGTTGAAATAGCAATGCCCGCTGGCAGCACGCGAAAAGCCGCTGAGCTCGCCGCGCACCGCCACCGGATTGAAGCGCGCCTGCAAGGCATCGCCAATGGCGTGGCATAGCGCGCCAACTTCCCACACATGCGGCGTGGCTGCTGGGTTTGGACGTTCAAACAGTGAATTCATGCGGTGTCAGCGAGGTCTTACGCGGGCCGGATTCTCCACAGATGTCGGCGTCCAGCCCTGTCGGCGACAAAGCCAGAAAAATCCTAAACAGCACATGAAGAACATCACCCATCTTATTGATTTAAAACAACTTATAAGGCTTCACACAGGTGTCAAACTCGTAACAAGCCTTTAGAGCGAAGCAGATGACTGCCCGGCATAGCAACTAGATCACAAAGTTATCCACAGATTTCTGTGCTATACGCGAAAGCATTCGCAAAGAATCGCAAGCTCTTTGTGATTGCTCTGTCGCTCCAAGCTCCGTGCACTTCAAGCGCTGCCGCACGATCTTGCTGCGCTGACTCAAGTCAGCTGCATGAGGCCTGTAAAAACGGGTCGCAACGGCACGGCAGTGGGTCATAATCGTCGGCTGCAATTTCTGTACGACGAGGGAGAGCAACGTTGCTGTCGATCATACAAGCCGCAGGATGGCCTATCTGGCCTTTGATTGCCTGCTCGATTTTGGCCCTGGCCCTGATTTTTGAGCGCTTTGCCTCGCTGAAAGCCAGCAAGGTCGCGCCGACCAATCTGCTCAATGAAGCGATTTCGGTCTCCACCAAGCACCTGCCCAGCGCTGAAACCACCCAGCAACTGGCCCAAAGCTCGGTATTGGGTGAGGTTCTTGCCACTGGTCTGCGTACCCGCCAGGCACATCCCGAAAGCAGCGAGGAAGAGCTGCGCTCGGCCATGGAAGGCGCGGGCCGCGCCGCCGCCCACAAGCTGGAAAAGTATTTGAGCGCCCTGGCCACCATTGCCTCGGCCGCTCCGTTGCTGGGCCTGTTGGGCACGGTGATCGGCATGATCGAGATTTTCGGCTCCCAGCCCGGAGCCAGCTCCGGCGCCGGCAACCCCGCCCAGCTCGCCCATGGCATCTCGATTGCGCTCTACAACACGGCATTCGGCCTGATGGTGGCCATTCCTTCGCTGATCTTCTGGCGCTATTTCCGCGCCCGTGTGGACGGCTATCTGCTGGGCATGGAACTGGCGTCCGAGCAGTTCGTGCGCCACCTGGGTCGCCTCAAGCCGGCCAAGTAAGAAGCGGAACACATCCACCATGAACTTCCGTCCTCGTCACCGCGATGAGCCAGAGATCAATCTGATCGCCTTCATCGATGTGCTGCTGGTGGTGCTGATCTTTTTGATGCTCTCCACCACTTACAGCAAGTTCACCGAACTGCAGCTGACCCTGCCCGTGGCCGACACCGAGCAGCAACGCGACCGCCCCAAGGAAATCATCGTCGGCGTCTCCGCTGACGGCCGCTACTCCGTCAACAAGCAGGGCGTGGATGACCGCAGCGTCTCCTCTGTTGCTGCCGCCCTGTCCGGCGCGGCAACAGCGGGCAGTGACAGCGTGGTCATCATCAGCGCCGATGCCAACTCCCCGCACCAGTCAGTGGTGACCGTCATGGAAGCGGCCCGCCACGCAGGACTGTCGCAAATCACGTTTGCCACCCAGACCTCGGCCAGCGCAGGCAAGGCCAACTAGGAACTCGCTATCCCTCTTTTGGTGATGACACCACATGAAAAACGGGCCATCTGGCCCGTTTTTCTTTGTCCTCAGGCCTGGAGACCCAGCACCGTCAGATCCAGCTTGCCGCTGGAAACCGGCGGGCACCAGAAATAGCAGCCCGTCAGCGGCCTGGAAAAGCGGAACAGTCCATCGCTGATGCCGTCATCCATGCCCAGCATGCGGCGCATCTGAGCCTCGAAAGCGTCGAAGCTGCAACCAAAGGCGGAGAACATCAAGCCGCTGCGATCACGGCCCTGCGGGCTGACGCTCCACCAGGGCATGGAGCGTCGCACCACAAAGGCTTCCGGCTCAAAGCTCTCCTGCGCCGTGCGCTTGACATGGGCCGACTCAGGGGCATCGTCCAGCTCCTCGTTGTCGCTGCGGCGACGCCCCACGGCATGGTCCTGCTCCGTGGTGCTCATGCTGCCAAAGGCCGAGTAGTCATGCTCCCACTGCTGCAAGGCCCAGTAACTGCAGCCGTCCAGACCAGCTCCCAGTTCTGCCGCAATGCCGGCAACCACGGCCTCATCGTCCTCGGGGTTCTCGGTGCCGTCTTCATAACCGGTCAGATCACGGCCATGACCGTTGTCCGAGCGCTGGTGCACAAAGGCATCCACGATGTGATCAAGCTTGAAAACCGGTGCCAGCAAGTTGGTCAGCTTGGCCGTCAGGGCGATCAGCTCACCACGTTGATCGCCGCGCAGCCACAGGCACAGCGCATAAGGTGTGCTGGGTGCTTCGAACTGCGGTCCCTTTAGGTGCGGGAACTCGCGCATCAGCGGCAGTTTCTTGTCCAGTTGCTGCAGCACCTGCAGTCCCAGACCCGCCACTACCTGCTGACCGTCAACACTGGTCTGCAATTTCTTCAGACTGTTCTGCAAATCTGCACCTGCACCGGCCAGGGTGAAAAAAACATAGCGCCCCTGTTCAGGAAGAGACGCCAGAATGCCTGCTTGTGCTTTTGTCATGGGGTTGCCGATTCAATTGATGGAAAACACATCAAAGTTTAGTAGCGAATCAGCAGCTCCCAGCCAAGCCTTGACTGGGTTGCAGAATGAGAAAAATAGGGCTCGAACGCAAAAAAGTCGCGACTTTGCCCAAACCACCATTTTTCCGCTGCTAGAATTCATCCCATCGACGACAGGCGCGTAGCTCAGCTGGTTAGAGCACCACCTTGACATGGTGGGGGTCGTTGGTTCGAGTCCAATCGCGCCTACCAAACATCGCAAGCAAAACCAGAGCTTGCAAGCAAGACAGCCCGCTGCAAAGCGGGCTTTTTTGTTTTGCACCTCTCTTGGATCGCCGACGCATGGATCACGCCATGCATTGACCTCGGGCCGTCAATGTCGCGCTCTGTGCCGTTTTCACGCTCCGTCAGGGATGGTCGGCTCCACCAGGAGGGCAAGCAGCTGCAGCGACTCCTGCCAACCCAGATAGCAGGCCTGCTCGGGAATCATGTCGGGAACACCCTCCTGCACCACATGCAGCTCGGTGCCACAAAACACGGCTTTCAAGGTCACGGTGGTGATCATTTCACCCGGCAGATTCGGGTCCTCGAAGCGATCGGTATGGCGTATGCGCTGGCCCGGCACCAACTCCAGAAACTCGCCGCCAAAGCTGTTTTGACTGTTGGCGGAAAAATTGATGAAGCTCATGCGGTAGCGGCCGCCCACGCGTGCGTCAAATTCATGCACCTGCGCCGCGAAACCATGAGGCGGCAACCACTTGACCATGGCTTCTGGGGTCGTGAAGGCCCGATAGACGCGTTCGGGCGGAGCTTTGATCACACGGTGCAGTCGAATGGTCTGTGGCATGCGAGACTCCTGAGGTAGAGGCCGCAAGCTTAGCCCTCATCACAATGACTGGCTACCAGCTTCTCGAGGATGCGCACATCAACTGCTGCGTCGAAACAAGCACCACTACAGCAAACTCCATTGACCAGTCCTCGACATTCACAGAACCCGATGAAGGATTCGCCGACTTTAGGCAGATGGCTGTCCATGGCGCGCGATGACGAGATCGTCATCGACGCCGCCGACATCAACCACGAGGCATCGTCCAATCTGTGGTGCTTTTCTCCGTGCGATGACGAGTCCCAGGGGCTCAGTGCTGCAGCTCTTGTCGATTTCATCAACCAGGTCATGACAGCCAGGCGAGAGAAGTTGAGCGGAAATTCATCCATGCTTTTCTATTGCTGGCATGACGCACAGACGAGGCAGCTACGCTTCAGTCTTGTCTCCAGCACACATGGCCGGCTACCTTTCGGCTGTGCCATAGACCCCTCTTCAGAGCTCGCCGTCGTCGCAGGACATATCGTCAGGAAGGACTGGCTCAATGCCGACTGGGGCAAGACTGGGCCGAACGGCCCTGGTGCAGAAGCAGCCTTGAGCCTGCCCGTGTTCGTTGCCAATCTGTAGCAGCCAAGCCCGGCCTTCAGACTCATCACAGCCCAAGCCAGTCACCCACCTGAACGCTCCCGCCGCAATTCAGAAGCTGCCCACGGACATAGGGCAGGGAACATGGCACACTGTGACAAACAGCAGCGAGAGCAATGCGGACTGGAGCATCGCGTTGCCAGTCGCAAGCTTGTCTCAGCCTCATGAAAACCGCCCCGGGAGTTCGTATGGGCAAAGGCAAACCAGACGCCTCAGTGGCGTTTTCAGCTATCGCATCCCCGCTTGTCGACTCGGCAGTCGAACAGGCCCGGCGCATAGCCCGAGAGCCCGCTGCCGAGGGGATTCATCAATTGCGCGTTGCGCTGCGCAACCTGCTGACGCTATGGTGGCTCTACCGACCCCTGATGGGCGCCGAGGAGTATGCACGGCAGCGCGGCTGCCTGAAATCGATTGCCGGCGCAGCAGGCAAGGCCCGCGATTACGACATTCTGATCGAGCTGCTGGGCCGTCATGACAAATGCAGTGCAGCCGACATTGCCGCAATATACGTCGCTCGCGAGGCAGCCTTGCAGGCTGGCAGAGAAATCCTGTCACCTCCGCATATACAGACATGCCTGCTGAAAACTCTGACACAAACCGAGGCAAGCTTGCGCGCCAAGCCTCGCCAGCTGCGCTTGGGAGCAATTGCCGAGGCACGGATCGCAAAGTCCAGGCGGCAGTTGCACCAACGCATCAAGCGGGCGATAACAGCGAACAAGCCAGATATCGAAGCATTTCACGATGTCAGAAAAGCTGGCAAGAAGACTCGTTATCTTCTTGAGCTGTTCGGACCTCTGCTGCCCAAAGATCACCACCGTCTGCTCAAACGCCTCAAGAAAATCCAGCAACCTCTCGGAGAGCTGAATGATCTTGCCGCCAGCGAGAGCCTGCTACGCCAGAACCTGCGCCTGATCTCCACACCGGATCAAGCGAAAAAGCTAGAACGCTGGCTCAAGAGAAAACGCAAACGTCGCCAGAGTACTCTGGCCTGCTCGCTGCGGCAGGATTGGCAGCCCAAGCGGCCTGGCTAAGGGCCTGATACGGCACCACTATCAGTCCCACACAGGAGCCAGGCCATCGGGGCTGACTTCTCGTCCGTTGCGCTCCAGCGCGGCGATCAGCGCCATGTCTTCGGCATCCAGCCTGAGGTCGCGCGCCAGAAGGTTGCTGGTCAGGTTCTCGCGCTTGGTGGACGACGGAATCACCGCATAGCCTAGCTGCAGCGCCCAGGCCAGGGCTACCTGCGCCACCGTGGCGTTGTGCCTGGCCGCGATCTGCGCCAGCACCGGGTCATTGAGCACCTTGCCATAGGCCAGGGTCATGTACGAAGTGACCTGAATGCCCTGCTCCTTGAGGAAGGCCGTCAGCTTGCCGCCTTGCAGATAGGGGCTCAGCTCGATCTGGTTGGTGGCAATCTCGCCCCGGCCTACGGCCGCGATGGCCTGGCGTGTCAGCTCGATATTGAAGTTGGAAATGCCGATCTGGCGAGTCAAGCCCCGGGCCTTGGCCTCGGCCAGCGCTTCCATGTATTCGGACAGCTCCACGCCGTTGCCGGGTGCGGGCCAGTGGATCAGGGTCAGATCCACATAGTCGGTGCGCAGCCTCTTGAGGCTGTCCTGCAGGCTGGGGATCAGCCTGGCACGGCTGTAGTTGTCGGTCCAGATCTTGGTGGTCACAAACAGATCGCTGCGCGCCACACCGCTGTCGGCGATGGCCTGGCCGACTTCGGCTTCGTTACCGTAGATCTGGGCCGTATCGACAGCGCGGTAACCCACATCGAGTGCGTTGCGCACGGAATCGATTACGACCTGGCCGTTGAGGCGGAAAGTGCCGACGCCGAAGGAAGGAATATGGCTCATGAAATCACTCCTGGATGAGATTGAGGACTGCAGCCCGTCCGGAGCTTGCATGTCTGCTGTCCGCACCGACTTTCCCGATGCCTGAAGTTTGCCGCGTTCATATTCGCGGATTAAGCCTTGTATTTCACAAATACTCTTGAAACCAAATCAAATATAAAACCAGAATCTTGCACCGGCAGCCGCCAATTTTCCTGATCTGCGACCACCGCACACGCCATGCCCCCCTGCAGAACGCTGATCTGCGCGCCACCGGCAATCACTGGCATTAGCTCCACAGGGATGCATCCGGCAATACGCCGGTGACCAGGGCGGACCTCGCCACCGACGAGCTCCCAGGGCAGTGCACTCGGGTAATATTTGCAGATAAAGCTTGGTATTCCCTCAATTTTCTTGATCTACATTCAACAATGAAGACCACGCTCGACGAATTGCAGGCCTTTGTGGCCGTCGTGGACACAGGGTCCATCACGGCCGCTTCGGAGCTGCTGGGCCTGACGATTTCCGCCACCAGCCGTACCCTGGGGCGTCTGGAAGAAAAGCTGCAGACCACGCTGCTGCGCCGCACCACCAGACGCCTGGAGCTGACCGAGGAAGGCGCCACCTTCTTGCAGCACGCCCGCTCCATTCTTGCATCGGTCGACGAAGCGGAGGAGATGATGGCGGCGCGGCGCATGCGGCCGGCGGGAAGATTGCGTGTCGATGCTGCCACCCCCTTCATGCTGCATGTGCTGGTGCCGCTGATTGCAGGATTTCGTACGCGCTACCCCGAGGTGGAGCTGGAGCTGAATTCCAACGAAGGCATCATCGACCTGCTCGAAAGACGCACCGACGTGGCATTTCGCATCGGCGTGCTCAAGGACTCCACACTGCACGCCCGCCCAGTGGGCATCAGCCGCATACGCGTGCTGGCCAGCCCGGCCTATCTCAGGCGCCACGGCATGCCTGCCAGTCCGGCACAGCTCAGCCAACACAGCCTGCTGGGCTTTACCCAGCCCGAATCGCTCAACGACTGGCCGCTGCGCGACGCCGACGGCAACGCCGTGCATATCCGCCCGGACATTGCCTCCTCCAGCGGCGAGACACTGCGGCAAATGGCGCTGGCCGGCCTGGGCATAGCCTGTCTGTCGGACTTCATGACCCGAGCAGACCGCGAGCAAGGAAATCTGGTGCAACTGTTTGGCAAGCAGACACTGGACATCTGCCAGCCCATCAATGCGGTCTACTATCGAAACACCGCATTGGCGGCGCGCATCACCTGCTTTGTGGACCATGTGGTGGAAACGCTGGGCAGCCGCCCCTTCGGGACCTGAGCGGCGCAAGCCGGCGAATCAGGTCAGCCTGGGCGGCTTTGTCATCGCCTACTTTCCGCTGTTCTTGCTGGGCGCGGTCTTCGGCAAGCTGACGGAGGCGTCGGGGGCAGCTCACATCATTGCCCAGGGCATTGCGGCAGCACTGGGCGAGCAGCGCGCCATACTCGCCGTGGTGCTGGCCCGCGCCGTTCTCACCTATGGTGGCGTTTCCTTGTCTGTCGTGGCCTTTGCAGTGTATCCCATCGCCCAGGCGCTTTTTAGGCGTGCCGACATCCCGCGCCGTCTCATGCCGGCCACGATTGCGCTGGGAGACTTTACCTTCACCATGACGGCGCTGCCCGGCACGCCGGCCATCCAGAACGCGCTTCCCATGCCCTATTTCGGCACCACGCCGTTTGCCGCACCGGGACTGTGCCTGATCGCCACAGCCGTGATGCTGATGCCCGGCCTGTGTTGGTTGCACTGGCGCAGCGCGCAGGCGCGCTCCAGAGGCGAAGGCTTTACCGCCGAGGATGAAGCACAGCAGCTGGCAGACGAACTTGCTCCCGCGGCAGAGGCCCCCAGCCATCTGGAGCTGGGCAGCCTGCTTGGCAGCTTCTGGCCTCAGGCTCCCGGGATCAGGACCCAGGTATTTGCGCATCACGCAGGCCCGTTGGCTGCGGGAACTCCGGCCGCACCCGTATGATCCCAACCCCTATGCCTCAAAACACCGTCCAAGCATCCTCCTCGCAACATGGCTTGCGCGCCCTCTGGCGCCGGCGTGGAGCGGGTGCCTGGCTGCTGTGGCCGCTATCGCTGCTCTATGGAGTGCTGCAGGCCTGGAATGCCAGGCGCATGCTCGGCCGCCAGCAAAGCGCCGGCCTGCCTGTCATCGTTGTCGGCAATGTGATTGCGGGCGGTGCGGGCAAGACCCCTGTGACCCAGGCCGTGGTGGCCCACCTCAAGGCCAGGGGCTGGCAGCCGGCTATCATCTCGCGCGGCTATGGCCGCAGCATAGAGAGCGGGCAGGATTGCCGCGAGGCCCTGCCGGACAGCCCCGCCAGCGAGGTCGGCGACGAGCCTGCCCTGCTGGCACGCAGCACCGGCGTGCCGGTCTTTGTCGCCTCCAGGCGTCTGGAGGCGGCGCAAGCGCTGCGCCAGCGCTACCCGCAGGTCGACGTGATCGTGAGCGACGACGGCCTGCAACATCTGGCCATGGCACGCGATGTGGAGCTGTGCGTCTTCAATGATGAAGGAGTTGGCAACGGCTTTCTGCTGCCCGCAGGCCCGTTGCGCGAGCCCTGGCCTCGCCCGGTCACGGCCACACTGCATGCAGGCCAGCCGCCCCGGCCACTGGGCTCTTCACCGGCGTTCGCGCTGCAGCGCAGCCTGGCCGAGACCGCCCACAACGGTCATGGCCAGAGCATCCTGCTGCACAGCCTGGCCGCGCAGAGCCCGGAGGCCGTGGCCGCCGTGGCACGCCCCGAGTCCTTTTTTGCCATGCTGACCGCCCAGGGCATCACTCCGGCAGCAACCCAGGCCCTGCCCGATCACTATGATTTCGAGAGCTTCTCGCGCACGCTGGAAAACGACAAACCCTTGATTTGCACCGAAAAAGATGCCGTCAAACTCTGGCGCAGCCATCCTGAAGCCTGGGCCGTGCCCCTGCAGTTGCAGCTGCCGCAGGCCTTCTGGGAGCTGCTGGATGCGCAACTGGCCAAGGCCAACGCCAATATTCGCCGCGATGGCAAGCCAGCCTGACTATCATTGAGCCTACGGATCAACAGCGTTTGATCACCTCTTTTTGCAGCGCCAGCCCCCTGCTGGCGCCCTCATCCCGTTTTGCAGGAATACTCCATGGACGCCAAACTTCTCGAACTGCTGGTCTGCCCCGTCACCAAGGGCCCGCTGCGCTTTGACCGCGAGCATCAGGAGCTGATCAGCCACAGCGCGCGTCTGGCCTATCCCGTGCGCGACGGCATCCCGGTGCTGCTGGAAAACGAAGCCCGCACCCTGTCCGACGACGAGCTGGAAGAAGAAAAGCAATAAGCCATGAGCTATACGGTACTGATCCCCGCCCGCCTGTCCTCGACCCGTCTGCCCGGCAAGCCCCTGGCGGATATTGCCGGCCTGCCGATGGTGGCGCGTGTGGCCCAGCGCGCGGCTCTGGCCGGCGCAGCCCGCTGCGTGGTGGCGGCCGACGACGAGAGCATTGTGGCGGCCTGCGCCCAGCATGGCGTCCAGGCCATCCTGACGCGCAAGGATCATCCAAGCGGCAGCGACCGTCTGGCCGAAGCCTGTGCTCAACTGGGCCTGTCCGGCGACGATGTGGTCGTCAATGTGCAGGGCGACGAGCCGCTGATCGACCCCAAGCTGATCGAGGCTGTGGCACAGCTGCTGCTGGCCCGCCCCGAAGCCAGCATGGGCACGGCGGCTCATCCTATTGATAGCTTGACGGATTACCGCAACCCGAACGTGGTGAAGGTGGTCTGTGACGCCAAGGGTCTGGCCAGCTATTTCAGCCGCGCACCCATCCCCTGTTCACGCGACCACGGCGATGAAGCCTGGTGGCAGACGGCGGCCCCCAAGGCCGGTCACCCAGGTTTCACACCGCTGCGCCATATTGGCATCTACAGCTACAAGGCCGGTTTTCTGCGCGAGTTCCCGCAACTCTCGCCCGCCCCCACCGAAGCCATGGAGCAGCTGGAGCAGTTGCGCGCCCTCTGGCACGGCCACCGCATTGCCGTGCATATCACGCCCGATGCACCGGGTGCCGGCGTCGACACACCCGAAGATCTGGAGCGCGTGCGCGCCGTTTTCGCTGGTTGAAAAAAAGACCTGCGCACTTTGGCGACACCGGTGCGCAGGCTGTCTTCATCCAGGACTGCTCACGCATCAAGCCGGCAGCTGCGCAGTCCGCGCGCGCAGTCCTAAAGGGCCCTGGGCCAGTCCAGGAAAGCGCTGATCGCTATACTTTCCGCATAGTCCGAATAGCATATGTAACGGCTTCGGCACCTGGATTACAACTACAGCAATCGCGTTTGCAGCGGATACATGCCTTCAATTGGCCGCACTTGTGACAGCCTTGACTGAATTGTGTAAGCCTGTGTTGGTCTTGTGCGTGCTATCCTTGCCCGCGAAAAAATACGGCCTGGGGACTACGGACGACCACCCGTCTGCCTGGGCCAGCAAGAATTTCTACTCTCCTCAAGGATTTCCATGAAACTGATTTTGTTGGGTGCACCCGGCGCCGGCAAAGGCACTCAGGCGGCCTTTATTTGCCAAAAGTACGGTATCCCTCAAATCTCCACGGGCGACATGCTGCGCGCGGCCGTCAAGGCTGGCACCCCTCTGGGTCTGCAAGCCAAGGCCGTGATGGACGCCGGCCAGCTGGTCAGCGACGATCTGATCATCAACCTGGTCAAGGAACGCATTGCTCAGCCGGACTGCGCCAAGGGTTTCCTGTTTGACGGCTTCCCCCGCACCATTCCCCAGGCCGATGCCATGAAGGCTGCCGGCGTGAAGCTGGACTATGTGCTGGAAATCGATGTGCCCTTCGACGCCATCATTGAACGCATGAGCGGCCGCCGCAGCCACCCCGCCTCGGGCCGCACCTACCACGTCAAGTTCAACCCTCCCAAGGTGGAAGGCAAGGACGACGTGACCGGTGAAGACCTGGTGCAGCGCGAAGACGACAAGGAAGAAACCGTCAAGAAGCGCCTGGACGTCTACAGCAGCCAGACACGTCCCCTGGTGGACTACTACAGCAACTGGGCCAAGGCCGATGCAGCAGCGGCCCCCAAGTACCGTGCCATCAGCGGCACAGGCAGCGTTGAAGAAATCACCGAGCGCGCTCTGGCCGCTCTGGCTTCCTGATCGCCCAGATCACTCGCGCGTGGAGCCTTGCCGCCTTTTCGCGGCCAGGCATCTCTGGGCAAAAAAGGCCGGTGTCCTCACCGGCCTTTTTTGTTCTTGAAGCTCGTGCTCCCGCCCTTCCGGCCGACATCAGTCCGGTGCGAAAAAGCTGCACCGAGGATGGCATTGGAGCCATCAATATTCATAGCTGCCTGCGCCTACACTCATTGGATTTCAGACCCAAACAGCATAAATACTCTGTATCAATGAAGGCCAGCAGCTCTCATAATAAGAGCATCAACCTAATGCGCGAGGCCAGCCCATCAGCTCCAGCATCAGGCTGATTCTGGCCTTGGCCGCCGGCAGGCTGCTCATAAGGCTATCTCGCGCTCCCTCGGCATGCACCACCTGCCCCTCCTCGCACCGGGTCGTGATGCGCAAAGCCATGCCCTGCGCCTGCGCCCAGTCCAGGGCTGGCCCCAGCGCCTCATGGATAGTGCCATTGCCCGTGCCGACCACCACCACGGCACGCACGCCTGCCGAATTCCAGGCCTGCATCACCGCCAGCGCCACGGCGCTGCTGCAGCCCGCATGGCTATGAAGCAGCTCCACCAGGGGCCAGTGATCTGCGGGCGGTAAAGCGATTGCAGTGGAGCTGGCCGCAACGACCCGGGGCAGGCCGCCCGTTGCCCAGCGCAGCCGCCCCTCCTCCACCCAGCCCTGCGGGCCGGCGCCACTGCCATCAAAGGCATCCACACGGTAGGGATGCACCTTGCGCACCTGGCGTGCACTGAACACCCGACCCGCCACCACGGCAAGCACACCGCGGCCAGCAGCCTGCGTGTCGGCCGCACAGGCCACGGCATCGCGCAGATTGCCAGGGCCGTCGGCCGAAATCGCTGTCGCCGGGCGCATGGCGCAGGTCAGCACCACGGGCTTTGCCGGGTGCAGAACACATTGCAGAAACCAGGCGGTTTCCTCCAGGGTGTCGGTGCCGTGGGTGATGACAATACCGCTCACATCATCACGCGCGAGCAGCTCGGCACATCGCAGCGCGAGTGCATGCCAGGTCGCGTGATCCATATCCTTGCTGTCCAGCTGCGCCAGCTGCTCCGCCTGCAGCGACGCCGCAGCAACGCCTTCCAGGTCCGGCACGGCCTGCAGCAGCTGAGCCACGCCCAGCTGGGCCGCACGGTAGCCCACACTGGTGCCAGCCTGCTCGGCAACTCCGGCAATCGTGCCACCGGTGCCCAGGATGACGATATTTTTGTCACGTTCCACTTGCAGTCCTCTTCAAACTGATTAAAAATACAGGTACTGGATGAACACACAGTATTCATCATCGATCGATCAAGGAATGCCCATGGACCACCCCAAGCTCACTCCCCGCCAGCAGCAGATTCTGGACCTCATCCAGTCCACCATCGCTCGCACGGGTGCGCCCCCTACCCGGGCCGAGATTGCCAGCACCTTTGGCTTCAAGTCGGCCAATGCTGCAGAAGAGCATTTGCAGGCACTGGCACGCAAGGGCGTCATAGATCTGGTCAGCGGCACATCGCGCGGCATTCGCCTGCGCGCCGATACCGTGCGCACCATCAATGCGGCACGCGGCGCCAGCTTTGCGCTGCCGCTCACGGCCCTGGCCCCGCTGGTGCTTCCCCTGGTCGGCCGCGTCGCTGCCGGCTCGCCTATTCTGGCCCAGGAACATATCGATCAGAGCTATTCGGTCGAGCCCAGCCTGTTTGCCGCCAAGCCCGATTACCTGCTCAAGGTCCGCGGGATGTCCATGCGTGACGCGGGCATCATGGACGGCGACCTGCTCGCGGTACAGGCTACGCATGAAGCGCGCAACGGCCAGATTGTGGTGGCCCGCCTCGGTGACGACGTGACCGTCAAGCGCTTCAAGCGCACGCCTCAGGGCATCGAGCTGCTACCCGAGAACCCAGACTACAAGATCATTCACGTCGATCCTGAAGAGCCGTTCGCCATCGAAGGCCTGGCCGTAGGCCTTATCCGCAACAGCATGTTCATGTAACGGGCAGACGGCGTCCCTCCGTCTATGCAGCCGAGGCACCGAGCCTCCTTCCCTCTCAAGCCCAGGTGGTAGGCGCGAAGCCGTTGAGCTTCGCCCTGGGCGGAGCTTTGCCGAAAGAACGCAATCCTGCCCTTATCCATGCCGCGAGGTCATCAAAAGGAGTTGCCAAATGGGATTCGCCACATCACTGCAGGCTTTGACACGCCTGACCATGAAAGGCCTGCCTGCCACGCTGTCGCCCAATCCGAACTTCAGCTCCGATGACGCAAGCGAAGCCGCTGCAGAGCCCGTATCCTTCACTGCCAATCGTCCAATGGCGAAGCAGATCGGCATCCCTGTCATGCGCGCCAACCGCGGCCGCAGTCGCCTCGGCAGCAATACACTTCGCCCGCAGGCCTTTGCTGCGACCCCAGAGCTTCAATCGCCAATAATCGACCAGTCGACACAAGCAGCTTCTCCACGACTTCTCAAAATCGTGCAGCGAGAACCGCGCAGGCAACCCGAATGCCTGCTGATCTGCGGACGCATGGCCGATGTCTGCGCCGCGCTGGAGCGTATGGCACTCCATGAGCAAACGGCCCCGCAAGTCTGAAAGCACAATGAGGTTTGCCTGCCTGCACTTATGCAGCCCCGAACCCGACCCGAAATAGGCCTGCAGGCAATGTAACAGGGCTTCCATATGCATCCAACAAGAAGCCATCGCAACGCTCTTGGCCCATCGGCCGGCAGATATGGCGCCAGACAACGCTGCCAACAGTGCATAGGCGAAAAACTCGATGTCGCCAAAACAGACCCTCAGTATTGGCGCCGAACGATCTGGATCGCCATGTAAATTATTTGCTGATGCTCTGCCTGCCCCTGCCCGCCGGAGCGCATTTTGCACAAGCCTCGCAGCCTTCTAAACTCCTTGTCAGGCACGAATATCCGTCAGAACAGATACCCGGATCAGGGTATTGCGGCACCTCTTCGACAGTGGAAACATTCATATACACATGTCAACGAGGGCGTCTTATGAGTGCCTACCGCAAGCTCTTGCAGCACATACAGGCCAAAGACGCCAATGGAGACCTGCGCCTGATTCTGGTCTATCAGAGTTTTGATGAGATCGACATGCCGCATGGCGTCTCCATACGCCCGTCTGCCATTTACTTTGAAACTGCCGATCACCAGGAGGTCAACTGGCTCAATCCACAGCAGTTCGAGATAGAGGCCACTGGCGAAATCCTCAATCGCGTTCCTCCTTCGCCCGAGGAATGAGACGATTCGACGAGACCGCCCCTTGTTACAGAGTCTTACCTCCTGTCTGCAACTCTGCTGCATTCAAAAACTAGGCATTGCGCGGCTCCAGGTATTGGAATAAATTGATTTCCAGGCACATCTTCCGGCATCAGGAGGTTGAACATGTTCAAGCACCTGCTCATTCCCACCGATGGCACCAAACTGTCAGAGGCTGCCGTGCGTGCTGGCGTTCTGCTTGCGCGTGAACAAGGCGCCAAGGTGACCGGCCTGTATGTCATGCCCGATTACCGCGCCATCATCTACGGCGCAGACGCACTGCTGACTTACAACAGCGCAGAGTTCGAGCGCAGTGCCAACAGCGATGCAGATGCGGCTTTGCAGTTCGTTGACCAGATTGCCAGACCTGAAGGCGTACCCTGCAACTTTGTGCGAGTCACCCACGCCTCTGTTTACCAAGCCATTGTTCAGCAGGCGCAGGAATTGCAATGCGACCTGATTTGCATGGCTTCACACGGTCGCAAAGGTATCGGCGGAATTTTGCTGGGCAGCGAAACCCAGCGCGTTCTGACCCACAGCCATGTCCCGGTGCTGGTACACCGGCCTGCCTCAACCGGCAAACATTAAGGAGCCAGAAATATCGAATGGCAGTCCTGCCTGTCGCACGCTCGCCTCGATACAAGGCGGGCACAAGCGACTTGCAAGTCATGGCTGCAAAATGCAGGCCCGCAAGTCAGAAGTTGCTGGCCGCACCCGATGGGGCAACCTGTCAACCGTTCAAACGCGTCAGCAACAGTGCAAGAGCGATAAACGGCGATTGAGGCCAAAGTAACGCCTCTGCCAACTATTCAAATGCATTGACTGTGTGAGCTGCAGAACCGGATCGAGAGGACCCCGAAACTTGCCCGCCTTGCGCGGGCATTTTTTTGGCTGCTAGGCACATCGCTCCGATACTTCTCCCAATCGCTCACGATGCCCAGGCAAGGTGAACAGAATCTGGAGATTCTGCGAGTCCATTTGCTGCACCACGATGGAGCCGTCTTCGTGCAGATAGATCCGCACAGTGTGTTCATCATCCAGATCCCAGTGCGCAACGCTCGTATTCACCCCCCGCCAGCCATGCTCCTCGCACAGCCGACGCCGGCGCAAGGCCTTCAAAAATTCCTGCGAAGCACCAAGCTCTGCATTGGTTTGCACCCAGCTGTCGATCACCAGCTCATAAGCCATCTGCTGCGTATGGCAAGGCTTGGCCAGCTTCATATGCCTGATCCAGGCATCTAGACGGGAGGCAAAAGTGTATTGCAGGTGGTGGGACATGGGCTTTTTTTGAATTCAGTAGTGCATCGGGCCAGATCGCCGCTTGCACATCAAAATCAGAATTTTCCTACGCCCAATTTACCGAAAAGTGCAGCAGAAACAAAATCTACATCACCAAAAGGTTCAGGGTTTAACACTGCTTGATGACTGACCTGAGAGACAACTGGCAACGCGAGACTGGCCAGAGCCACGGTGAACCCTGAGCCTGCACGATGACATATCTCAGGATTGGATAAGCTGGCTCCGGGACGCTTGCCAACTGCTCAGCCACCGCATTGCCAAGTATTTCGTGAGTACCTACCGGTGACTTGCTTGTTGAAATTCAGGCAAGGCGTTTCAGCCCTGCTTTCGATGACTCAGGCCTAGAGCATCGCCATCCGGAAATTCAATGCGCCTCTCTAAAAATTGTCATCATCAGGCAATTTTTACCCTCAAGCCCATACCGGCTCAGGATAGATTTCATTAAAAAAATCTATCTTTTCACTCAGTTACTTAGCACGGCCACTTCATCAAGAAAAGATGACAGCGGCACCGGCAAAGCACCTCCTCGGCGCTTCAAAGAAGCTCACACATCAGATCTGTCCTATCCATTGGCACGATCTGTAAGTGCCTACATACTTCCTTACATCCTCTTGATACAACATCAGTCAAATGCAATGAAATGTCAGCTCGCAGGTCCTGCGGCAAGTCGTTGAGCAACAGGGAGTTTCGTCATGAGAAAAGTTAATCCTGCCGCCAAGAACGCGAACCGCGCTTTTGTCCGTCTGCACACGTATGTGACCAAGCAATTCGACTGGGATCTCTTCACCAAGGACTACCGGGTAGTCCTGCACACAGACGAGGATGGAGGCGTCACGCTCTACATCGTCAAGGTCTTCGACAAGGATGGACAGCCTGCCGCACTGGGACCAAAGATCCCTAACCAGATTACGTTCTCTTACCGCCAAGCTCCCATCATGTCGGTATGGACAGAGTTCTTCAACGACGGCAAATTCAGTTGGCGCAATGTCTCCTGCCGCTAGGGCGCGGCGGTGGTGGATGGAGGCCCGGCTGTCGGCATAGACACCCGTCGCTGCGCCAGGAGCGCCATCCTGCCCAACACATTCAGGAGAGTTGCATGACCCGCTTCCAACCGATGCTTGCAACTGCTGCCCTGCTCAGTCTCATGACGCTACATCTCAGCAGCAGCTCCATGGCACAGGCCGCCTTTACAACCCCGGGCGGCTACACCAACTCCTACAGCGGCCAGATCACGGGCAACGGTATCGTGCAATACGGGCTCGAAACTCGGCCCTTCCAGCGCATGACCGTCACGCTCAACACCAACAACCCATCCAGCCAGATGAACGTCTTCAAGGACGGCTCTGCCCAGCCTCTATGCCAAGGCTCGGCCAACAACAACATCTGCACCTTCCGCATCGAGCGTGGTGCCAGCTACCGTGTGCTGATCTTCCTCACGCGTGAAGCAGCCCTGCGCGGCGAAAGCGCACGCTTTACGCTCACCACCGAAGAAAGCACCTGACGGCCTGACGGCCGTCAAGAGCACCTCAGTCCGTAGCTTGTAAACTGGTTTCAACAGATTCAAAGTGAAAGCCCGTGACACGATATGGAAAACTTTCCCAAAGACATCTACACCGAGCCCACGCCCGATGTGAATACCCTGGCCAACCTCGGTCCCCTCACCGGCATGGCCGGCATCTGGACCGGCAAGCGCGGCCTGGACATCAACCCCAAGGCTGACGGCCCCGAGAAGCAGGCCTTTATCGAGCATATGGAATGCCAGCCCATCGATGCGCAAACCAACGGGCCGCAGCTCTTCTATGGCCTGCGCTACCACACGCGCATCGTCAAGCCCGACGACGTGGAAACCTTTCACGACCAGGTCGGTTACTGGCTGTGGGAGCCTGCCACCGGCAACATCATCCAGACCCTGACCATCCCGCGCGGGCAGACCGCCATGGCCACGGGCAAGACCACGGCCGACGCTACCAGCTTCACCCTCAGGGCCGAGCGCGGCTCCACCGTCAACGGCATCTCCAGCAACCCCTTTCTGGAGCACGCATTCAGAACCGACGCCTATACCATCACCGTCACCAAGCACTCGGACGGCACATGGTCGTATGAGCAAGAAACCACGCTGACCATCCCCGGCCGCAGCGAGCCCTTTGCCCATACCGACCGCAACACCTTGCACAAGATTGGCGAGCCAACTCCCAACCCCACGGCAAGGGCTGCAGTTGAAATCTGATTAGCGCCATCCAAGGACTCCATGCCCCGGCCGAATTCGCTGGCTCCACAGGTTGCACGCTCCTTGACTACCGCATGGCCCGCGATGGCCTTACGCTGCTGGTCATGGCCCTTATGTGCAAGAAGGCGCTTGCCTTCAAACTGGCCTGTATGGATGCCCTCAATCTGGTCGCGAAGGCTGCGGCGCACTGCGTTCAAGACCTTGATACAGGGCAATGCTCACAGATGAGCGCATAGCAGCCATTTGCCGAACCTGAATTGCGGTCGCCCACCCTGCGCCATGTACAGCCGATCGTGACCGAGCTCAGGCAGGCCTCCTTCGACAGCCTGCCGACCGGCAACAGCCGCAGGGAATGCTGCGCATGACCTTCGGTTAGTCTGCTTTTGATAGCTTCTAACGCTTTATGGATAAGGGCTTTAGGCGGCTTTTATCTGCGACTTCATGAATTTGATTTCCATCAAGAAACCGTCTGAATACTCATTTCAAGGTGTTGCATTAGCAGCCCTGGAGTGTGAGTATGAGTTCAGTGATCGATCGAATTGATTTGGCAACAAGACGCGCACCTATGCGCAAGGAGGCTGGATATGTTCAAGCACATTTTGATTCCTACGGACGGCTCTAAGCTCTCTGAGGCCGCGCTGCGCGCGGGCATACAACTGGCCAAGGAACAAGGCGCACAGGTGACGGCGCTGTATGTGATGCCGGATTACGCAGCCATGATTTACGGAGCCGAGGCGCTGATCGCCTACAACTCTGCAGAGTTCGACAAGAGCGCCCAGAAGGAAGCAGATCAGGTGTTGCAAGCTGCCCTGGACATTGCCAAGACCGAGGGCGTGGCCTGCCAGACGGTGCGGGTAACGAATATCTCCATCAATCAGGCCATCATCAAGCAGGCGCAGGAGGGTAACTGCGATCTGATCTGCATGGCATCACACGGCCGCAAGGGCATTGCCGGCATTTTGCTGGGCAGCGAGACCCAGCGCGTACTGGTCAACAGCAGCATTCCGGTTCTGGTGCATCGCCCGGTTCAAGCCTGATTGACTGCGGCGCAGCCACTTCCCGGCCGCTCTCATAATACAAACAGCGCCCCATCGCCCTCGTGCGGTGGGGCGCTTTTTCATGGCCGATCGTCGTGTAGCATCGGTGCATCAAATTGTGAGCCTTTGGTTCCATTTGTCACGCCGGCAGCGGCGTCTCTTGTTCATTTTGAAAAAAGGGAAAAGCAGATGAGTCACGCAATCGCAACCGATGCCGGCCTGACGTGGCAGACCGGCCCGATTCGCCCCAGAGCCTGCACCTGCGGCAGCGTGGTGTGCCAGTTGCTGCATGAGCGGGTGATGAGCGATATGTCGCGCCGCATGTTTGTCGGTGGTGTGGCAGCGACGATGGCTCCGTTTGTAGGCCTGCATGCGGCCGAGCCCGGTGCCGGCGGCACGCCCCAGCAGGCCGACCGCCCCGTGTTGCTGACCAATCTGCGCCTGTTTGACGGTACGGGCAAGTCGGTGCGCCAAGGCGTGCAGGTGCTGATCCAGGGCAAGCTGATTGCCGCCCTGCCCTCTGCCGGCGAGAAGGTAGAAGGTGCGCAAGTGATCGACTGCCAGGGCAAGCTGGTGATGCCGGGCATGATCGATACGCACTGGCACACCATGCTGGCGGCCGTGCCGCAAATGACGGCCATGACGGCAGATCTGGGCTATCTGTACATCTCCGCCGCACAAGAGGCGCAGCGCACGCTGATGCGCGGCTTCACTGCGGTTCGCGACGCGGGCGGCCCCGCCTTTGCGCTCAAGCGCGCGATCGACGAGGGCATGATCCCGGGCCCGCGCATCTATCCGAGCGGGGCGATGATTTCTCAGACCTCGGGCCATGGCGACTTCCGCCTTCGCAGCGATATTCCACGTGCAGCGAACGAGCCGCTGAGCATGGTGGAGCAAACCGGCGTGTCCATGATTGCGGACGGCGAGGCCGAGGTGCTGCGCCGCGTGCGCGAGCAGTTGATGCTGGGGGCATCGCAAATCAAGATGCTGGCAGGCGGCGGCGTGGCATCGCTGTACGACCCGCTGGACAGCACCCAGTTCACCGAGAAGGAGCTGCGCGCCGGCGTGGAAGCCGCCGCAGACTGGAACACCTATGTAATGTCGCATGTTTACACGCCCAAAGGCATCAAGCGGGCCATCAAGGCGGGCGTGAAGAGCATCGAACACGGCCAGTTGGCCGACGAGGAAAGCGTGCGCATGATGCGCGACGAGGGCGTGTGGTGGAGCCTGCAGCCGTTTCTGCAGGACGAGGACGCCAACCCCTACACCGATGCGGTGCGCCGCGAGAGCCAGTCGCGCGTGGCCCAGGGCACGGTGCGCGCCTATGAGATGGCGCAGAAGTACGGCATCAAGACGGGCTGGGGCACGGACATTCTGTTCAGCCCCAGGGGCACTGTCACACAAGGCAAGCAACTGGCCAAGCTGACGCGCTTTTACGACCCGATGACGCTGCTGAAGCAGGCCACAGGCACCAACGGCGAACTGCTGGCCCTGTCGGGCGAGCGCAACCCCTACCCCCAGCCTCTGGGCCGCATCGCCCCTGGCGCATTTGCCGATCTTCTGGTGGCCGATGGCGACCCGACGGTGAATCTGGACTTCCTGAGCCACCCGGAACAGAACCTGCGCCTGATCATGAAGGACGGCAAGGTACACAAGAACACGCTGTAAGGAAGACAAATGACCCAGCACATCAACACCACTCCGGGCATGGCAGCGGCGGCGCTGGCCGTGGGACTGCTGGCAGGCACGCAGGCCTGGGCGCAGGACAAGGCGGCGGCCGATGCATGGCGCTATCAGCTCACGCCCTATGTATGGATGACGGGGCTGGACGGCAGCGTCCGCCCGTTCAGAGGCGCGCCCACGGTCGACGTGAACAAGTCGTTTTCGGACATTCTGGAGAATCTGGACGCAGCAGCCTTTGTGAACGGCACGGCGCGCAAGGGAAGCTATGTGCTGCAGGGCGACTTCAGCCATGCAGCCACATCGGACCAGGCCGCCCTGCCCCTGGGTCTGAGTGCCAATGCCAAGATTCGTCAGACCTCGCTGACTATGACCGGCGGGCACAACTGGATGCTGAGCCCCCAGTCGAGCTTCGACCTGATGGCGGGTCTGCGCCTGTGGCAGATCAGGGCCGAAGTGAATGTGCCAGGGGTGGCGTCCGCGCAGTCCAACACCTCGTTCATCGACCCCGTGGTCGCCGCACGCTGGCGCTACGACATTGCGCCGCGCTGGTCCGGCTTGCTGTATGCCGATATGGGCGGGCTGGATGTGGGTTCGAAGTTCACCTGGCAGGTTCATGCCTCGGTGAACTACCAGGTCAAGGAAAACATTTTTGTGTCCATAGGCTACCGCCACCTGAGCGTGGACTACCGTGACAATGGCAAGCGACTGGACTTCAGCCAGAGCGGCCCGATCGTCGGAGCGACGCTCAGGTTCTGATCACCACCGGCGGCTGCATTGCCACATACAGCAATCGCTGCGGGCGAACTGCGCTGCGTCAGGCCCTCAATAGCGCTGGATTAACCGGTGCGCGATCTCACTCAGTTTCAGCGCATGGAGTCTCCTCAACGACATGAGGAGACTTAGCCTGAAAAAGCGCTCGCAACACCACCGCAGCGTAACTCCGGGGCGTGGGCACTCATTGCTGCAGTCCGCCTTTAGCCGCCCGCGCCGGGCGACAATGTCAAAGCCGCACCAACTGAGCAAAACAGGAAATCCGACAGGCCACGAGGCGTCAATGAATCGCACCGAATTTCTGCAACAGCCCGAAGTCATCGGCTTTACCGACTGGCTTGCAGCCACACTCCCCCAGCGACAGATTCAGTTGAACATTCGCTCTTCCAGCTACGTACCCAAGGGTTTGGCAGCCACCACCCGTTTTGCCGATCTGGTACCTCGCCACTACCGCTGGCGAGCGACCGGCCTGGCAACGGGCGACTGGGCCGAATCCTGCATCAAGACAAGCGCTCTTTCTGCCAAGCTGCGCGCTGCCGTGCAGGCCAACGATGCGGCAGCCACCCTGGCCGCCTGTAGCGATGTGCTGGACTGGGGCGGCGAACGCAACCCCAAAGAAGGCGCGCGGCCCTTTCTTGTGGGCCTTGGCACGAACATCTGCCACTACATTGCCCAGACCCATCAGGAGATGGCGCTTGGCTCGGCCAGCCTGTGCACCGGCTTTCCGACAGTGCAGCTCATGAACTCCATGCTCACCAAGGTGCACGCCTTTTATTCGGCCGAAGGCTTGCCCATCTATGACTCGCGGGTCAGTGCTGCAGCGGCTGCACTGGTGGAGTTTTGGCGCCGCAGCAGCGGCACGCGTCACCTGCCCGATACGCTGAGCTTCCCGCTGGCCGGCGGCAGCCAGAAGCCCCAGCATAAACTGGCTTGCCTCTTTGACCAGCCACCGTCGCCGGGCACCCTGCTCTACACCAGCCAGAGCACGCCCCAGCGCTGGGCTGGCGCCAAGGTACGGCTGGCCTGGGTAATGGCCGAAACCCTGCGCAAGACCCCTAGCCTGTTTTCAGGCCAGCCCGATCGCATGCGCGCCATGGAAGCTTCACTCTTCATGGTGGGTTACGACCTGAACTGCCTGGCCTGAACAGAAAAACCCCTGCCAAGCAGTAGCTGCGGGGGCTTTTTTCTCCGCACCCAGGAATCCGCGGTAAACAGGCCTCCGGCGCTTATCCATCAAGCGCCGGAAGCTATCAAAACGGCTAGTTCTGGGAAAAGCCAATGGGGCCTGTCGAATATGGACAAGGGCAAAACAGCAAGGCTGGCAGGAATCACGGCAGCGCCCTCCGCCAAAGCACAAGACCAGCCGGTGGACCCGATCCAGGGTACTGCGATTGACACGACTTGCATCAGGGCGGCAGAAACCGCAACCCTGAATGGGCCCGTAACCCACCGCATCCCGCTGCGTGTCCTGATGAATACTGTGAGGAATATCGAGAGTTCCGCCTCAAACGTAAACCAAATGCTACGTAATGGCCATGAACTCACAGAATTCAGCGTTGCGCCACCTTCTCCTACAGAAGGGTTTTCCATGACTCGGCGACCATGCACCCACAGCAAGCCAACCCGGTTTGCTGGTCACCAACCTGAAGGAGTGAAGGAAATGACGCAACAAGCGAACCAGCAGCACAGCCCCAGCCAGCAGGACAAGCAGCAACAGCAGCAGCAAAACCCCGGGCAACGCCAACCAGGCCAGAGCACCAGTCAGCCCGGCCAGCAGCAACAGCAAACCCCAGGACAGCAGAAGAACCCTGCTCAGCAACAGCAGCCAGGGCAGCAGCACAAAACTCCCCAGCAGTGAAAGGGAGCGCCTCAGCGCTGGCCCACCTAACCAGCGTTGTTATGTACCACGCAAAGAAAGGAGCAGGAATGCAATTAGCCTCACCTGTCATCTCATCCGATCGTGTCAACGGCACCAACGTCTACAACCCCAACGGCGACAAGCTGGGAGCTATCGACTCTCTGATGATCGACAAGCTCACCGGCAAGATTCGATATGCAGTGATGCAGTTTGGCGGTTTCCTGGGCATAGGCTCAGATCTCTACCCACTGCCGTGGGATAGCCTCAAATACGAACCCAGCCAAGGCGGGTACGTGGTCTCCGTTACCAAGGAGCGGCTTGAAGACGCCCCTCACTACAAGGGAGGCACATTGCCCGAATACACCGACGACTATGGCCGCCGTGTTTATGACCACTACGGTGTGCCCTTTGTCTAAACTCGGCACGCAGCCACACATGCGCTAGTGCCCATACTCAAGAAGAACCGCAGGCCGGTCAATGCCGGCCGCCAACCAGTCAAAGTTCAGCCCACCTCGCGGTCGGCTTTTTTTTCGCGGAGATTTTCAAATGTAGCCTCCTGGCCCCGCGGGCCTCAAGCGCGACCTCTCCCCGCAGGGTCAAGCGGGGCCATCCGGTGTGATTGTTCCTGGTACAAGGTATTGCCCAAAATCGAGGCTGGAAATACGCTTTGCCAATACCGTAGTGCACAAGCTGTGAGCTGCACTCTGAGCGGTCACACCAGATGGTGACGTTACCCATCGCTTTCTGCCGAGCCTGAGGTTCTCTATCCTCCCTCCGCTTCCCCAGGCACGCCGCAAGGCATCGGCCTTTACGCATAAGCCCACCCGCCAACGCCGGTGGGCTTTTTCTTTGCAGGCAGACACTCGGTGCGGCCACGCAACACATGGGGTCGACGTCTGTTGACGCGCTGTACAGGGCAAAATTAAACTACTGTACAAATGAACAGCACTGATGAAAATAACAGTAAAATTCAAAGCAACAGCTTGCTGCGCCAGAGCGCGAAGCGCATTCCCTCCATACCTTTGTTGATTTCGCCTGCTCTCAAGAGCGCTGGACTTTTTTATCCGCCCCCGCCCATCCAGCGGGCCTGCTTCTCGCCAAAAGGAGACTCCATGCTGTACAGCACCGTTCCTCAACCCGTTGATGAAGACCTCGTGCAGCGCCTGCGCGAGAAGGGAGGCCTGTGAAATGGCCACACATCCCCACCGCCCTGCTCGCGCTGCTCCTGACAGTCCTGCTTTTGATCGCCCCGGCCTTGGAGCAAAGCTACTGACCGCCGCGCAATGGGGCCTCGGCCTTCTGGGGATCATTGGCCTCATCGGCGTGGCCGTCGTCATTGCCACCACCCCGGAAGCCTGGCCGCTGTGAACGGTCAACCTCATCGATTTTGATAGCCACAGGCGTTTTCCTGACAAGCGCCAGACCGGAGAAATATCATGGAAAAGATCATCGAATCCCTGATCCTCGTCGCCGCCATCTTCATGGGCGTACTGTGGCTTGCCACCCCCAACGCCCAGGCTGACGAACCCACCACTCTCACCAAATCCGTGCGCGACGAGTTCGCTTGCCCGGGTATGCATGCCGAATGGCTGGACGCCCACACCGTCCAGTGCCTGCGTGAAAAGCCCTGATCGACTGCCCCGCTGCCCCCGCGAACAGCCCGTGCCCCATCGACACCGTACGGCAACAGCTACAGCACCGCGACAGCCAACACGGGCGACTGCTGCCTGCTATGGAAAGCAAAGCTGCTAGTTCAATCCAGACAATGCCATCAGTAGCAGCACACTTTCAAATGCAGATAGGGCAAGCGCAACGCGATCACCAATTCAGAAGTTCGGAAGCGCCCGCCAAGCAGACAAAAGCCCGCAAGGCTCAAGACCTAGCAGGCTTTTTGCCAAGTGGTTGGCATGTACTACCGCTACCTCAATCTGCTATGGCAGGCCGCAAGCACTTGAGCGAGCCTTACTCGGAAGGTTTTGCGTAGACCTCTGCACTCAGCACCTCAAGGCCGACAAAGGGTTCTGTCCCTTCGACCCAGGCATCGTGACCGGGTGGGATGGCGTAGGACTTCCCTGCGCTGAGCATTTTCTGAGAGCCGTCCTGCATTTGAACAGTGAGCTTTCCCGAGACGACGGGCCCCACATGCGAGAGTTGCCAGTATTCGGTCTTCACCACGGGCTTGATGCATTCGGACCAGCGCCATCCGGGCTCAAAGTTGAAGCGTCCAATCGTGTAGACTTGGAGCTTTGCTAGGTGTGCGAAGTTCATCGGGCTCGCTGTGTGACCTGACTTCTAGCTTCTCAACGCTGACTGGAGTGGCCATGACCTTCTCCTTCATAAGAGCTGCACCTTGAGCCCCCAAGGAATTCTTCAGGTATAGCTGGTGAGCCGAAGGACAGGTGAAAAAATTCATCACTACGTCATTCGCATGGCATTGCCAGAAGTACTTATCAGTTACCAATTGCTGCATGCGGCACGGCACTGCCCGCGCCGCCCAATCCACGGCTGGCAGCAAAAAGCATGCTTTGACATACAGGGGGCCTACGCGGCCCATCTAAAGCGCTACAAGTTCGCACAAGTTTCAACGCCCTACCCATTGCTAAAGCTGGCTGAACTGTCCAGACCCCGCCCACCCAGCCTGCGCCATATGGGCTTTTTTGTTTGCTGTTCGCGGAGGCACGATGGGACGCACCGACCCCTTGGCCTCAGCGAGGCACATGCCCGAGTCATCCGCCGCGCACCAAGAGCCTACTAGCACTTGAGCCCGCCGGCTCGGCTACTGTGCAGGGTGGTCGCGGCGGAACAGCTCCCACTCGTCGATTTCCGTGCCGTTGGGCAGCACGCAGATGCCGCGCTCTCCGGCAGCGGTCTTCTCGATGCGGGACTTGCCGTCCAGCTTGGCGCAGTACACCGATGCGGAGTTGGCCATGCCGATCACAGGCGCAGCGGACTGAGGCTGGGCGCAACCGCTGATGGCAAGTGCAGAAAGTACTGCGCTGGTGGTTCCAAGTGCTTTTTTCATGGACTCAATGTAGCAAATGCCGCCTTTTTTCATTGAGCTGCAAGAAATCCTGACTCACATCAATCCCTCGTTTCCTTCATACATATGGGCTAAGGGTTGGCACCGACGATGCTGGCGGCACTCTGTCAGCAAATGTCACTTTTAGTTATTTCACCTCCAAAAGAGGAAAAGTGAACTGTCGGAAATCGCAGGAAGTTGTTAATTTCTAATCCGGAAGATGAGCGGCTGACACATTACAGGCCGCCTTGGCATTTAGATTTGACTAGAGATATGGCCAGTCTGGCCTGTCTGTTGGTGATCACTAGCAGAAGGGCTGTGTGTATGCATACGAGCTACGACCACATCTTTGTGTTGATGCCATCTCTGTCCCTGCTCTTCCTGGCCGGCCTGCTGGGAGTGTGCTGGGCAATCCAGCCCAAGCAACGCTTTCTACTCTGGCTGTGCGCCTCTTTCCTGCTAACCGCAATGTCCATCAGCATTCGCAGCGTGCTGAAGTTTGAAGTCCTCAATCACTATGTGGTTCTCGTCAACGCACTGTTTCTGGCGGGAGCCTGGTGTTTTTCCAAGAGCTTTTCGGAGCGTCGAAGCGTACCCACATATCCGCTTGCAGCCCTTGTCTTGTGTGCCGCGACGCTGGCCTCGCTCTACTATTTCGCCAATGTGGTACAGAATCAGGCGGGTCGGCTGCACACATTCGGTATAGGCGTAGCTCTGATGCTCTTGCTGCCTGTGCCGGCAGTTCTCAAACGAGGCCTCACCAACGACTGGCTGGATAGGATTTTGCTGTGGTCCTATATATCTTATGCAGTCTTTACCATGCTGCGCCCGACGCTGATCGCAACTTTCGCGCATAACGGTCTCGGCGATGCCATGGATGCCAGCTCAACCTATTGGCTGACAACGTTGGTGAGTATTTTACTTTTTGCATTGCTCTTCACGGTTTTAGTCTGCGCAGTCACCATCAGGGACATAGTCCGTCAACTGCGCACTGAACGCGACCTGGATGCCCTGACCCAGATACTGAATCGCCGCGCATTCAGTGAAGCCGCACAGCATCGCCTGGCCGACCAGCGCCTGTATCCCATGGCGCTCCTGGCCAGCGATATTGATCATTTCAAACGCATCAACGACAACTGGGGGCATGACAAAGGTGACGAGGTCCTGCAGTTTGTCGCCAGAGCGATGCAGCACAATGTGCGCAGCAATGATCTGGTTGCACGCTTTGGCGGTGAAGAGTTTATGGTTCTACTGACAAAGATCGATTTGCAAGGCGCCGAGCAAGTCGCCAAGCGTATTGGCCTGGAGTTGAGAAATGACCAGGAGCTACTGCCGAAAGGGCCGGCCCTGACGCTGAGCTTTGGCATCACGTCAATCAGCAATGCCGACCAGCTTGAAGGTGCACTGAGGCAAGCCGACCAGTTGCTGTACAGCGCCAAAAATGCTGGCCGAGACCGCGTTCATGTGGAGGGCCGCACTTACCCAGACATCAGCTTTGAACACACCTTACCGGCAGACCACCCCATGGCATTGCTGATGTAAGCCGGTGAATTCGCTGACCAATGCCATCGCGCACTAGGCAGCTCACGTATCCAAGTTGGCCCACAATGATTCCTGCATGGTCGCTGGCAAACCAATTTGTCAGCATTGATGCACCCCGTCATGGGTGCACTTTTGTCAGTGGAATCCTTGATGCGCAGACTTCGCCATCTCACCAACCGGCATCGTACGCCGTCCACCAATATCGCACTGGGTCTGCTGCTGGCCTTTAACGCGGGCGCGGTCAACGCTGGCGGCTTTCTTGTGCTGCGGATGTATACCTCGCACATGACGGGCTTTGCCTCTCAACTGGCTGACGGCCTGGTGCTTGAGAACGCCAAGCTGCTGCTGAATGCGCTTGGTGCCATCATCGCCTTTACAACGGGCGCGGCCGTTTGCGCGTTGCTGGTGAACTGGGGGCGCAAACGCCATCTGTACAGCGTCTATGCCCTGCCGCTGATGCTGGAGGCCGTCATGCTGATTGCCTTCGGCCTGATGGGCACAGTCACCTTGACATGGAACACGCCCTTCGCAGTGCCGCTGACCGTGCTGCTGCTGTCCTTCATGATGGGTTTGCAGAATGCCGTGGGTTCCAAGACATCCGGCGGCAGCACTCGCACCACGCACATGACCGGCAATTTCACGGATCTTGGCATGGAGCTGGGCAAGATGTTCTTCTGGAGGCGCCACGCCCAGGCCGGCCTTCCATTGCCGTCCCAGATCAGACACGACTGGCGCCGCATGAAGGTTTCGGCAGGTCTGATCGTGATGTTCGTGCTGGGCGGCGTCACCGGCGCACTGGGCTTCAAGCACATAGGCTTTATCTGCGTGGTGCCGCTGGCGGCACTTTTGCTGGCGCTGTCCGTGCCGCCATTTCTGCGCGATGCCGCGCAGGCGGCCGAGCGACCGTCACTCTTCGGCAAGAAGAGCTGAGTGGATCCGGCATCTCACGCCGCTGCCGCAACGCCCTCTGCTCGATGCACGACGACCTGATCGCGCCCGAGCTCCTTGGCCTTGTAGAGTTGCTGGTCAGCCCGCATTACGGCTTCGCGCAGATCGCTGCCGAATGGACAGGCCACGATACCCATGCTCAAGGTCACGCGCTGACCATCGGGCAATGGCGCAATGATCTCGACCGCTCCGGCACGAATACGCTGTGCCACACGTTGTGCAGTCTCGATGTCTGTTTGGGTCAACAGCAGCACAAATTCTTCGCCTCCAAAGCGAGCTACTAGGTCGGCACCGCGGACACTTGCCTGCATGACTTCCGCGACGGCCTTGAGTACTCCGTCGCCATACTCGTGTCCCCAGCTGTCGTTGACCCGCTTGAAGTGATCCAGATCCGCCACCACGATGGAAAACGGTTGCGCTTTTCGATCCCGGGTCAGCGGGTCTGCAAACTCCCAGAAGCCGCGACGATTCAACACGCCAGTCAGCATGTCGTGATTGCGCTCGTCTCTGAGTGTTGCCATTGCATCCCTCATCGAAACGATGAGCATGAGGCCCGAGAACACCAGGCTGAACAATAGCGAGCCCAGCATGGTGACCAACCAGTATATGGAGCTGAGCATGTCCTGGAGCTCAGTGAATCCAAGAAACAGCACCATGATGGGCCTGAGCACCGTATAGATCGCAAAGGCCCCGTAGGACCGGTATAGCAGCTTATCCAGACCGTCACGTCTGACTTTTTTGAGCGCGATGGCAGGAAACGGAATGAAGTGAATGATGCCAAGCCCTGTGTTCAGCCACAGCACGCGCGCAGCAATGTTGTCCTGCACGATGCTGTACTCATAAAGAGCAGCAACCACAATGAACGATACCAGGGCCGAGATCTTGGGATATGAGGAGACGGAAAACTTTTGAGCGACGCCCCAGGTACAGAGCCAGGCACCAAGCAGATAAATGAGCCCGGTGTAAACAGCCCACCGAACCAGTTGTCCGTGAGGTGTCAAGCATTGCCAAGCCAAGGCAAGCCCCGTAAGTGTCAACCCACAAGCCGTCGAGAGCAGAAACACTGAGCGGCGCTGTGCAAGCCAGCAAAAAGCCATGAGTGCGCCCAGTGCCGTTATGCATACCGGCGCGACCAACAAGTAGAGTTGCAAATTGCTAGGCATGAGTCAGCCGATCAGTAAAGCTCATTCGCGCGGCTACACATTGGTGGCTATCCATGCTCTGAGGTTAGGAGGAGCAGCCCGTTTGATCAGTGGACTGTTGAATTCGGGGCGATGTTAGCAAGTGTCCAAAAGCCGAGAAATCAATTTCCCGACAAATATCAGTTACCGGCTCCGGTGCGCGGGACGGGCCAGGCGTCACGAGAGCCATCCCTGCTGCGCTCGAGTTCGTCGCCCCGGCCCGGATAGCGAGCCCTCCGGACCTGATTGCGGCCAGAACTCTTGGCTCGATACAAGGCCATGTCGGTGCGGCGCAGCAGTTGCGCAGAGGTTTCACCAGCCTGCCAGCCGCCCACGCCGAACGACATGGTGATGGTTCCTGCCGCCGCGTAGCTGTGCGATGCGATGCTGCGGCGCAGCCGCTCGGCCAGCTCCAGGGCCGCCTGCAGGCCGACGCCCGGTACGATGATCAGGAATTCCTCGCCACCCCAACGCGCAACATGCTCCGAGGACCGTACGGTGCTCCTGAGGACTTTTGCGATCTGCTGCAGAACCTGGTCGCCAGCCTCATGGCCGAACTGATCGTTGACCTGCTTGAACAGATCGACGTCGCACATGATTAGTGCATAGGGAACGCCTTGACGCTCAGCAATTCGCTGGCAATTTTCCAGTTCATAACTTCCGGCACTGCGGTTGGGCAAGCCGGTCAGATCATCCCGGTAGGCCCGTACCAGCAGTTCCTGTTCACGCTGAACCAGGTCGCTGATGTCTTTGGAAATGCTCACATAGTGCGTTATCCGGTGCCTGGCATCGCGCAGCGCCGAAATACTCTGGGCGGCATGGTAGAGCTCGCCATCCTTGCGCCGGTTGACAAAAGTCCGGCTGAAGTTTTCTCCGCGCGCCAAGGCATCGCGCAACTCGGCATAAAACTGTGCCGTATGTGAGCCGGAGTGCAGCATGGCCGGCGTGCGACCCATTACTTCGGCTGCGCAATAACCCGTCTGATGCTCAAAAGCATGATTGACAAACACGAGATAGCCATTGCGATCGGTAATGAATACCGGCGCATTGGCCGAGTTCAATGCCTGGATCATCAAATCCCGCTGCCTTTCGCCTTCCACCTGCCGCGTCACATCCTGCTGCACGGATACAAAATGCGTGATCTTCCCGTCTACATCCCGCACGGCAGAGATATTCCAGGACACGTGGTATGGCGTTCCATCCTTGCGGTAATTGACTGCACTGCCTTGAAAAAAACGTCCCTCGGCCAGGCATTGGCGCAATTGCTCAATCACCTGCGGATCCGTCTCGGGGCCTTGCAATATGCGCGGAGACCGGCCCAGCAGCTCCTCTGTGGAGTAACCGGTCATGCTGGTAAATGCCTTGTTGCAATAGCTGATGAACGGGCCACCGCCAGCCATTTCGGCATCGGTTATCACCACGGCATTAAATGCCTGGGCCACAGCCACCTCAAGCAGTTGCGATTGGGTATCCAGGCGAGAATCAGAAAGTGACGAAAGATAACTATTCTTCTCCATCGCCACATTTTCACCTTGATCGGGAACGCAGCGATATATTAATTTCTGACCGGCCCTGACACGCCCGCGCAGTCACCGATATCTGTGCCGGTATTGAGCAGGCGGCCGGCTGAGTTTTAGATGATTGGACATATATGCAATATATGGCCAGCGTTTTGCCTCCATGACCCGGTTTGCGACCGGGCTGCATTTGGCAGCGCACCGGAAATGGCTGCACGACCAGCCGACCGGACGCGCCTCCGGCTCAAGCAGAAGAGATTGCCAAGCCAGGTCACATCGGCCGGGCTCGAAAGGTCGGGCCTGGAACAGCCATGCCGCAGATGCCACGAGTGCCCGGCAGCCTGGCATTTGCGGATCGTGCTGCCTCGATGCGCTGACGCACCGGTTGTCTGCGTACCGGCGCGGGCGTACCGGCGCGGGCGTACCGGTAAACCCCAGTTTTGCCGGTCACAGCCACTGCAAGCCACAGACCGTCTCCGGCCTGGATCACAATGACATTGCAACCCTGAGCTTTTTGCTGCATCGCCATCAAGCGCCTGCAAATACCATGCGTCAGCCTGGCTTTCAAAACCGGTGCCCAACCTGAGCTAAGCTCTGGTATGTGTAGGGTGTGCACGCAGGGAATCTGGTGGCGTCGATTTGGCGTAAGTTTTCACGAGAGCAATCCTAAGCCTTTGATCGCATTGAATTTCATTCAATAAACTCAGCCACTTACTTAAGGATGCCAGTGGTGAACATCGTTATCCTGGACGATTACCAAGACGCGGTTCGCAAGCTCGATTGCGCCAAGCTGCTAGATGCCTTCAACGCCAAGGTCTACACCAACACCATCAAGGGTGTGGGACAGCTATCAGTCCGGCTGCGCGATGCGGATGTCATCGTCCTGATTCGCGAGCGCACCCAGATCTCGCGCCAGCTGCTCGATAAATTGCCCCGGCTCAAGCTGATTGCCCAGACGGGCAAGGCTGGCGCCCATATCGATGTGCAGGCCTGCAGCGAGCGTGGCGTGGCGATTGCGGAAGGCGTGGGCTCTCCCATTGCTCCGGCAGAGCTGACCTGGTCGCTGATCATGTCGGCCATGCGCCGCCTGCCGCAGTACATCTCCAATCTCAAACATGGTGCATGGCAACAGTCCGGTCTCAAGGCTGCCTCCATGCCGCCCAACTTCGGACTGGGCAGCGTGCTGCGCGGACGCATGCTGGGTATCTGGGGCTACGGCCGCATCGGGCAACTGGTGGCGGGTTATGGCAAGGCCTTCGGCATGCAGGTCTGTGTCTGGGGCAGCGAAGCCTCGCGCCGCAAGGCCGAGGCCGATGGTTACCTGAGCGCCCCGTCCAAGGAAGCTTTTTTTGAACAATGCGATGTGCTGTCGCTACATCTGCGCCTGCACGATGCGACGCGCGGTATTGTGACGGCGCAGGACCTGGCACGGATGAAGCCGACCGCCCTGTTCGTCAACACCTCGCGCGCCGAGTTGGTGGAGCCCGAAGCCCTGCTCTGCGCCCTGAACCGCGGCCGCCCCGGCCTGGCCGCCATCGATGTCTTCGAAAGCGAGCCGATACTGCAAGGCCATGCCCTGCTGAGGCTGGAGAACTGCATATGCACACCCCATATCGGCTATGTGGAACAGGACAGCTATGAGCTGTATTTCCGCGCGGCGTTCGAGAACGTGGTGAACTTTGCCAACGGCCAGCCCAGCAATATTCTGAACCCCGAGGTTTTCAACGGTCCGCTGCGCCTGAACCGCTAGGCCGGGATGCCGCGGCCAGCGGCTATCGGCTATTTCCGGGTCTGCTGAGCAAGCTCGGCCTCCACGGCCTCGTAGACCGATTGACGTACCACGGTCTCCACCTCTTCACGCAGGCGCAGCACCATGGATCGGGTCTGCGCTTCCACGACCTGCGCTATCGCTTCCCTGAGCTTCTGCTCCAGCACCAGATCCACCCGCTGCATGAGTCTGTGGACCAGATACTCTTCGGTCACCACGGCACCGTGCGCATCCGGTGTCTGCTGCAGGCCGGCTGCCCCAAAGACCGGGGCGGGTTCAACGACCTGCTCCACATCCTGTGCCTGGACGAGTGGCTCGGCAGCTTCCTCATCGAGTGCCTCAGACCCGGATTGAAGTCCTTCATCCCGGGGTTGGCCAGCGTCCGTAACGGATGGCTGCTCCGCCTGGTCTGCAAGCGGCAATGCCTCCACGAGTTCGGCAGCTACCAACTCAGTCTCAGGCTCCACCTGCCCGGCCGATATGGCTTCTACCACCTCCCCAGCCATGCTCTGCGCAAATGACTGCTGCGGCGGCAAGGAGTCCGGCAAAGGGGGCAACTGATGCGGAATACCTGCAGGCCGGCTGCGGCCGTAGAGACCATCCGCCAGCCATGAGGTGTGAAATGACGGCCTCGCCAGAGGGACAACGCTGTCTCCCAGCGTCCGCGGGCCTAGCACCTGCTGCGCAGCTACCTGAGACTGCTGCGGCGGCGCCGACTGAGCGCTGTCCGCAGTGTCTTCGAGCGCGGCAGCTTCGGGCTGAACCACCTCGGTCAGGGTAGGGACGAAGCGTGGCGGAACTTTGGATGAAGAGTTCATGACCTAGCCCTTGAGATTCAGGTCGTGCCGGACGATGGAAAAACCACGCGCTGCATAGTCGCGCCAGCGGGCACGCGCATCCTGGCGATCCATCTCATCGCCGGAAGACACGATTTCCACCACGCGCGCGAAGCGCTCAAACCCCGACGGCACCTGCGGCGTGAGATTGACCAGCACATCGTAATGAGGCAAGTCCTGCAGGTGTTCGGTCAGGATGACGGGAGAAGCAGCAAGCATCTGCGCGCCATCAGACTCAGAAGCATGCGCAAGAAAATCCGTGGCCGACACGCTCCACAAACGGGGCGAAAGCCGGCTCAGCGCAGCTCCATCGCCCAGAACCACGATGCGCGCACCATGACGCAGGGCCTTGCGCACGAATCGGCACACATAGCCCAGCTTGTCTGGTGCATTGAAATGAAAGGCAATTTCTGTCACAGCTCTTGGCGGCAGAGACGCCCTGAAATCAGGCCGCCCCTGCCGGCTTTTCTTAAGCCGAAGCCTTGGCGGTCACACGCGTGCGGCGCGAAGCTGCAGGCTTGGCAGCACTCTTGCGAGCAGCCGGGGTCTTGGCAGCCGCCGCTGCTGCAACGGCAACCCGGCCTTCCTGGCCCAGCAGATATTGCAGCAGCAGGCCTACGGGGCGACCCGTAGCTCCCTTGGCAGCACCGCTCTTCCAGGCCGTACCGGCGATATCCAGGTGCGCCCAGGGAATATCGCCCACGAACTTCTGCAGGAACTTGGCGGCCGTCACCGCACCTGCGGCGCGCCCGGCCACGTTGCCCATGTCCGCAAAACTGCTCTTGAGGCCATCGGCGTACTCCTCGTCCAGAGGCATGCGCCAGCAAGGGTCGAGCGCCGTATCGCCGGCGGTCTGCAACGCGGCTGCCAGCTCGTCGCTGGTCGAGAACAGGCCGCTGCGCAAACCGCCCAGGGCGATCACGCAGGCACCGGTCAGCGTGGCCATATCGACCAGCGCGGAGGGCTTGAAGCGCGCCGCGTAATGCAGCACATCGCACAGCACCAGGCGGCCTTCTGCGTCCGTGTTGAGGATCTCGATGGTCTGGCCGCTCATGCTGGTCACCACATCGCCGGGCTTGACGGCTGCGCCGTCGGGCATGTTTTCGCATGCAGGGATCAGGCCCACGACATTGATGGCCGGCTGCAGCCTGGCCAGCGCCTGGAACACGCCCAGTACGCTGGCAGCACCGCCCATGTCGAACTTCATCTCGTCCATCTCTGCCGCAGGCTTGAGAGAAATGCCACCGGTGTCAAAAGTAATGCCCTTGCCTACCAGCACAATGGGGGCCACGTTCTTGGCCGCACCGTTGTAGTGCAGTTCGATGAAGCGCAGGGGCTCACGCGAGCCCTGGGCCACCGCCATGAAGGCGCCCATGCCCAGCTTGGCCACTTCGGCAGGGCCGTGGATCTTGCAGCTCATGCGTGCAGCCTTGGCAATGCTCTTGGCCGCATTGGCCAGCAAGGTGGGCGTTGCATGGTTGGCCGGGCGGTTGGCCCATTCGCGGGCCGTGTTCACGCCTTCCTGCTGCGCCACGGCGGTATTGAAAGCAGCGGTAACCACAGCGGCCTTGGACGATACGCCCAGCACAACCTTGGTCAGCGCAATAGGCTTGGCCTGGGATTTGGTGTGGGTATAGAGGTAGGTCGCATCGGCAACCGCCTGCACGGCAGCCGCTACAGCCTGGGCATCGGCATCAAAGGCAAAGCTCACAACGGCCTTGGCAATGCCCTCGGTCTTGAGCACCGCACCGCAGCCGGCCAAGGCATTGCGCACGTCCTTGGGAGTACCAGCTCCCACGCCCAACAGCACCACACGACGTGCGGCAATGGCGGGCACTTGGTACAAAGGCAATTGCTTGCCGCAAGACAGGGCAAAATCACCCTGCTTCACCGCATGAGCCACCATGGCTCCGATGGCGTCGCTGCCGAATGTGCCCGATGCTGTCTGTTCAGAAACCAGCACCAACAGCAAATCACATTTTTCGCGCGCTGCAGCGGCAGCGGTCAGAGCCTTCAGTTCAAAGTTCATAATCGGTGTTTTCCTTTTAGCCAATGTTATTCGATTCATCCATACGCAAAGAGCTGGCCCGCAGCTTTGGTGCGACGGCCGTGGTTCTGATCACTGTGGTGATGACCATGATGCTGATCCGCACCCTGGGCCAGGCTTACAAGGGCAGTGTCAGCCCTTCCGACGTGATGCTGGTCATGGGTTTCACCGTGCTCGGACAACTCCCGACCATTCTGGGCCTGAGTCTGTTTGTTGCCATTGTGGGATCTCTTTCCCGCATGTACCGCGACAGCGAGATGGTCATCTGGTTTGCCGCCGGCCAGGGTCTGGCCAGTTTACTCAAGCCTCTGCTGCGCTTTGCCTGGCCGGTGATCCTCATCACGGCCGTCCTGGCCCTGGGCGTGCTGCCCTGGTCCTATCAGCAAATCGAGCAGATCAAGACCCAGTTCCAGCAGCGCAGCGACCTGGACCGCATCGCTCCCGGCGAGTTCCAGGAATCGGCGGGCGGCACACGCGTGTTCTTCGTCGACAAGGATTCCCCTTCGGACATGGCTGCCAGCAACGTCTTCGTGGTCTCGCGCGATCCCGGCAAGGAATCCGTGACCTCGGCCAAGGGTGCGCATCTGGCCGTCATCAAGGGCCAGCGCATGGTGATTCTCGAGGACGGCCAGCGCATGGAGACACGCAGTGACGACGGCTCGGTACGTATCACCGAATTCAAGGAATACGGCGTGCAGGTCGACAACGACAACCCCGTCACCATCGAAGAAATGGCTGCACGCAGCATGCCCACCAAGGACTTGATCGGCAAGGACGAACCGATTGCCCGCTCCGTGCTGGCATGGCGCCTAGGCCTGCCCTTTGCCGCGCTGAATTTTGTCATCCTGGGCCTGGCCATCTCCAGCGTGAACCCGCGTGCGGGCAATAGCAGCAGCCTGATGATCGCCCTTTTCGCCTTTATCGTTTACTACAACCTCATGACCCTGGGCGAGAGCTGGGTCAGCGCCAACAAGATAGGCATGTGGGGCCTGCTGGGCGTGCTGCACGGCAGCATCCTCACGGTCAGCGTGCTGGTGCTGCTGGCGCGCCATTTCCGCTGGTCGCCGCGCGATCTGCTGCAGCGCTCGGGCACCCGCAAGGAGGCCGCACGATGAAAGTCCTGCGCAACCTGATCTATCGCGAAGTCATACAGGCCGTCCTGTATGTCTCGCTGGCCTTTCTGGCGCTGTTCTTCTTCTTTGACCTGGTCGATGAAATGCGCTGGGTGGGCAGCGGCAGTGCCGGCTACACCGCCACGCGCGCGCTGCTGTTTGTGGCCCTGTCCATTCCGGGCCACCTCTACGAGCTGATGCCGATTGCCGTGCTGATCGGCGCCATCTTCGTGATGGCCAAGTTCGCCCAGAGCTCGGAATTCACCATCATGCGCACCAGCGGCATGGGCCCCTGGCTGGCATTGCGCACGCTGCTGATTCTGGGCATGAGCTTTGTGCTGCTCACCGTGCTGGTGGGTGACTATATTGCCCCTGCTGCCGACAACTTCAGCCAGAAACTGCGCGTGGTCAGCAAGGGCCAGATCTCCCGGGGCGCCACCGGTGCCTGGCTCAAGGAGAAACAGGGTGATCACTCCGTCGCCATCAACGTCGGCGCCGTCAAGAGTCCTGGCGATTTCGTCAATGTGCGCATCTTCGAGTTCGACAGCAAGGGCCGCATCGCCGCGCAGATCAATGCTCAATCAGCCCAGGTCGATGAAGACAATGAACAGTGGACGTTGAAGGGTGTGCAAGGCAGCAAGGTCGCTCAAGAAGGCGATGTCACCAAGCTCAGCCCAATCAGCGAAGCCAGCATGAACTGGCCCACCAAGGTCACTGCGGCCATGGTCTCGGGCGCGCTGCTCAAGCCCGATCGCATGACCACGATTGCACTTTTCCAGTTCGTACGTCACCTGCAGGACAACGGCCAGGCGGCGCAGAAGTACGAAATCGAGTTCTGGCGCAAGGTCTTCTACCCGTTGAGCTGCCTGGTGATGGTGGTTCTCGCCCTGCCTTTTGCCTATCTGCATTTCCGCTCGGGCGGTATCACGGCCTATGTGTTTGGCGGGGTGATGGCCGGCATCAGCTTCTTCCTGCTCAACAACGTGTTCGGCTATATCGGCACCCTGCAGTCCTGGTGGCCCTGGCTGGCCGCCGCAGCGCCGGGCATGCTCTACACCGCGCTATCGCTCTCGGCCTTTGGCTGGCTGGTACTGAGGCGCTAGGCCATGGTTGATGCTGCCAACCACTCTCCAGGCCGGGCCGGTCTGATCTTGCTGGCCCATGGCTCCAGAGACCCGCTCTGGCGCCAGCCCATAGAGGCCGTGCACCAACTGCTACAGGCAATGCAGCCCGGCCTGCCCTGCATCTGTGCCTATCTGGATGCCTGCGCCCCGGATCTGCCTGCCGCCACGCAGACCCTGATTGCCCAGGGCGTCAAACATCTGATCGTGCTGCCGCTGTTCCTCGGTACCGGCAAACATGCGCGCGAAGACATTCCGCGCCTGCTGGACGAATTGCGCCGCCAGCATCCTGGCTGCCGGTTCGATCTGCAGACTGCGGCGGGTGAGAATCCGCGCGTCACGGCCCTGTTGGCGCAGCTGGCGATAGAGGCCGCCTGCGGCACCGAAACGCTCAAACATACAGATTTCAAATAAAAAATAGCTTCTTTAGATATTTGAAGCATAATGATGCAAGTTCTTAGTCCATGCCGTCATGAACCTGCATCAATTCCGCTTCGTCCAGGAAGCCGCCCGCCGCAACCTCAATCTCACCGAGGCAGCCAAGGCCCTGCACACCTCCCAGCCCGGAGTCTCCAAAGCCATCATCGAGCTTGAGGAAGAACTGGGCATCGATATCTTTGCGCGCCACGGCAAGCGCCTCAAGCGCATCACCGAGCCAGGGCAGGAAGTCCTCAAGAGCATAGAGCTGATCATGCGCGAAGTGGGCAATCTCAAGCGCATCGGCGAGCAATACAGTGCCCAGGACAGCGGCACGCTGAGCATCGCCACCACCCACACCCAGGCCCGCTATGTGCTGCCGCCCGCCGTGGCACGCCTGCGCGAGCTCTACCCCAAGGTCACCATCAGCCTGCACCAGGCCACGCCCGCCGAAGTCGCGCGCATGGTGATCGACGAAGTGGCCGAGATCGGCATGGCCACCGAATCGCTGGCCGACTACCCCGATCTGGTGACCCTGCCCTGCTACGAATGGCAGCATGTGCTGGTCATCCCCACGGGCCACCCGCTGGCTCAGAAAGAGCGCATCACGCTGGAGGACATCGCCCAGGAGGCCCTGATCACCTACCACCCGTCCTTTACCGGACGCGGCAAGATCGACCATGCCTTCGAGATGCGCCGCCTGCATCCGCATATCGTGCTGGAGGCCATCGATGCCGACGTGATCAAGACCTATGTGCGTCTGGGCCTGGGCATCGGCATCGTGGCCGAGATGGCCATGCGCGACGACACCGTCAACGACCTGGTGGTGCGCCCCGTCGGCCATCTGTTCGGCACCAGCGTGGCCCGTGTTGCCATCAAGCGCGGCGCATACTTGCGCAACTTCGTCTACCGGTTTGCCGAGTTGCTCAGCGATCGTCTCTCGCGAGACCTCATCATGCGCGCCATGAACGGCAGCGTGGACGACTTCGGGCTCTGATCCGGCCCTGCCTAAAGGGCCGGCGCCTGTGCGCCCGGCCCATGCATTGCAAGACTATCGTGACTCCCAACTTCCCCAGCAAGCTGCCCAATGTGGGCACCACCATTTTCACCGTCATGTCGGCGCTGGCCGCCGAGCACCAGGCCGTCAATCTGGGCCAGGGCTTCCCCGACTTCGGCTGCGACCCCAGGCTGCTCGACGCTGTCAACGATGCCATGCGCGCCGGTCACAACCAGTACCCGCCCATGGCGGGCTGGCCCGCGCTGCGCGAGGCAGTGGCTGCCAAGATCGAAGCGCTGCACGGCCGCCGCTATGACGCGGGCAGCGAAATCACCATTACCGCCGGCGCCACCCAGGCCATTCTCACCGCCATCCTGGCCACCGTGCATGCAGGCGACGAAGTCATCGTGCTCGACCCCTGCTACGACAGCTATGTGCCCAATATCGAGATGGCCGGCGGCGTGGCCGTGCGGGTGCCGCTGACGCCCGGCAGCTTCCGCCCCGACTTTGCCTCGATCGCGGCCGCCATCACGCCGCGCACGCGCCTGCTGATCATCAACAGCCCGCACAATCCCAGCGCCACCATCTGGACCGATGCGGAAATGCGCCAGCTCGAGGCCCTGCTGGCACCCACCAATGTGCTGCTGATCAGCGACGAGGTCTACGAGCACATGGTCTTCGACGGCGCCCAGCATCTGAGCAGCGCCCGCTACCCGGGCCTGGCCGAGCGCGCCTTCATCGTCTCCAGCTTTGGCAAGACCTACCATGTCACGGGCTGGAAGGTCGGCACCGTGGCAGCGCCCGCTGCCCTCAGCGCCGAATTCCGCAAGGTGCACCAGTTCAATGTGTTCACCGTGAACACTCCCATGCAGGCGGGCCTTGCGCAGTACATGCAGGACCCTGCGCCCTATCTGGAGCTGTCGGCCTTCTATCAGGCCAAGCGCGATCTGTTCCTCGGCGGCCTGCAGGGCTCGCGCCTGAAGCTGCTGCCCACGGCCGGCACCTATTTCCTGTGTGCCGACATCTCCTCGGTCTCGGATCTCAACGAGGCCGAGTTCTGCCAGTGGCTGGTCAAGGAAATCGGCGTGGCCGCGATTCCGCTGTCGGCCTTCTACGGCGACGGTTTCGATCAGCGCGTGGTGCGTTTTTGCTTTGCCAAAAAGGACGAAACCCTGATCGAGGCTGCCGCGCGCCTGCGCCAGCTCTGAAACGCTGTGGCCCTTAAAAAAGGAGCGCCTACCGCGCTCCTTTTCTCGTTTTCAACATGTTTTCATACTGAATCTGTTTATCAGCAAGCGCAAGCAGCTATCAAAGTTATTAGGCTTCATGCCGTCTCTGCCAGATGGCGCAGCATCAGCACCGCCCCCAGCACAATGCCGGCCAGCGCCACAAAGCTGCCCAGGCTGAGCATGGAAATCGCACTGATGCCCTGGCCCACGGTGCAGCCCATGGCCGTCACCCCGCCCACGCCCATCATCAGTCCTCCCAGCAGATGACGGGCCAGATCGCCGCGATCGGCAAAGCCCTGCCACTGGAAGTCCCGGCGCCACTGCGCATGGACAAAGCTGCCCAGGACCACGCCTGCCACCGAGGCAATGCCCCAGGTCAGCACCTTGTTGCGGTCGCTGAAGAACATCAGCCAGTCCAGCGTGTGCGCCACCGGCGTGACAAAGCTGAAGGCCTCGATGCGCCCGCTATAGGTCGCGGCATAGACCTGCTCCAGCGTCTCGGGGTGTTCGGCCACCAGCGCCAGATGGCCGCCTAGCCACCAGGCCGCCGTCACGCACAGGCCAACCAGCAGCCCGCCCAGCAGCACGACCCGGCTGCGCTCGGCGCCGGGCCGGGGATCGAAGGCCAGCAGCAACAGCAAGGCCCCCAGACCCAGGCCCAGCACGCCGCGCAGCAGCGTCAAGGGCCAGGCCATATGGCCGGCCAGCCATTCGGGCAGCAGGGCCGGTGCCGCGAATTCCAGATGCACGCTGTCCAGCCAGCGCACCCGAGCCACGGCGGTAATGCCCTTGAGCGTGGCAAAGGCGGCCACGCCCATGACCAGCAGCACCACCAGCGCCTTGAGGCTGCCGCTGCCCAGCCGGGTCAGATTCCTGGCCCCGCAACCCGATGCCAGCACCATGCCGCCGCCAAACAGCAACCCTCCGGCCAGGGCCGACAGCCACAGCAGGCGGCGGCCGGCATACAGGGCATCGCCCACCTGCAGCTGGCCGTACAGCGCCAGTACCGTAAAACCCAGCATGCTCACGGCGATGGCCATGCACCATTGGCGCGCCCGCCCCCAGTCCTGCAGATAGACCACATCGCTGATGGCGCCCACGGTGCAAAAGCGGGTCTCGCGCATCACAAAGCCCAGCACGGCGGCCAGCAACAAAATGGCCACCAGAACGGTGGCCGTCAGGGAATCAAACTCGGCAGGACTCATGCGGGCATTGGACGGCGCGGTCCGACTTCAAGGCAATGGCATATACCCCAGCCCGCGCGCTAACACTGTCTTAATCGGCTTTCTAATAGGCTCTCCTCAGGCCTTGGCCAGCCCCTGATTGCCGCCGACATTGATCAGTCTGGGCTCGTCAAGCCGGCGCGGCCCCAGCGTCTTGCGGTCCTTGAGCCAGGGCTCGACCAGCTCCCAGATAGGCTTGTTGCCGGCAGTCCTGGCTTCTTCGGCCACCGGCGCCCAGCCGGCCACCTTGTATTTCTTGTCCGCCTCCAGCAGTTGACCGTTCAGGCGCATGTCGCTGATGCGCCGGCCCGCGCCGGCCACCGGGTCGCACTGGTATTGCAGGCCGCCCACGCGCACCATGTCGCCGCCCTGCTGGTAGTAGGGATCGGGATTGAAGAGATTGTCGGCCACGTCCTCGAGCACGGTCTTGATCGTGGCGCCCGTCATCTCGGTCACCGTGGCGTAGGAATAGGTGGTGGCCGTCATGTCCATCAGCCATTCGCGCGTGATGTCCTGCCCGGCCAGCAGCGACGTCCCCCAGCGAAAGCCCGGCGAGAAGGCAATCGGCGCATTCTGCATCTCCATCATGGCATCCAGCAGCAACTGGTCGCCCGTGCCGTTGAAGTTGCCACGGCGGTACAGCGTGCCATCGGTACGTGCCAGCACTTCGCCCAGCCGGCTTTCATAGGGCGCGCGCACCCGGGTGATCAGCGCCTGCATCTGGGCATCGGCAGGCAGGATGCTGGCGAACACCGGCAGCAGCCGGTACTGGAAGCCGCGCACCTGGCCATCCCGGACATCGAAGTCGAGCACCCCGAGAAACTTGCCGTTCGAGCCCGCGTTGGTGACGATGGTCTTGCCGCCTGCGTTCTGCACCAGCGTGGGCACGGGCATGCCGTCATGCGTGTGGCCGCCCAGGATGGCGTCCATGCCGCGAACGCGGCTGGCCATCTTGAGGTCCACATCCATGCCGTTGTGCGAGAGCACGACCACCACCCTGGCGCCCTTGGCGCGAACCTCGTCCACCATCTTCTGCAGATTGTCGTCCTGGATGCCGAAGCTCCAGTCCGCCACCATATAGCGCGGGTTGGCGATCGGCGTATACGGAAAGGCCTGGCCGATGATGGCCACGGGCACGCCGTTGATCTCGCGGATCACATAGGGCTTGAACACCGGATCGCCGAAATCGGCCGTCTTGACGTTTTGCGCCACAAAGTCGAGCTTCGTGCCGAAATCCTTGTCGATGATCTCCTGCACGCGCTGCATGCCGTAGGTGAATTCCCAGTGGCCCGTCATCACGTCCACGCCCAGCAGCTTGCAGGCATCCACCATGTCCTGGGCATTGGTCCATAGCGAAGTGGCCGAGCCCTGCCAGGTATCGCCGCCGTCCAGCAGCAATGCCCCGGGACGCGAGGCGCGCATGCGCTTGACCAGCGTGGACAGATGGGCAAACCCGCCCACCTTGCCGTAGCGCCTGGCCGCCGCCTCGAAGTCCAGATAGCTGAAGGCATGAGCCGACGCCGTGCCTGGCTTGATGCCCACCGAACGCAGCAGATGCTCGCCCACCAGATGCGGGCGCTGGTTCTTCATCGCAGCGATACCGAGATTGACACTGGGCTCGCGGAAGTGAATCGGGTTGAGCTGAGCATGGCAGTCCGTCATATGCAACAGGGACACATTGCCGAACGGCGCCACCTCATACAAGGCCTTGTCGGCCAGCGACTGATCGGCGTAGGCATAGCGCTGCAAGCCCATGCCCGAGACACTGGCGGCAGCCAGCACTTGCAGAAATTCACGTTTGGAAAGACTCATGGTGATATCCGTTGGTACTTGTGCCGACCAGGGGCAGGCACGGGCATTTCCGTCGGCAGGACGCCCCGCGCTATCCGAACTGGCACAAGCCATGTCCGCAATGCTGCATCGCCCGGTCTCGTCCCCTTGCCGGACGGCTCGGCACGGCGAGGCGGGCAAGCAGCGGCGCCGCTTCAAGAAAGCTACTTGTTGACGGGAGAGGCCGGATCGACCAGCAGCGCGACAAGATCCCGCGTCTGCGCTTCGGTGAGGATGCCGGAGTGACCAAAGCGGGGCATGCCCGAGCAGGCGTTGTAGGCCTTGGCGTTCCAGATCTTGCCCCAGGTGTACTCGACGATGGCTCTGGATTCGGGGCTGGCCGGATCCTTGATGCCGCGAATCTTGCCGTAGTTGTAGAGACTGGGGCCCAGCGTGCCAAAGGAGATTTCTTCCTTGCTGATCTGGTGGCAGTTGTAGCAGTTGCCGCCATTGGCACTGCCAGCCTTGTCGCTCCAGGTCATGCCTCTACCGTTCTGGGCGATTTTTTCTCCCTCCTTCCAGTCGCCGAGCAGCTTGCCATCCCGAGGCCATTTGACGGTCTTGAGGTTGGCAGCTTCGATGGCTTGCGCACGCGCAGGCACCAGCGGCTTGCCGGATGCATCGGCAGCGCTGCAGGCTGCATTCGATTCGTCCTGCTGCAGGCGATCGACCTTGGCGATGCCCTGATCGCGGAAAGAGGCCTGCACCATCTTGGCCGTCAAGGCATCGATGTCCGCCGCCCCGTCGACGGAGGCACAGCCCAGCACCAGCAACGATGCGGCCACGGCCAGGTACGGCATGTGTTTTTGCTTGCGCATAGGGCCTCCTTATCGCTTGATGGCCGGTGCGGTCGACATCCCGCCCTTGCCGTTGACGCCCATGAACACGCCCAGCGCCACAGTCACGTCGCTGGCGTAGCCGGGATAGGGAAAGCGCTGCTGACGGAAGCAGTCGTTGAGGCGGCGCTGCATGCTCCAAAGCTCGCCCGATGAGACCCGATAGGCGGGCCAGGCGCCAAAGCCTTCCGCTGCGCCGGGGTTCCTGGTCAGATTGGGCAGATCCTGCATGCGGATGCGCTTGCCATCCGCACCATGGCAGGAGGCACAGGCAAAGTCATGCGGGCCACCGCGCATGTAGAACATGCGCTTGCCCGCCTCGTACATCTGCCTTTCCTGCACATGGCCCTGGGGCAGATTGAACTTCATGCCTTTGGACTGCGATGAAATCCAGGCCACCAGCCCTTCCATGTTCTTTTGCTCGTCCTTGCCGAACGCTGTTGCCGCAATCTTTTGCACATCCAGCCCCTGCAGCCTGTCCATGCAGGTCAGCAGGCGCGACTCCAGATCCTGCACCTTGCCCGTGTCGGCAAAATAGCGCGGCAACTCTACAAATGCGCCCTTGACCACGCCCGGCCCCTTGCCCAGATCGCACTGCTCCATGGACGCCTTGCGGGGGCCGCGCTTTTGCTTCCACAACTCCTCGCCCTTCATCTCGAACAGCTCGGCGGGGTTGCCGTCCTGCAGCATCTCGCGGTACTCGGCAATGCCGTCGGCCGTGGACTTTTGCGCCAGCACCGGCGCGGCCATGCACAAGGCCAGCACGGCGGCAGCCGCCTGGCCCGGGGAGGAATGTCTCATGGGGCACCTCTCTGTTTTTTGATTGATTCTGGACTGGGGTGAAGGCTGGCCGGCGGCCAGCCACTGTCTGCGCCGTGCTCAGCTCACGGTCGCTTCATCCGTACGGGTCTCGCCCTTGTTGTCCTTCCAGCTCACCGAGATCTTGTCTCCCGCCTTGGCACCCTTGACCACGAACTGCAGAAACGGGTTCTTGGAAACCGCCGGCCCCCATTCGGCCTGCAGCACCTGCTTGCCGTTGTGCGCGGCCGTCACCTCCTGGATAAACCAGGCGGGCACGGTCTTGCCTTCCGCATCCTTGCGCTGGCCGGTCTCCATCTCATGGGACATCAGCACGCGCACGGTGGTCTTGTCACCCGCAGCCTGGGCACGAATACGCATTGGATCAGCCATGTTCTTCTCCTGATTCAGATGATTGCTTGCCATCAGCCGCCGCAGCCACCGAGGGTGACCTTGACTTCCTTCTTGGCATAGAAAGCCTTGCCGTCATTGGTGATGGCCACGGCATAGACATCGGAGGACTGGCCCAGCTTGGCGCGGGTCAGGAAATTGGCTTCCAGCGCCTCGTTGACGGTGAAGGCCGCCACCAGCGTGTTGGGGTTCTTTTCCACCAGCACCAGCATCTGCTTCACATTGGGCAGGCTGGTCGCTGCGCCCAGGGGCACGACGGCACCATTTTCGGCAATGTCGGGCGCCGTCAGCGTCACGTCCTTGCTCTCGACAGGTGCAGCGGCTCCCATGGCCTTGAGCACATCGGCCACGGTCTTGGCGTCGAAAGCGGCCTTGTTATAGGCCGCCTGCGCAGCCTGCGGCAGCAGGCCTGCGGCCATCAGCATGCCGAGCACGGCCGCGCTGTTCTTGAGGGCGTCTCTACGTTTCATCGTTGTCTCCTTTTCATTCACATCACACAAGCGGGCTCAGGGCTTGGCCCCGGCAGCCAGCCACTGGGCAATCACCCTGGCATCAGCATCGCTGAGATTGGGCTGGGGCGGCATGGGTGTTGATCCCCAGACGCCCGAGCCTCCTGACTTGACCTTGCCGGCCAGATAGTCCGACTGGCCGCCGTGCTTGCCGGCGATGTCGCTGAAGGCCGGGCCGACGAGTTTCTGCGTCATGCCATGGCAGGCCATGCAGGCGTTCTTTTCCAGCAAGGCCGTCGGTGCCGCACTGCCCGATTTCCCGGCGGCCGCTGGCTGCGCGGCCTTGCTGGCACCGCCATCGGTGGCGATGCCGCGCTGGGCACCGACCAGCCGGTTCTGCTGGGCCAGATTGCCGTGGTTGTTGCTGGCATGCTCGGGCAAGGCCGAGCGCAGCGTGGGTGCGGGGCCGCAGTTGCTCATGCAGGCAGTGGCCAGCACATCGGGCCTGGCGTCTTTGCCGAACTCGTTGCCGGGCCACAGCGCATGCCGGGTCGTCATGCCATTGCGGTTGGGCAGCTTCTGCTGTACTTCGGCGATATTCCTGTCGCTGAGCGTGAAGTTCTCGGGCACCACGCCGCCGAGGTTGAGCAGATAGGCCGTGACGGCATACACCTCTTCGGTGGACAGCGACTTGGGCGCATTCCAGGGCATGGCACGATTGATGTAATCCCACAGCGTGGAGACCGTGGCCACCTTCATCAAGGTCGTGCGGCCCGGAAAGGCCGGATCCTTGAGCCGCGCCACATGTCCTGTCCTGATGTCCTCGGCCGTGGTGCCGCCGATCAGCGGACTGAACACCTCGTTGGATTCGCCGAACACCCCGTGGCAGGACGCGCACTTCGCCTCCCACACGTCCATGCCTTTTTGCACGGACCCCGAGCCCGGAGGCAGCCCCTTGAAATCCGGGCGCACGTCGATATCCCAGGCCAGAACCTCCTTGCCCGTGGCATTGCGACCCACGCCGGGATAGCGGTCTTCGGCAGACTTGCCCTGCGCCGCAGCGGGCCCGGCAGCCACGCCCATGGCCAGCAGCGCCAGCAGCGCCAGCGGTTTACGCAAGCTGAACATTCGCGACCTCCCCGTTGGCACGTACCGCCCAGGACTGGATGGAATTGTTGTGATAGATGGAGCGTGTGCCGCGCGCAGCACGCAGCTGCTGGTAGCTGGGCTGCACATAGCCCGTCTCATCCATGGCGCGGCTCTGGATGATGCATTCCTCGCCATTCCAGACCCAGTCCAGATGAAAGCGCGTCAGGCACTTGTCCATCACCGGCCCTTCGAGCCGGGCCGTGCGCCAGTTGCGGCCGCCGTCCACGCTCACATCCACGCGCCTGACCTTGCCGCGCCCCGACCAGGCCAGGCCCGTGATGTTGTAGAAGCCCTTGTCCAGCAGCATCTGCCCGCCGGACGGCGTGGTGACCACGCTCTTGCATTCCTGAATGCTCGAGTACTGGCGGTGCTGTCCGTCCGGCATCAGATCGACATAGTGGATCGCCTCGTCCTTGGCTGCATAAGGCATGTCGCCCACTTCGATGCGGCGCAGGTATTTCACCCAGCTCACGCCCTGCACGCCCGGCACCACCAGGCGCAGCGGATAGCCCTGCTCGGGCCTCAGCATCTCGCCGTTCTGGCCATAGGCGACCAGCACCTCGCCGGAAGTGATCAACTCCACGGGAATGGTGCGCGTCATCGACGAGCCGTCCGCCCCCTCGGCCAGGATGAAACGGCCTTTTTTCAGATCGGCCCCGGCCATCTCCAGCAGGGTGATCAGGGGCACACCCGTGAACTCGCTGCACGACAGCATGCCGTGCGTGTACTGCACCGTGGGCACGGCCACATTGCCCCACTCCATGCCGGTGTTGGCGCCGCATTCGATGAAGTGAAAGCGCGACACCGAAGGCAGACGCATGATCTCGTCCATGGTGAAGACCTTGGGATTCTTCACCAGACCGTTGATCATCAGCCTGTGCTTGGAAGGGTCGATATCCCACCAGCCCTGATGGTGGCGCTCGAAATGCAGACCGCTGGGCGTGACGATGCCAAACAGCGACTGCAGCGGCGCAAACGATACCGAGGCCTGCTTGGTCTGGGTCAGACCAGGGCTCTGGCGGCGCTGCACATTGGCCTCGTATCTGGAGGGCTTGCCGTAGCCGTCGGTGACCACCGGCTGGCCCAGGCCCTTGCTGTGCGCGGGCAGCTCCAGAATATTGGGGTCTCCCTCAGCACTCACGGCCTGCCTACCCTGCGCATGGACGGCTGAAGCGCCGGCCGCTGCGGCTGCGAAAGCCCCGCGAATGAAGTCACGCCGACCTGCCCTGGCTTCGGCAAACACCGTACCTACATCGTCCGCCCGCACAAAATTCTCGGGTGCCTTGCGCACCTTGCCCGTCAACTGGCTTTGCATAAGCTCTCTCTTTGATCGTTGATGGCGCTTACCGGGAAAGCACGACACGCCTGTTTCATTTGGAACCCTTGAGAATCCAGGCTGCCAGCGTCTGGGTGTCGGCCTCGCTGAGTGCTGGCTGAGCGGGCATGGGCACCGGCCCCCACTTACCGGAGCCACCGGCCTTGATGCTTTTGACCAGATAGGACTGGGCATCGGCCTGGGCCGCATATTTTCTGGCCACATCCTGGAACGCCGGGCCCACCAGTTTCTTGTCCGCCGCATGGCAGGCCATGCAGGCGTTCTTCTGTGCCAGCGCCTGATCTGCCTGCGCCATTGCAGGAACAGCCAGCCCCAGCAACACCGTCAAGCCACCCAGCCAGGATGCAGTCTTCATCGCTTCGCCTCCTTATATTTATATATAAGCATGTTGTTATTTAAAGTATCCAACAGCTCGTCAGATTTGAGATCCCGCGCTAACCCTTGTTATTCCAAATAGGAACAGCGATACCCATCCCCGGCTCAGCGCCCCTGCACCGCAGCCCGGGCAATCTTCATGCGCCCATCCAGATAAGCGCCATAGAAATCGGGGATGGAGCTGCCAATCAGGCGATCAGCCACTTCCCGCCGCCCTGCCCCATAAAAAAGCACGGTGGGAGCAACCTCGATCTCCAGTTGCCTGACCATGCCGCCATGCGTGGTCGCCACGCCATTCCAGTCCCGCAAAGGCTCCGGCGACAAAAAATGAATCTGGGTCACCACAGCCCCGGACTGCTGCAACGGCAGCAGGTAATGCTCGCGCACCAGCTTGCAGAACGGGCAGCCGTGCAGGCTTGCCATCACCACCAGCGGCTGCTTGCCAGCCTGCGCCAAGGCCAGGTCGTGCTGCAGGCTCTGGCTGGTGGGCAGCAGGCGCTCCGAGGCATCGAGCGCCGCCCACGCCGGGGCCGCGCCCGCCAGCAGCAACTGCAAGCACAGTCTTCTACGGGCACGAAAGGAGCTGGCTGTTTCCATCACGGCTTTTCCTGCTCCATCAGCAAGAAGGTGTTGTAGGCATTCATGCGATTGGCTTCCTTGAATAGCGGGTAGACCGAGAACCTGGACCAGTCCGTCGCCTGATAGGCCTCGTCGAATGGGTCGAGGTTGGCTGCGGCCTTGCCCATGGCCTCGCGCAGATAGTGCAGATAGTCTCGCGTCAGCTGCATATCCTGGCGCGGCTGCTCGGAGGCCGGACCGTGGCCCGGCACCATGACCTTTACGGGCAGCTTGAGCAGCTCATCAAGTGCGGCAATCCAGTGGCGACTGTCGGCCTGGCCCACATAGGGAATGCGGTTGCGAAACACCACATCGCCAATGAACAGCACACCGCTTTGCGGCAGGAAGATGGCCGTATCCTCCGGCGTATGCGATGGCCCCATATGCTGCAGCACAAAGTCCACGCCCCCCACCTTCAGCGTGGAACTGTCGCCCGACACCCATTGACTCGCCGGCACCAGGCGCGTGCTCCGGTCGACCCAGGGTGCCAGATCCTTGCGCGAAGCCTCAAGCCGCAGATGCGCGGTTTCCGAGTTGATGTATTCACGCGCCTGAACATGGGCCACGATCTTTGCGCCCAGCGCCTCGAACACCTGCAGGCCATAGATGTGGTCGGCGTGATAGTGGGTCAGCAGCACATGGCTGATGGGCTTGGGCGTCAGCGTACGGATTTTCTGCACCAGCTCCTCGGCCAGTGCGGGCGAACCCAGCGCATCGATCACGACCACGCTGTCATGGGTGATGACAAAGCCTGCATTGGAGATGAAGTTGCGATTGGCCGGACTGCCCAGCGCCGATACACCCTGCACAAAAAACACATTGGCAGCCACCTGTTGCAACTCCATCATGTGCTTGCTGACCGCTTGCGGCATGAGCGGCCGGGGGGCTGCATCATGCGCTGCCGCTGTACCTGGCGCTGCGATGGCCGCTGCGATTGCCATTCCTGCAAAGCTCCTCAGCGCCGCCCCTGCCCAGCTTGTCATGGCTTTGTCTCCCTTGCATGGGCAGCGCGTCATGCATGAATGCCGCCACTAATGTCGCCACTAGCGCTTGCCCTATTTTTGAATGTTTGCGTCATCGTTAATATAAGCAAGTGGCAATATTTAACCAGCAGCATCTTCCCTGATGCCTACAGACACCACAGGAAACCTTCGATGAAGCGCCAACTTGTTGCCCTGAGCTTTGCCCTGTGTACGGCGATTGCCGCCGCTCAGGATGTGAAAGTGGTCTATCACGTCAACACCGGAGTGGAGACCGCGGCCGCCATACTCGCTAATATCACCAACGAACTCAATGCCTCGCCCACGGACAAGATCGTGGTGGTCACCCATGGGCCCGGCATAGACTTTCTGCTGAACAATGCCAAGGACAGCAGGGGCCGCGAGTTCAGCGGCCAGGTCAGCGCACTGGCGGGGCGCGGCGTGGAGTTCAAGGTCTGCAACAACACGCTGCAGACACGCAAGCTCGAAGCCTCCAGCCTGCTGATGGAAGCCTCGGTCGTCCCCTCCGGGGTGGCCGAAGTGGCGCGCCTGCAGGCCAGGGAGGGCTTTGTCTACCTCAAGCCCTGAGGCGCATACGGCCATGAAAAAAGGCGCCTGGTGCGCCTTTTCTTTTTCAGGGGTCAAGCCATCAGTTCTGTTCGATGGCAATCTGCACGCAGATGGTGCGGCACATATGGACGACCTTCTCGTTGGCGATGAAGTAGTAGATGCTGACCCCTTCGCGCCTGCGCCCCAGAATGCCGGACTGGTACAGCGTGTTCAGATGCTGCGACATATTGGGCTGGGTCGTGTCTATGGAGGCCAGCAGCTCGGAGACGTTTTTCTCTCCGTTGCACAACGCGCTGATGATCTTCAGCCGCATGGGCGCGGCCATGGCCTTGAACAACTCGGCCGCACTCTCGAAAACGCTGTCATCCTCAAGCTCTGACGATTCCATGAAACACTCCTGAACACCGCTTCAGACTGCAACCTTCATTCAAATAGAGGTGGCACGCCATGGTGCATGGCACCAGTTTATAGGAAGGTCATGCTGTGTCTGTCATCACCCGACGACAAACACTGGCCGGTATCAGGCAATCCCGAAAAAGAAGCAGCTAGCGCCTGACCGGCATGAATTTCAGGCACTTTCATAGCTGAAACCCATTTTTAACGTACGCAAGCAGCTATCAAAAAGTCAAGCCGGCTTCCACTCCAGGGACCAGGCACCGCTTTGCACATTCTGCAGCCACAGACAGCAGCTCAAGGTCTTGGCATCGGTGACCTGGCCGCTACGCACGCCGTCCAGCAGCTCGGCAGCCGTCATGCTGCAGACATCGAGAAACTCGTCGGCATCGAGCTGGCGCTCGCCTGCAGTCAGGCCGCGCGCGAAGAAGATGTGAATGATCTCGTCGGAGTAGCCGATCGCCAGGTGCATGGGCCCGGCATAGGCCCATTCGCGCGCGCTGTAACCGGTCTCCTCCAGCAGCTCGCGCTGGGCGCAGAGCAGCGGCTGCTCGCCCGCATCGAGCTTGCCTGCGGGAAACTCCGTCATGACCCGGCCCACGGGGTAGCGGAACTGCCGCTCCAGCAGCACGCGGCCATCGTCGAGCAGGCCTATCACCACCACGGCGCCGGGGTGCACCACATACTCACGCGTGGCCTGCCCGCCATGGGGCAGGCGCACGGTATCGAGCCTCACCTGCAGAAAACTGCCCTGATGCACCAGCTCGCTTTTGATGGGGTGCTCGATCAGATGGGCTTCCTGAGCCTGTTTGTCCTGTTGGGTCATCTCCGACTCGTCTTTCAAAGCGCTGTGGTGACAGCGCAAATACATCCAAGGTCTTAATCTTCGCAGAAGCCGGCTTCACTTTCCTGCTCTCAGACCATGATGCATCCCATCGACACAGCCCAGACAGACATACGGCGCCACCAGTTTGGCCGCGTGACGGTGTTTCGCGGCGCCAAGGGCGGCAAGTATCCGGACGGCAACCAGATCATGATTCGCGGCAGCGATACGCTGGCAGCGCTGGATACGCCTATCGTTGCCAACCATATCGGGGCCGAGTTCGATGCCGCCGAGCTGGTGGTGATGGGCCATGTGCATGAGGACCATATGGCCGGCCTGCACCGCCTGCCAGACGCACAGGTCTTTGCTCACGTCGGCGATCTGGCGGCCTTGTAAAGCTGGGAGGGTCTGGTTGCCACCTTCGGCTGGGCCGATTCTGCGCAGGCCAGCATCATGCGCAGCAAGCTGGAGAGCGATTTCTTCTACGCCCCCAGACCCGATGCCTGCGGCTACGAAGATGGAGCCGTCTGGGAGCTGGGCCAGTCGCAGATTCACGCTATTCATATGCCTGGCCATACCGCCGGCCATACCGTGCTGCTGATCGAGCCCGAGGGTGTTGCCTTTATCGGCGATATCGACCTGACGGGCTTCGGGCCCTATTATGGCGACGCCTGCTCCTGTCTGGCGGACTTTCGCCGCAGCCTGGCACGGCTGCCGGAGATCGATGCCCAGGTCTGGGTGACTTCTCACCACAAGGGCATTTACACCGAGCGTGAGACGTTTCTGCGAGACCTCAAGCGCTTTGCTGCGGTCATTGACGAGCGCGGTGCACGCATTCTCGAATGGCTGGCGCAGCGGCCCCTGACGCTCTCGCAGATGGTGGAGCAGCGCCTGCTCTACCCGCAAGGCTTTGATGCGCCCTGGGTGCTGGGGGCCGAGAAGCGCAGCATCTCCCAGCATCTGGACGAGCTGCTGGCGGCCGGAGAAATCCTGCGGGAGTGCAATGTGCGTGGCGAAGACCTTTATCTGCGGGCTTGAATCCAGAAGAATAAAAAAGCCGACTTCTCAAGGAAGTCGGCGGGGCCAGGCGCCTGGCCACGCATCCACCAGGCAAGCGTGACAAGCGCACAGCGGCTAGCCCTTGGCTGATGAGCCGGGCCCAGTCATCCGAGCTTTGAGACTCAGGCCATAGCGTCCATGGGCTTGCGCAGAAAGCCCTGGTTGGCGCCCTTGCGGTTGGGCGCGAAGCCGTTCCTGGCCAGGGTTTCGTCGGCGGTTTCGTAGAACACGCCGATCTGCTTGATCTCGCGGGCCTGCCGGGCCGTGGCAATCGGGCGACCAAACTCGCCCGCAATGCGCACCAGCTGCCTGATCTGCTCCACAGTGCTCATCTTGCCGGTGCGGGTCTGGTTCCACAACACGTCTTCGATACCGCAGCGCACATGCAGACCCAGGGCCATGCCGATCATGTTGATGGGCAGCACGTTCAGCACCGAGCTCTCCACGGTCACGATGGCGTTGTCGGGCACGGCGCGCAGCATATTGGCCAGGTTGTAGATATTGGCCTGGTCCATGCCGCCGCTGATGGCGACCCAGTTCATGACCAGCGGGCCCTTGTAGACGCCGCGGCGGATCATGCGCTCTATGGTCTCGAAACTGTTGATGTTGTAGACCTGGAAGGCGCTCTGGATGCCCTTTTCGGACAGGCGGCGGATATGTTCTTCGACAAAGCTGGGGTTCGAAGGAACAATCATGTCCTTGTAGGTCTTGTGCAGATGCGGGAAGCCGCGCGAGACACCGCGGAAGTCATCTTCGCCGGCATGCTCGGTCACGTTCATCTGCGTGGTGTTGACGGTCACCGTCACCTGATCGGGCACGGGTGTCAGCTCGGCCAGCATATGGCGGGTATCGTCGGAGAGCCACTTGGCTTCGCCGTCCGGGCCTTCAGGCGCAAAGCTGATGGAGCCGCCCACCTGGATGATCATCTCGGGCACACGCTCACGCACACCGGCAATCAGCTCGTTGAACTTGGACAGACGCTTGCTGCCCTTGCCGTCGTCTTCACGCACATGCAGGTGCAGCACGGTAGCGCCTGCCTCATAGCAGTCCACGGCCTTCTGGATCTGCTCTTCCATGGTGATGGGGATGTCCTCGGGAAAGTCCGAGGGAATCCAGCCCGGCGCGTAGGGAGCCGCAGTGATGATCAGCGGCTGCTGGTTTTCGGGATACAGGTGACCGTCGAGAAAGTTCATGGTTGTTGTCTCCGGTTTGAGTGCGAAAAATCAGTGTCTGGACAAACTGCATCAGCCGATTTCAGGCCATTGCCGATGCGTGATGCCAGTATCAAATGCCGTGTGAGATGCCACTTTGCATTTCAAGACACGCGCTTTCTCAAACGCGACAACACCGGCAAACCATGCCTGAAGGTGATTGGGGCAGGCAACAGAGAGACGACAGCGGTTCATGCACTGCAAAAGCCCAGACAAGTGCTGCGCAGCATCGGCAACCTGCTATCTCCCCCTCCTCGCAGCTCCGATTGCAAGGCGCCCATACCGCGCCTCAAGCACGCTCGAAGCCATGCAGGCTGCAGCCCAGCATCGGGTAAGTGCGGAGTACTGCAGTCATCAAATGCGAAGTCGCAGGCATGAAACGCCAAGTCACCGAACTTGCGGGCCTCCATCATGAATTGGTGCATTCCTACACCCCAAGCACAAGAGCGCAGGGACATGCCGGCAGCTTCAGCGGATCAACTATTTGTTGGGTCTGCCCCCCTGCGAGACAGAGATCGGCGTCATGCCGAATGTCTGCCCCCATGAAAAACGACAGGAGACCTCAATGACAAGCGCTGTGAATCTCGCAGACCCCGCCACACCATCACGCAAGCACCCCATGCGCAGCGTGGTTCAAAACCTGCGTTCCTGCGCCACCGTTCTATGCGCCGGCATGATGGCCATCACGGCGGCACAGGCCCAGACCCCAACACCTGTCTGGCCTACCAAACCCATTCGCCTCATCGTTCCAGCGCCTCCAGGTGGCATCACCGATGGTGTGGCGCGCCTGGTGGCCGATCATCTGCAGACCAATCTGGGCCAGCCCGTGGTCGTCGACAACAAACCCGGCGGATCGGCCGTGATTGCCGAGCGCGCCGTGATGAACGCACCTGCCGACTGGCACACGCTGATGATTGCGCCCTCCAGCATCTGGACCGACTTTCCACTCACCGTGAAGACGCCGTTTGACGTGCGCAAGACATTCACCTATGTCTCGGATGTTGCCTCCATGGTGCATATGCTGGTGGCCAACAACAGCTTCCCCCCCAACAGGATTCAGGAGGTGCTGGACTATGCAAAAAAGAGCTCCGGCACTATCAATGTCGCCAACCTGAGCCCCGGCACCCGTTCCGACATGCTGGGTGAGCTGCTGAGCGAGAAAAGCGGCGGCAAGATCACCGCCGTACCCTACAAAGGCTCGGCCCCTGCCATCGTCGACCTGATCGGCAATCAGGTACAGCTGACCTTTGAAGTGGTGACCAATGCAGCCCCGCTGGTCAAGGCCGGCAAGGTCAAGGCCCTGGGCGTAGTCTCGCCCAACCGCTCGCGCCTGCTACCCGATGTACCCAGCTTTGCCGAGCAGAACATGCCCGACTTCGTGCTGCCCGATGCCAGTGTGGGACTGTTCGTGCTCAGCAGCACGCCCCCGGCCCTGATCCAGAAGGTGCGCCAAGAAATGGACAAGGTGACTCAATCCGCCAGGTTTCAGGCGCAGCTCAAAACCCAGGGCTTTGACGCACCCCAGCCCAGCACGATGACGGAGCTGCAACAGAAAATGCTGAACACGGTGGAGCAGAACCGCAAAATTCTGAGCAAGCTCAGAATCGCCGGCACCTGAAGGACGCTGGCGTAGCCGCCCTCTCCCTGGGGGCGGTACTTTGGTAGTGTGTTTGGCGGGCCCCTGCGGCCCGCTTTTTTATGCGCCGCCTGTGCCTTCCGTCTGCCCCTTGGCACGGCTGTCCTTGGCACTGCAGCCAAACTGGCTCAGATACCAGCGTGAAAAACTGCTGGGAGCGGTAAAGCCCAGCAGCTCTGCCACTTCGGTCAGAGAGCGGTTGGTCTCGAACACATAACGCACGGCCAGCTCCTTGCGGATATCGTTCATCAGCGAGGAAAAGCTCTGGCCCTTTTCCATCAGCCGGCGCTGAATGGTGCGTGGCACCACACCCAGGTGCTCGCTGACTTTCTCAATGCTGCAGCGACCACTGGGCAACAGCAGCAAGATGGTGCGGCGCACATCGTCCAGCACTGCTTCCTCGCTGATGGGAGCCACGGACTCCAGCAGCTTCTGGGCGTAGCGCACCATGGCGGGGTCGGCAAACTCGTTGCGCGTATCGAGATCGGCCTTGGCGCAAACAATGCAGTTGAACTCTTGATTGAACTCCACGCGCGGGCCGAACATCAGGTGATGCATGCTCAGGTCCTTGGGCGCCGCGTGCTCGAAACACACCATGCGAGGCTGCCAGTCGCGACCTATCAGCTGCCGAATGGCGCGCACCATCACGCCCAGCGCCAGCTCCACGCGCTGACGCGTAGGCTCATGGGCACGGCCGGCCAGCAACAGCTCACGGATCAGCACCGTGTCGGCCTGCTCGTCCAGCTCCAGCGTCATGGCGCCGTTGAGCAGGGCCAGATGACGCACCAGCAGATTCAACGAATCGCGCAGCGTGGCCTGATCGCGAATCAGCAGGCCCACCGGCCCCATATTCGACAGCAGGCGCGAGCGCGCCATGCACAGACCGAAGCTTTCATTGCCCGACTGCGTGGCCGAGGCCTGCAGCAAACGCCCCACCTTGTCCACCGGAATCATCAGATCCGGCTCGTCGAGCACACCAGGGCTCAGGCCGGCATCGAGCAGCATGCGCGCGCCATTCAGCCCCGAAGCCTGGGCGACTTCGGCGTAATTGGTCAGGCAGGCTGCGCGAACGAGAGAGGCCATGGGGTTTCACTAACTTGGCACTAATTGCAAAGCACCAGTCATGTAATGACAAGCGCCGATCGAGGGGAGTTTTCACACTGGCGACATTGATTCTATAAGGAGACTTCCCCATGAAAAACGAGGTTGGCGCAGCACCCGCCCTTATCCGCTCCAGCTCTTTGACCCGCTCGCTGGAAGTCAATCCTCTGACCTGCTCCATCGGTGCGGAGCTGTCCAATGTTCACCTGGGAGCAGCCGCCGAGGACGAAGGCCTGATGGCCGAAATCCGCCAGGCACTGCTCAAGCACCGCGTGATCTTTTTCCGCGACCAGGACATCACACGCGCCGAGCATGTGGCGTTTGCGCGCAGATTTGGCGAGCTGGAAGACCACCCGGTGGTGGGAAGCCACCCCGAGTACCCTGGCCTGGTGCAGATCTACAAGACTCCCGACAATCCTCTGGACCGCAACGAGAACTCCTGGCACACCGATGCCACCTGGCGCGAGCAGCCCCCCATGGGTTGCGTGCTGCGCTGCGTTGAATGCCCGCCCGTGGGCGGCGACACCATGTGGGTGAACATGGTGATGGCCTATGAGAACCTGCCAGCCGACATCAAGGTCAAGATCGAGCATCTGCGTGCCCGCCACAGCATCGAAGCGAGCTTTGGTGCCGTCATGCCTATCGAAAAACGCCTGGCACTCAAGGCCCAATACCCCGACGCCGAGCACCCCGTGGTCCGCATCCACCCCGAAACCGGCGAGAAGATTCTGTTCGTCAACAGCAGCTTCACCACCCATTTCACCAACTACAACACACCTGCCAATGTGCGCTTCGGCCTGGACAAATCGCCCGGCTCCTCGCAACTGCTCAATTACCTGACCAGCCAGGCCATGATTCCCGAGTACCAGGTGCGCTTCAAATGGAGCAAAAACAGCGTGGCCTTCTGGGACAACCGCTCCACCCAGCACTACGCCGTGATGGACTACCAGCCCTGCCACCGCAAGATGGAACGCACCGCCATCATCGGCGGCCCCACGGACTGAGCCAGGAGACAGAAGATGACCTTGAAGCACACGATTCTCATCATCCCCGGCCTGCGCGACCATGTGGAAGAGCACTGGCAGACGCTGCTGGCCAAGGAGCTGACTGCGCAGTCCGTCCCCTGCGTCACCGTGCCACCGCTGGAGCAGGACAAGCTCAGTTGCCAGGCCCGCCTGGACGCGATCGACCGCGCACTGGACGGTATCGACGGCCCCGTCATCATCGTGGCACACAGCGCCGGATGCATGATGGTCGCGCACTGGGCGCTGCGCCGGGCCCGCCCCATTCTCGGAGCCTTGCTTGCAGCCCCAGCCGATGTGGAAACCCAGATGCCTGCCGGCTACCCCACCAAGGATGTGCTGGCAGCGCACGGCTGGACGCCCATCCCGCGTCAGCGCCTGCCATTTCCCACACTGCTGGCAGCCAGCAGCAATGACCCGCTGACCCAGTTGGAGCGCGCGCGTGGCTTTGCGCGCGACTGGGGCAGCGAGCTGGTGGAGCTGGGCCCCCAGGGCCACCTGAACCCGGCCTCGGGCCACGGCCCCTGGCTGCAGGCAAAACAGCTGCTCGAGGATTTGCAGGCTCGGATCGAAGCCCGACAGCCCGAGCCAACGGCCTGAGCCGCCTGAAGACCATCACGATGAATGCGCAGCCACCCACAAGATATAAAAGGTGCGCGCAGATGGGGAGCCAGATCTCCCCATTGAAGGAGACAAGCAATGAAGGCAACGACACCCGCCTCACGCAATTCAGTGGACACCGCAGGTTCTCGCGCACTGCGCCGGAAACTAGGCCTGGCCGTCATGGCCGTGGCCGCCAGCCTGGCCTTGCCCGCACAGGCCGAGCAGAACGTGGACTGGCCGACCAAGCCCATACGCCTGATCGTCACCGGGCCTGCCGGCGGCACGGCCGACACCCTGGCCCGTCTGCTGGCAGAGGGCATGCAGCAAGAGCTCAAACAGCCCGTGATCGTGGAATCCAAGGCCGGTGCCTCGGGGGCCATCGGCATCCAGGACCTCAAGTCGCATGGAAAGAGCGGCTATACCTTCCTCGTGATCCAGGACGGAGCGCTGAGCGAGGCGCCCCTGGCCCAGAAAGTCAGTTTCGACCCGTTCAAGGACCTGACGCCGCTGGCCCAGCTCACACGCACCGGACTGGTCATGGTCGCCAACAAGGATCTGCCGTTCCAGACCCTGCCCGAATTCGTCAGCTACGCCAGACAGCAACGCGACGGCGTGGACTTTGCCTCCTACGCCACGGGCCTGAAGGGTCACACCTCGGGCATGCTGCTGGGGCAGTTGGCCAAGATCAATATGCGCCATGTGGGCTACAAGGGTTCGCCCCCTGCGCTGGTCGACCTCATGGGGGGTCATATCCCGGTGATGTTCGATGGCGTCACTACTTCGCTGTCCCTGATTCGCAGCGGCAAGATCAAGGCACTGGCCGCCGTCTACCCGACCCGCCTGCAGGCCCTGCCCGACGTGCCGACGTTCACGGAGCTGGGCTATTCCCAGCTGTCCAAACCCGGCTGGTTCGCCCTGTGGTCCCACCCTCAAACCCCGGCCGTCATCCAGCAGAAGCTGCAGGATGTGGCGCTGGCACATTTCCGCAAGGAGTCCGTGCTCAGACAGCTCGCCACGGTGGGCATGGAGCCCGGCCAGCCCCTTACCACGGCAGAAATGACGGCCGACCTCAAAGAGGCCAGCCGCAAGCAGGCAGCCCTGCTCAAGTCCATAGGCTACAAGCCCGGAAACTGAGGCCCGGGCCCTTGAGCAGTTGCTCTCAAGCGGCTCCATTACTTATCTGATTCAAGACCTCTGTCCGGTGCCCCCCTTGGCACCGTGGGCAGTTGCACCCGGCTCAAGTCCTTTTGCGGGATTAGCGCTGGAGGCTTGCCTGCGCCCTCAACCCATCCCCAGGCCCGACCTTTCCATGCTGTGTTTTTCGTCGGTTTGCCATCAGGCATCTTTTTTCAACGGTTCAAGGAGACATGAATGACTACAAAAAAAATGGCTTTCAATGCACTGAGCGCTATCGCATGCACGCTGGCGCCGCTGGCGGCCTCGGCACAATCGTCCGTGCAGGTCTATGGCGTGGTGGATATGGCCGTATCCAATTACCGCGGCGCAGGTGCGGGCTCGCGCCAGATGCTGACCTCCAGCGGCAATCAGGCCAGTCGCCTGGGCTTCAAGGGTCGCGAAGACCTCGGCAGCGGCCTGGCCGCCGGCTTTGATCTGGAAGCAGGACTCAACACCGACAACGGAACCGGCCAGGCCTCCAACACCAACAACCAGCCTTCGGGAGCAGGCAGCAGCAACGGCCTGAGCTTCAACCGCAAGGCCCTGGTCTATCTGCAGAGCAAGCAATGGGGCGAAGTGCGCCTGGGCCGCGACTATGTACCCGCCTTCTGGAACATGTTCAACTACGACCCTTTCCGCCTGGGCGTGGGCATGAGCCTGCATGTGCTGCACGGCACCACGGTGACGGGCTTTCGGGCATCGAACAGCATTGGCTACCTCTCGCCCGGCTGCTCCAGCTCCAGCTGCAAGGGCCTGTTCTATCAGTTGATGACGGCATTCGGCGAAAACGATGCCGACCCCAACCGTCAGGACGGCCGCGTCTATGGTGCACGCCTGGGCTATGGAGGCGATAACTGGGATGCCGCCGTCGCCATCACGACCACCAAGAACCGCGCCGCAGACGATTACAGGCAGATCAATGCCGCCGCCTCCTACCTCTGGGAAGGCCACCGCCTCATGGTTCTGGCTGCCGATCACCGCACCGGCAACCGCCTCGCAGGCCTGGACAATGCCGACCATGTCCGCTACTGGCAGCTGGGTGCCATCTGGAAGGTCGGCAACGGCAACATTCCCATGAGCTTCATGCGCCTGACCCGCAATGACAACAGCGGCAGCAGCTCCAACAAGTACGCCGTGGGCTATGTGCACAACCTCTCCAAGCGCACCGCACTCTACGGCACCTATGCCTATGTAGACAACCGCGGCAGCATCAACCTGCCGGTAGCCACGGGCGCACTGCAAGGCCCGATTCCAGTCGCAGGCGGCAATGCTTCGGGCTTTGACATCGGCATTCGCCACACGTTCTGAGCCCCATCCATGGCAACCGGCGCCTGCCGGTTGCTGCCAGAGGACATCAATCCTGAAACCATGGAAAAAGGCCCGCAGAGAAAATCCGCAGGCCTTTTCATCGCACATCAGCGCTCGATGGCTTATCGGCAGTTGTCAGGCGGCTTGAGCCAGAGCAGTCCCTGTCTGACAAGAACTTCGTAGAGAGGGATCGTCATCTGCGGCGATGCCGTGCACTTGCCGCTGCGGATATCGAACTTGAGTCCATGCGCGGGGCAGCTCAGCACATGCGCATCGCAATTGCCGCCGGCCATGGAGGCACCCGCATGCGGGCAGCTGTTCTCCAAGGCATAGAACTCGCCTTCGACATTCAGCAGCAAGATGCTCTGGCCACCAGGCGTGAAGACCAGCTTTCGCCCGCCCGGCGGCAAATCCCGCACGGCGCCGGCGGCCAGCAATGCGGAATCAGGCGAAGATGCTGTCGGCAACACGGGCATGCTCCATGGCGCGCAGCAGCTCTGCGGGCGCCACAGCGCCCGTCACCTGCAGGCGCTGGTTGAACACCATATGCGGTACGCCGCCGGTATGGCCGGCCTCGCTTTGGTAGCGCAGCGCATCAAAGCGGGAAGGATTCCAGTCCAGTGCTGCCGAGTGCGCCAGCTGCTGCAGCACCATGACCGAGCCTATATCGCGGCCCTGCACAAAGTAGGCGGCAAAGATGGACTCCACAAAGCGGATCATGGATTCGCCGTCGAGCAGAGTCTGGGCGTAGTTGACCAACGCACAGACCAGGCGCGTGCTGGGGAAGGTCTCAATCAGCGCATGATTGATCTGCAGGCCCGCCGCGTGGGCCGCCGAGCGCACCTGGGCACGGCGAACCTCCACGGCCCTGGGACCGCCCAGTCTCGCTTCGTAGAAGGCCTGGTAAGGCACTCCATGCTCCGGGATCTGGGGCAGCAGAGCATCTGCATGCCAATGGATGGTCAGCGGCTGATCAGGGTATCTGGTCAGCAACATTTCGCGGGCGGCCAGCAGATTGCGCAGACCGATCCAGCACCAGGGGCAGATCAGGTCCAGCGAAAAGTCGACCTGCAATGTCGTTGCAGCAGAGCTTTGAGTCATGGCATTTATTTCTTTGGGCAATCACCGGGGTTGATGCAAAAAGGGCTGAATGGCTCAGCCCTTCTCATATCGCCCTGCTGCCTTCGGTATCTCAGAGCGTGAAGATGGCCGATCCCACAATCTTGCGGGCTTCCAGGTCGCGGTGAGCCTGCACGGCGTCTTCCAGCACATAGCGCTTGCTGATGTCCACCTTGATGCGGCCTTCGGCCACATGGGCGAACAGCTCGTTGGCCAGTTCTGCACGCTCCAGAGGGTCGGCGATGTAATGCGCCGATGCAGGACGCGTCAGGAAGAGCGAGCCTTTGCCGGCCAGAATCTGCGGGTTGAATGGCGCAATGGAGCCCGAGGCCGTACCCAGACAGACCATCAGCCCGCGCACCTTCAGGCTGTTGAGCGAACCCTCGAAAGTGTCCTTGCCCACGCTGTCGAAGACGGCATTCACACCCACACCGTCCGTCAGTTCACGCACGCGCTTGGCCACGTCTTCATGGCTGTAGTTGATGGTGTGAACGCAGCCGTTGGCCTTGGCCACTTCGGCCTTGGCATCGCTGGAGACTGTGCCGATCACGTTCAGGCCTTCCAGCCTTGCCCACTGCGACACCAGCAGGCCCACACCACCGGCCGCAGCATGCAGCAAAATGGTGTCGCCCTTCTTGAAGTCCCAGATGCGACGCATAAGGTAAGCCGCCGTCAGCCCACGCATGGTGATCGCTGCTGCAGTTTCAAAGCTGATGTTGTCAGGCAGACGGATCAGGGGGGCAGCAGAAATCAGGCGCTCCGTGGCGTAAGCGCCGATGGTGTTCAGTGCGCCGGTATAGGTCACGCGGTCGCCGACCTTGAAATCCGTCACGCCGTCGCCCACGGCCGTGATCGTGCCGCAAGCCTCGCTGCCCACACCCGCGGGCAAAGGAGCGGGATACAGGCCTGAGCGGAAATAGGTATCGGCAAAGTTCAAGGCCACAGCGCCTTGCTTGAGACGGACCTGGCCCGGACCGGGTTGGCCGACTTCAATTTCTTCCTGTCGCAACACCTCGGGGCCGCCAACTTCGTGATAGCGGATTACTTTAGCCATACAAACTCCCAGTCAGATACCAATCAAAAGGTGATACGGCACACGGCCTCACCTCGAACAGAAGCAATACGAATCAATGACTTAAGCCATATCCCCGGTATTCCTCCATTCAGACTGGGTTGAATTTAAGGGAATTCGTCTCCAGGACATTTCCCGGGAACGCCGCTCTCTTGTCTTTACGCGACACCACGGGTAAATACCAGGCGCAAAAAGTTAACTTCAAAGTTTCTCTTTGATTGAAAGCTTGCCGCAAGCGTTGGCCACCATATTGCGCGTCTGCGACTGCGACAAGCCCGTCTCAGCCTCTAGAATCATTCCGTTTACGTAAACGTCAAACCAATGCGAGGGCCTGGCATTCTTGTCAGGCACCGGACATGAAGTCGAGGGAAGCCCCTGCCGTCGGTGGCAGGCAACATCCCCAACAATCCAAGGCACAACCCAGGTCTGGCAGCCAGCCGGGCCAGTATTCAAGGAAACAGAGACGATGACCTACAAAGCGCCCATCAAAGACATGCTGTTCGACATGGAGCACCTGGCCCAGATCGAGCAGGTCGCCCAGATTCCCGGCTTTGAAGATGCAGGGCTGGAAACCGCGCAGGCCGTTCTCGAAGAATGCGCCAAGCTTTGCGAAGGCGTGGTCGCCCCCCTGAATGTTCCCGGCGACCTCAACCCCTCTTCCTTCAAGGATGGTGTGGTCACGACGACTCCCGGCTTCGCCGATGCCTTCAGGCAGTACGCCGAAGGCGGCTGGCAGGGTCTGCAGCATCCTGCCGACTTTGGCGGCCAGGGCCTGCCCAAGACCATTGGCGCGGCCTGCATCGAGATGCTCAACAGCGCCAACCTGAGCTTTGCGCTGTGCCCGCTGCTGACCGACGGCGCCATTGAGGCGCTGCTGACTGCGGGCAGCGACGCGCTCAAGTCCACCTACCTGGAAAAGCTGGTCACCGGCGAGTGGACCGGCACCATGAACCTGACCGAGCCCCAGGCCGGCTCCGACCTGGCCCTGGTGCGCACCAGGGCCGAACCCCAGGGCGACGGTTCTTACAAGGTCTTCGGCACCAAGATCTTCATCACCTATGGCGAGCACGATATGGCGGACAACATCGTCCACCTGGTGCTGGCCCGCGTGGCCGGCGCCCCCGAAGGCGTCAAGGGGATCAGCCTGTTTGTCGTGCCCAAGTTCCTCGTGAACCAGGACGGCTCCCTGGGCAAGCGCAACGATGTGCACTGCGTCAGCATCGAGCACAAGATGGGCATCAAGGCCTCGCCCACGGCCGTGCTGCAATTTGGCGACAACGGGGGAGCCATCGGCTACCTCGTGGGCGAGGAGAACCGCGGTCTCGAATACATGTTCATCATGATGAACGCCGCGCGCTATGCCGTGGGCCTGCAGGGCCTGGCCGTGGCCGAGCGGGCCTACCAGCACGCCGTGGCCTACGCCAAGGAGCGCGTGCAAAGCCGCCCCGTCGACGGCTCGGTCAAGGCCAGCGCCACCATCATCCACCACCCCGATGTGCGCCGCATGCTGATGACCATGCGTGCCAGCAACGAGGGCTGCCGCGCCATGGCCACCACGGCTGCTGCCGCCTACGATGCCGCCCACCACCACCCGGATGCCGAAGTGCGCCAGGCCAACCAGAGCTTCTATGAATTCATGGTGCCCCTGGTCAAGGGCTACAGCACCGAGATGAGCCTGGAGGTCACCAGCCTGGGCGTGCAGGTGCATGGCGGCATGGGCTTCATCGAGGAGACCGGCGCCGCCCAGTACTACCGCGACGCCAAGATCCTGACCATCTATGAAGGCACGACCGCCATCCAGGCCAATGACCTGGTCGGCCGCAAGACCGCACGTGATGGCGGCCAGACCGCCAAGGCCATTGCCGCCCAGATCGAGAAGACCGAGGCAGCCCTCATCGCCAGCGGAACCGATACGGCCAAGGCCGTTGCCAGGAATCTGGCCCAGGCCCGCCAGGCCTTTGTGCAGGTGGTGGACTTCATCGTGGCCAAGGCCAAGGCCGACCCCAATGCGGCCTATGCCGGCAGCGTCCCCTATCTGATGCTCACCGGCAATCTGGTCGCCGGCTGGCAGCTGGGCCGCTCGGTGCTGGCCGCGCAGGACCTGCTGACCAAGGGCCAGGACACGGCCTTCATGCAGGCCAAGCTGGCCACGGCACAGTTCTACGCCGAACATATCCTGACCCGCGTGCCCGGCCAGGCCGATGCCGTGATCAACGGCGCCGCCAGCGTGATGGCATTGCCCATGGATCTGTTCTGATCAAGCCCCTGACGGCGGGGCGGCAACGCCCTGCCCCATCATGAAATGCATGGAAATAGCGGCTGGCGCTTATGGATAAAGCGCTAGCCGCTATTTTTTTGAATCTCTACAACGCACCTGCCAGGACTTGTGCAAACAAGATTGCAGCAACGACCTGCTCCTGAGGCAGTCATCCTGCCTGAACCCGTTTTGTGTAAGTCGTGACTATGCTGCAGCCTGCTCTACCCATGCCTGCGCCAGCTGGGTTTGGGTGCGGCGCGCCTGGGTGAGCTTGTCGCGCAACCGCTGGCACAGGGCGCGTAGCTCGGTGACACGGGCGACGATGCGGGATTGTTCGGCGAGGGGGGGAATAGGAATCCGTATTGACTCAAGGATTTCTAAATTGATATTTTTCTGAGCTGTTGCAGGTGCGTAAGCACTAATTTCTGCTTTTGCCGTTTCCATAAATGCCAAGTAATAATTATTCGTCTCTTTCTCTGAAAATGGGATAAAACCAACAACACTATCCGGAAAACAAGCATCAAACCCAAGTATTGCTGCATCTGCAATATTGGCAGCGATTGTTATGCACAAAGTCCCTTTAGGCCAAAGACGACTTTGCGCTAGGCCGAAATCACTGTATTTTGAGTGAACCTCATTAATAATTCTTTTTGCTCTAGCCACCTCACCCGTTTGAATCAGTGGATATATTGGAGGATCAAAAAGCTGTGGGTCATTTCTTGGACGATGCTTTGACTTACCACGACCAAACTCACCAAGCTCAGGAAAGCTTGCCCATACCCAACCATTAGGCAAAGGGAATGGCTTTACCGATTTATCGTTCAAGCTAGTTTTTTTATCTTTCTTGATTTTCCCCTCGGTAATCAAGCGATCCTTCTCAGCCCGAATCTTCTTCAATAGTTCACTCGCAGGCTCATCGCTCGCATCCTGTTCCACCAGCAAGCCGCGCACCGCGAGTTGAAGAATGGTTTGCTCCAGCGCGTCCACGGCTTCGGGGCGGTCGATGAGCAGGTCAAAGTGCTGCGCCAGCCGCTGCCAGTGGCGCGCCAGCTCATGGGCATTGGTGGTTTGGGTAAGGCTATCCAGCAAGGCTTGCAATAGTTGCTGGTGCTGGGTGTGTTCCAGCCGGCCTTTTTCCTCCAGCGCATCGCACAGGCGCATCAGTTCTTCGACACGAGCGACGATGCGGGATTGTTCGGCTAGAGGGGGAAGTGGAAAAGCCAATGGCCTTAATTTCGCCAGTGAGATATTTGCAATATTTGTTGTTTGAGATGCGCTATCAATCAATATTGATCGTGCATAAGAGGTTCGCAGCACATTCATTACATATACCGGAGCCAAGAAATATGGCCTCAATACAGATAAAAAACCGCCAAAAGTTGCCAAGCCAGTTGGAATTCCTCGTACTAATGCAACTTTCCCAACAAGCTCCCTACTATTTGCCATTGACATGACAATATCTGCGTCTTTAAGCTCTTGTTCTTCACGAGATATAAAATCGTTTGATACATAAAGCATGTCATGCCATTCAACTTCTTGTTGAATGTTCGCAGTTCTTAGGCAAGCTATTCTTCCTTCTGCAGGCTCTCTTGTTTTTTCATTCGCTGGAAATGTTATTCCGCGAATGACATCAATTACTTCGCCCAGCGGTGTCCACTCCCACCCCACCGGCATTTCAAACGGCTTTTCCTGTTCTGTAATTGCCGCCAGCGGCTTGTCCCTTTTAATCTTGCCTATTGCAATCAGCCGGTCTTTTTCCGCCCGAATTTTCTTCAGCAACTCACTCGCAGGTTCATCATTCGCATCCTGCGGCACCAGCTTGCCTTGTACGGCCAGCGTCAAAATCAGCTCGCGCAGGCGGGCCACGCCGCCGGGGGCCTGGGCCGTGGTGGCAAATAGTTGATCAAAGTTTGGTAGCAGCTTGCGCTGGTCATTACTGGTATTCAGCATGGATTAACCTTGAAATCCTTATCTATCAAGCGCTAGCAGCTATTAATTCTTAGATCCGACAGTAGCCACACTACCACCCAAAGACTGAGCCAGCATGGCTTTCAACTGGCTGCGCAGTGCCTGCGCATCGGCTTGCAACTGGGTGTATTGCGCCAGCAGTTCGTCCGGGTCATGGCTGACTTGCTCGCCCACATGGGGGTTTTTCTGGTCCAGGTTCCAGTTGGCGGCGCGCAGGGTGTCGATGCTCACCGTCCATGCTTGCTCACTGCCTTCGCGGCTGGCGTAGCCGTCTGCGGCGCTGCCCCACCAGGCTTTTTCTGCATCAAACTCCTTGATGTTGATGGGCTTGGTTTTGTTGTAGTTTTTCACGCCCACAGGGTATGGGTGCTCGTAGTACCAGACGTCTTGCGTAGGCTGGCCCTTGGCGAAGAACAGGATATTGGTCTTGATGCCGGTGTAGGGATTGAACACGCCATTGGGCAGGCGCACGATGGTGTGCAAGTTGCACTCGGTGAGCAGCTTTTCCTTGATGCGGCTTTTGCTGCCTTCGCCAAACAAAAAGCCGTCGGGCAGCACCACGGCGGCACGACCACCGTCCTTGAGCAGCTTCATGATGAGAATCATGAACAGGTCGGCCGTTTCGCGGCTGCGCAGGTCGGCAGGAAAGCCGTCTTCAATGCCGGGCTCTTCCGTTCCGCCAAAGGGCGGGTTGGTGAGGATGACGTCCACCTGGTCGGCCCGGCCGTAGTCGCGCAGCGGGCGGCTCAAGGTGTTGTCATTCCTGATCTGGCTGGGCACTTCAATGCCGTGCAGCATGAGGTTGGTCACACACAGGCTGTGGGGCAGCGGCTTTTTCTCCACGCCGCGCACGGCGGTTTGCAGCAGGGTCTGCTGCTCGGGTGTCTGGGCTTGCTGGCGCAAATGCTCGATGGCGCAGACCAGAAAGCCGCCGGTGCCAGTGGCGGGGTCCATGACGGTTTCGCCCAGCTGGGGGTTGACGATATCGGTCATGAACTGGGTGACGGCGCGGGGCGTGTAGAACTCGCCCGCATTGCCTGCGGCCTGCAGGTCTTTGAGCAGCTTTTCGTACAGGTCGTTGAACTGGTGGCGCTCGGCCTGGCGGTTGAAGTCGATGACGGCCAGCTTGTTGATGACCTGGCGCAGCAGGTGGCCGCTTTTCATGTAGTTGTAGGTGTCATCGAACACGCTGCGCAGCACATAGGCGCGCGGGTTTTGTTCGATGCTGCCGGGCAGATTGGCGAGCGTGGGGATGAGCTGGTTGTCCACAAAGTCCAGCAAGGCTTCGCCCGTCATGCCTTCTTCGTCAGCCGCCCAGTTGCGCCAGCGCAGTGCTTCGGGGATAGGGCTTTGGTAGTTGTCTCGGGTCAACTCCAGCTCTTCTTCCAGGGCATCAAACACCTTCAAGAACAGCAGCCAGGTCAATTGGGACAGCCGCTGGGCATCTCCATCCACCCCGCTGTCCTGGCGCATGGTGTCTTGGATGGATTTGATGATGGATGACAGATTGGACATGCTGCGAACTCTGGATATCTGAATAAAAAATGCTGCCCACGCCTTTCAGAAAAGCGTGGGCAGCTATACATTTTGCAGGCTTATGGATGGCCTGGCTGATAGATGGCTTGGCCCAGATGGGCGATGGCAGTCTGGTAATTGAGCTTGGAGCCGCCAAAGCTCTTGATCAACTCCACTGGCGAGCCCATCTGGCTCAAGGGCTGGACCTTGAGCACATCGGTATTTTCAATGGCAGCAATGCCCTCGTCTGCGTACTTGTCGATCAAGGCGTCCAGCACCTTGCGGGCGGTTTCACCGTACCTGGCGTAGATGCCATCGTCGTGCAGCTTCTTCCTGGCCCGCTTGGCCCGTTCACTGCGGGTGAGTATGGGCTGGTCATAGGCAACGTGCAGCAGCACGTCGAACGGGTCAGCCCCTTGCAGGCTGCTGCCGTCGCCCTTTTCCAGTGCCAACTCTTCGGCCAGCACATCGAGCAGCACGCCATGGTGCTGCAACTCCTCGATCAAGGCCTGCTTGCGGTCGGCGCTGCTCCAGGCCTGCATGAAGGCGTCCAGCGATTCGTATTTTTTGGCCAGGTTGATGCGGGTGAAGTCGCGCAGGCTTTCTGTGACCAGCTTGCCGTTGGCATCCAGGTATTGCACGCGCTCGCGGGCAATGGCCACGGTGACGCGGCTGCCTATCTGGTATTTGCGGGGCTTGTCCGCGCCGCCTGCCGCGCCAGCGCTACCACCAGCCCCATCGCCATAGATGCCTGCCGGGTCCTTGGTGTTGCCGGCCGGCACGGAGCTGCCGTCACCCTGGCCATCGCCATCCGCGTCTGGCAACCAGTTGTCGCCGTCGGTCACGGTGCTTTCATCATCCGTGGGCGGTGGTGGTGGTGGCACCACATCGTCATCACCCGTAGGCTGGTAGATCTGCACGGGCTCACCGTCAAAGTCCTTGTCTGCAAACAGCTCCGTGGCACGCTTGAAATCCAAAATCGTGAAGAACTGCTTGCCATGCTCTTCGTTCAACCGCGTGCCACGCCCAATGATTTGCTTGAACAGCGTCATGGACTTGATGTTCTGATCCAGAACCACGAGCTTGCAGGTCTGGGCATCCACACCAGTGCTCATCAGCTTGCTGGTGACGGCAATCACAGGGTCTGGGCTGTCAGGGTCGATGAAGTTGTCCAGCTCGCGCTTGCCTACCTCGTTGTCGCCAGTGATCTGCATCACGTATTTGTGGCGGGTCGCGCAGATGTCTTTGTTGGCCTGCGCCAGCGCGGCCGTCATGCGCTGGGCGTGGTCCACGTCTTCGCAGAAGACAATGGTTTTGGCGTTGCGGTCTGTGCCCTTGAGGTATTCGGTAATTTTGCCCGCCACCACGCGGTCGCGCAGGCCCAGCACCAGGTTGCGGTTCATGTCAGCCGCGTTGTAGATACGGTCTTCAATGGGGTGTCCGTTGTCGTCCAGCATGCCCTTGGGGGGCCGCCAGCCGAAGGTGTCACGATCCAGATCGACGCGCACAACTTTGTACGGGGCCAGGAAGCCGTCTTCAATGCCTTCCTTGAGGGTGTAGGTGTAGACGGGCTCGCCAAAGTAGTGGATGTTGGAGGCATCTTCGGTTTCTTTGGGCGTAGCCGTCAGCCCGACCTGCGTAGCACTGCTGAAGTAGTCCAGAATCTCGCGCCATGCCGAATCTTCATTGGCGCTGCCACGGTGGCATTCGTCAATGATGATGAGGTCAAAAAAGTCCGCACTGAACTGTTTGTACACATCATCCGTACCGCTCTTGCCGGTAACGGCCTGGTACAGGCCCAGATACACCTCATAGGCTTTGTTGACTTGCTTGCCACCTGTGCTTTTCTTGCCTTTGGTGACTGCCAGCTCCAGCTCATCCACTGTGGTGACTCCATTGGCATCCACACGCTCAATGCCCTTGGCGTTGGGACTGAGCTTGGCCATGCCGCCCTTGAAGGGCTTGAAGTCGCCCACCATGGTCTGGTCCACCAGGATGTTTCGGTCGGCGAGGAACAACACCCGCTTTTTTGCCCCGCTTTTGAGCAGGCGCCAGATGATCTGGAAGGCGGTATAAGTTTTGCCGGTGCCAGTGGCCATGACAAGCAATACACGGTCTTGCCCTGCAGCTACCGCCTCTAGTGTGCGGTTGATGGCGTGCAACTGGTAATAGCGCGGTACACGGCCGTTGTCGCCTTGGTGGTAGGCGAAGCCATTCACACGGGTCTGTTCAGCTGACCAGCCTTTCCATTGCTGAAATAGCGCCCAAAGCCGCGCAGGCGATGGGAATTCGTCCATTCGGAGGTCGGTCAACAACTGCCCGTTGAAAAGCAAGCTGGCATCCCTGAATACAAAACCGTCGCCGTTGCTGGCAAAGGCAAAAGGCACTCCCATGCGCTCGGCATATTCAGCGGCTTGTTGCATGCCCGCGCCGACGGTATGGCAGTTATCTTTGGCCTCAATAACAGCCAAAGGCTGACCATACTGATGGCATAGCAAGTAATCTGCACGCAAAACTGACTGCAGATTACGCTGGGCCTTCTGCCCTCTGACCACAATACGCCCTGGAGCAATGGTGTACTCACGGTAGATCTGGTCCAACTCGCTCCAACCAGCATTCAGCACAGCCGGGCTGATGAATTTCGCACAAATGTCGGCTTCGCTAAGCTGCTTCTTGTCCATGCCATCCTCATTGCTTTTCACCGGGATTATGACGCGGATGTACAGGCCTTCAGTCAGGCCTCGTGGTCATTTGGATTCGCAGGAATTTCCATTTAATCCGTAGGCGTCGCCTAACTTCCCACACTCCTGCTATTTGGTAATGGCAAATGCAAGTAAATCAGTTTGGAGAAGTTGGGCAACAAATTCCTTTGAGCATTGTCTGAATTTGGAAAATGATTTCCAAATCAAATGACACTGAATGCATGCTCACTCAAAGCAGAACAATGTCATATTGCTCCTGCGCCATCGCAGTCTCGGCCTGCAGGGAGATCGGCTTGCCGATGAAGTCGGAAAGGCTGGCCAGATGCTGGCTTTCCTCGTCGAGGAACATCTCCACCACCTTGGGGGATGCCACGACGCGGAACTCATGCGGATTGAACTGGCGCGCTTCGCGCAGGATTTCACGCAGGACCTCGTAGCAGATGCTGCGCGCGGTCTTGACGTTGCCCTTGCCGGAGCAGGCCGCACAGGGCTCGCACAGCATATGGGCCAGCGACTCGCGCGTACGCTTGCGCGTCATCTCCACCAGGCCCAGCTGCGAGAAGCCGCCAGCCATGGTCTTGACGCGGTCGCGCGCCAGCTGGCGGCGGAATTCGGAGAGCACCTCGCCCTGATGCTCCTCGCGCACCATGTCGATAAAGTCCACGATGACGATGCCGCCCAGATTGCGCAGCCGCAACTGCCGCGCAATGGCGTGCGCTGCTTCCAGGTTGGTCTTGAAGATGGTGTCGTCAAAATTGCGCGCACCGACATAGCCGCCCGTGTTCACATCGATGGTGGTCAGGGCCTCGGTCTGATCGACGATCAGATAGCCACCCGACTTCAGATCCACACGCCGCCCCAGTGCACGCGCGATTTCCTCGTCGATGTTGTAGAGGTCGAAAATCGGCCGCTCGCCCTTGTACAGCGCCAGCTTGGGTACTGCCGCCGGCATGTATTCCTGGCCAAAGCTCTTGAGCAGCGCAAACTGCTCGCGCGAATCGATGCGAATGCTCTGGGTGTTCTCGCCGACCAGGTCCCGCAGCACTCGCTGCAGCAGGTTCAGGTCCTGATGCAGCACCGACATGACGGGCAGCTTCTGCGCCGCATCCTTGATGCGCGCCCAGGTCTTGCGCAGATAACGGATGTCATCGGCCAGCTCGGCATCGCTGGATTCCTCGCCATTGGTGCGCAGAATGAAGCCGCCGCCCCCGCCACCGTCCTTGGTGCCGACCAGCTCCTGCAGACGGGCCCGCAAGGCGTCGCGCTCGTTCTGGGGAATTTTCTGGGAGATGCCGATATGGTCGTCCTGCGGCAGAAACACCAGCAGACGCCCCGCAATGCTGATCTGTGTCGACAGGCGCGCACCCTTGGTACCTATGGGGTCCTTGATGACCTGCACCATGATGGACTGCCCCTCGAACACCTGCTTTTCGATGGGTGTCATCGGCTGGTCCTTGCGCGCAAACATCGGGGCTTCGCCGTTTTCCTGACGCTGCCAGACATCGGCCACATGCAAAAAGGCCGCACGCTCGAGGCCGATATCGATGAAGGCGGACTGCATGCCGGGCAGCACGCGCGAGACCTTGCCCAGATAGATGTTGCCGACGAGCCCCCGCTCCAGCGGGCGCTCCATGTGCAGCTCCTGCACGGCACCATTCTCGACAATCGCCACCCGCGTTTCCTGCGGCGACCAGTTGATCAGAATATCTTGCTGCATTGACTGTCGTTCTTTCTTTATATGTCCTGGCTTTTGCTGCGCCCAGTGTGCGACGCACGCATGGCTGGCGCAAGACAGCTGCCATGCAGAACTTCCCTCGGGGGAAGCCTCAAGAACAGAGTGTCGATTGCGCCAAAGGTTCAGAGCGGCCAGCCCAGCTGGCGCAAAAGCTCGGCAGTTTCGTAAACGGGCAGGCCCATGATGGACGAATAGCTGCCACGGATCTCTGCAATATGTGCGGCCGCCCTGCCCTGTATGCCATAGGCACCGGCCTTGCCCATGGGCTCGCCCGTGAGCACATAGGCATCGATCTGGGCCTCGGTCATGGGCGCAAAGCGCACGGTCGATACCGACAGGGCCTGCAGACGCATGGCACCGCTTTGCAGCGCCACGGCCGTCAGCACCTCATGTTCGGCCCCGGAGAGCAGACGCAGGATGCGTCGCGCATCTTCGGCATCGGCGGGCTTTCCGAGAATCTGCTTGCCCAGTGCCACGGTGGTGTCGGAGCACAGAATGGGCGCTGCCGGCAGACCGCGCCGCGCATGGCGAGCCACGGCTGCATCGAGCTTGCCGGCCGTCACGCGCTGCACATAGTCATGGGGGTCTTCCCCGGCCAGCTCGGCCTCTATGGCCTCGGCATCCTCGGCGATATCACCGGCTGCATTGGGCAGCAGCAATTCATGCGCCACGCCCAGCTGCTCGAGCAGCTGACGACGGCGGGGACTTTGGGATGCAAGATAGAGAAATGGCGCCATGATTTTGATTAAAAATGGCCTCTAGCGCCCATATATAAAGCGCAAAAGGCTATCAAAATCATAGTATCACGCACTGCGCGAAATTGCACGCAGAGTCCGGTCACAAGCGCTTATTCGCGGTGGTAGGGGTGACCGGCATTGACCGACCAGGCGCGGTAGAGCTGCTCGATCAGCAACACGCGCACCATGGCATGCGGCAGGGTCAGGTCGGAGAGACGGATGCGCTCGTGTGCCGAGGCCTTGAACTCGGGGTCCAGCCCGTCGGGGCCTCCGATGACCAGAGCCACATCATCGCTCTCGAGCTGCCAGCCCTTGAGACGCTGGGCCAGCGCCTTGGTGGTCAGATTGGTGCCGCGCTCGTCGAGCACCACGATGCGGGTGCCTCTGGGGATGGCGGCTTCGATACGCTTGCGCTCTGCCGCATACAGGGTCTCCAGCGTCTTGGAGCCGCGCGGCTCGGTCTTGACGGCCTTGAGTTCGACCTTGAGTTCGGGCGGAAAGCGCTTGGCGTAATCGTCGTAGGCCGTCTGCGCCCAGTCGGGCACATGCAGGCCTACAGCCACGATGGTCAGCTTCATTTAGGCCTTGGCGCGGGGAGCACGCTTGGCTGCGGGTTTGACCGCAACCGGCTTGGCAGTACGGGGCGTGCTGGGCTTGACGACCACGGTCTTGACCGTCTTGGCGGCGGCGGACTTGGCAGCAGGCTTCTTGGCTACAGGCTTGGCACTGGCAGCCGTCTTGGTGGCGGGCTTCTTGGCCGCAGCCTTCTTGGCGGCAGGCTTTTTCGCGACCACGGTGTTTTCCGCAGCAGCCTTTTCCACCGCCAGCTTGGCAGCCAGCTTCTTGGCGGCCACTTCGGCGGGCTTGGGCTTGGCGGCACCGATCTTCATGCGCACCGGTGTCTCGCCCCAGATTTCTTCCAGGCGGTAGTACTGGCGGATGGCCGGCTGCATGATGTGGCAGACCACCGAGCCGCAGTCCACGATGATCCATTCGCCGTTTTGCTCACCTTCCTGACGGGGCACGGGAAACCCTGCTTCCTTGACGGCTTCGCGCACGCTGGAGGCAAGTGCCTTGGTCTGGCGGTTGGAAGTACCCGAGGCCACGATCACGCGCTCGAACAGCGGGGACAGTGCTTCGGTGTTGAACACCTGGATGTCGTGGGCCTTGACGTCTTCGAGTCCGTCAACAATGGCTCGCTGGAGTTTGGTGACGTCGCGCTTGGCTGCGGAATCCGATTTGGTGGAGGTGGTCATCAGGCGATGGAATCAGTAAATGATGGGATCAATATAGCGTGTGCTGCGCCACACCCGTATCAGGGTTGGGTTAGCGTCTGCGTACAGGCCCCTAAGACCTGCGCTCTTCACGCCTTGAAAAAGGTTGACGCGCCAGTCGATAGCGCGCATCCAGCTATGGAAATTATAGTTTTCTAAAAATTTCCCTGCTGACAGGGCTTTATGCGCTGCCGGCAAGGAAACAGACTGATTACAGCCAGTCGCGGCGAATCAGGAATTTATCCAGCAAATCACGCTCAGGGGTACCCGGTGCATCCTCGCGCTGATAGCTCCAGTCCGCATGGGGCGGCATGGACAGCAAAATGGATTCGGTACGGCCGCCCGACTGCAGCCCGAAATGCGTGCCGCGGTCCCAGACCAGGTTGAATTCCACATAGCGGCCACGGCGGTAGCGCTGGAAATCCACCTGCTGCGGTGTGTACTCCGCATTCCGGCGGCGCTCCACGATGGGCAGATAGGCCTTCAGAAAGGCATCGCCAACCGAGCGCAGCATGGCAAAGCTCTGCCGCTGACCCAGTTCGCTGAAATCATCGAAGAAGATGCCGCCAATGCCGCGCTGCTCGTTGCGATGCTTGAGAAAGAAGTACTCGTCGCACCATTGCTTGAAACGCGGGTAGAGCTGCTCGCCAAATGGCGCCAGCGCATCGTGGCAGACCTGATGGAAATGCACGGCATCTTCTTCAAAGCCGTAGACCGGCGTCAAATCCATGCCACCACCAAACCAGCAGGTCTTGGGCTGCCCCTCATGCCCGGCCGAGATCATGCGCACATTCATGTGCACCGTGGGCACCAGGGGATTGCGCGGGTGAAATACCAGCGACACGCCCATGGCCTCAAACGGCGCACCCGCCAGCTCGGGCCGGTGCTGTGTGGCCGAAGGCGGCAGTTGCGGCCCGCGCACATGCGAGAAACCGCAGCCTGCGCGCTCGAACACGCGCCCGCCCTCCATGATCCTGGTGACGCCGTTGCCTTGCAGCTTTTCGCCCGGCTCCTTGTGCCAGGCGTCTGCCAGAAAACGCGCACCACCCTCGCCTTCGATCGCTTCCAGCGCCTCGGTGATGCGGGTCTGCAGACCCACCAGGTACTCACGCACCTCGGCCGCAGGCAGCTGATCAGCCACAGAAGATGAGGATGTCTGGTTCATCAGTCGGCCTTCTTGACGGCACGGAAGCCAATGTCGCGGCGATACTGGGCTCCATCGAAATGGATGCCACGTGCCACGTCATACACCTTCTGCTGCGCCTGCTTGACGCTGTCGGCCAGCACGGTCACGCACAGCACGCGACCACCGCTGGTCACTGGCTGGCCGTCATCGCCCAGCTGGGTACCGGCATGGAAGACCATGGCATCGTCGGCTGCGGCGGGCAGACCGGTGATGGCATCGCCCTTGCGCGGGTCTTCGGGGTAGCCGGCAGCAGCCATGACTACGCCCAATGCGGTACGGCGGTCCCACTGCAACTCCAGCTGATCCAGCTTGCCTTCGCAGGCTGCCAGCATCACGTCCACCAGATCGCTCTTGAGACGCATCATGATGGGCTGGGTTTCCGGATCGCCCATGCGGCAGTTGAATTCCAGCGTCTTGAGATGGCCGACCTTGTCGATCATCAGACCTGCGTACAGGAAGCCCGTATAGGGCACGCCGTCTTTTTCCATGCCGCGGATGGTGGGCAGGATGATCTCGCGCATGGCGCGGGCATGCACATCGGCCGTCACCACGGGCGCAGGCGAATAAGCGCCCATGCCGCCGGTATTGGGGCCCTGGTCGCCATCCTTGAGGCGCTTGTGATCCTGGCTGGTCGCCAGCGCCAGCACGCTCTTGCCGTCGCACAGCACGATGAAGCTGGCTTCCTCGCCTTCGAGGAACTCCTCGATCACGACGCGTGCACCGCCTTCGTTGTGCTGAACACCGTACTTGTTGTCCACCAGCATGAAGTCCACGGCATCATGGGCTTCCTGCAGCGACATGGCCACCACCACTCCCTTGCCGGCAGCCAGGCCGTCGGCCTTGATGACGATGGGAGCGCCCAGACGATCCACATAGGCGTGGGCCGCGACCGCGTCGGTGAAGGTTTCATATTGCGCCGTGGGGATGCTGTGGCGCGCCATGAAGTCCTTGGAAAAGGCCTTGGAAGACTCCAGCTGGGCTGCAGTCTTGGTAGGGCCGAAGACCTTGAGTCCGTGAGCACGGAACTCATCGACCACACCGGCCGCCAGCGGAGCCTCGGGCCCCACCACGGTCACGGCAATTTTTTCGGCCTGGGCCCATTCGCGCAGAGCCTTCACATCGGTGATGTTGAGGTTCTCCAGCTTGCCGCCAGCCAGGGCAGTGCCACCGTTACCGGGAGCCACATAGACCTTGGTCGCCTTGGGCGATTCGGCCAACTTCCACGCCAGAGCGTGCTCACGGCCACCGCCGCCAATCACAAGAATTTTCATAGTTCTGCGTTGTGGTAGACGTCCTGAACGTCATCCAAGTCTTCAATCATGTCCAGCAGCTTCTGCATACGAGCTGCATCATCGCCTTCGAGAGCGATTGTATTTTCGGGGCGCATGGTCACCTCGGCCATGTCGGCGGTAAAGCCGGCGGCCTGAAGTGCGTCACGCACGGCCTCAAAGTCGCCGGGGGCAGTCAGCACCTCGATGCCACCTTCGTCATCGGTGATCACATCATCGGCACCGGCCTCCAACGCGATCTCCATGACTTTTTCTTCGTCCGTGCCGGGGGCGAACATGATCTGACCCACATGCTTGAACTGGAAGGCCACCGAGCCTTCGGTGCCCATATTGCCACCGTACTTGCTGAATGCATGGCGAACATCGGCCACCGTACGTACGCGATTGTCCGTCATTGTGTCCACAATGATGGCGGCGCCGCCGATGCCATAGCCTTCGTAACGGATTTCCTCGTAGGTCACGCCGTCGAGGTTGCCCGTGGCCTTGTCGATATTGCGCTTGATATTGTCGGCCGGCATATTGGCGGCCTTGGCCTTGTCCACCGCCAGGCGCAGACGCGGGTTGGCACTCAGATCGCCGCCGCCTTGGCGGGCGGCAACCATGATTTCACGAATGATGCGCGTCCAGATGCGGCCACGTTTTTCATCCTGGCGACCCTTGCGGTGCTGGATGTTGGCCCATTTGCTGTGTCCTGCCACAGGGAATCCTTTGATATTTGATTTAACCTAGCGGGAGCGATTTTACTTTTGACTGCATGCCCCCCCAGAGGAAACCCGAAATGGCTTCACCCCTTTTGATTGCCCAGCACTCTGCCACAGAATGTGCCCTGCTGCCCGGACTGGCCAATCGGCATGGCCTGATCACAGGTGCCACCGGCACCGGCAAGACTGTCACACTGCAGAAACTGGCCGAAAGTTTCTCGCAGATCGGCGTGCCGGTTTTCATGGCCGACGTCAAAGGAGACCTGAGCGGCATCAGCCAGGCCGGCAAGATCGAAGGCAAGCTGGCGGCCTCGCTCAAGGATCGCGGCCTGGCTCTGCCCCAACCCCTGGCCTGCCCAGCCACGCTATGGGATGTGTTCGGCGAGCAGGGCCACCCGGTGCGCGCCACCATCTCGGACATGGGCCCGCTGCTCATCGGCCGCATGCTGAATCTGAACGAGACCCAGATGGGCGTGCTCAACCTGGTGTTCAAGATTGCGGACGACAACGGCATGCTGCTGCTGGATCTCAAGGATCTGCGTGCCATGCTGAACTTTGTGGGCGACAACGCCAAGCAGTTCACCACCCAGTACGGCAACATCAGCTCGGCCAGCGTGGGAGCCATACAGCGCGGCCTGCTGACCATTGAAAGCCAGGGCGGCGACAAGTTCTTTGGCGAGCCCATGCTCGACATCAACGATCTGATGCAGACCGATGCCAACGGCATGGGCGTGATCAACGTGCTGGCAGCCGACAAGCTGATGAATGCGCCGCGCCTGTACTCGACCTTTTTGCTCTGGCTTCTGTCCGAGCTGTTCGAGCAACTGCCGGAAATCGGCGACCCCGAGAAGCCCAAGCTGGTGTTTTTCTTTGACGAGGCCCACCTGCTGTTCAACGATGCGCCCAAGGTGCTGATCGAGCGCATCGAGCTGGTCGTGCGCCTGGTGCGCTCCAAGGGCGTGGGCGTGTACTTCGTCACCCAGAACCCACTGGACGTTCCCGACAGCGTGCTCGGCCAGCTGGGCAACCGCGTGCAGCACGCCCTGCGCGCCTTCACCCCGCGCGACCAGAAAGCCGTGGCCTCGGCCGCCTCCACCATGCGCCCCAACCCGGGCCTGGACATTGCCGCCGCCATCACCGAGCTGGCCGTGGGTGAGGCCCTGATCAGCTTCCTCGACGAAAAAGGCCGCCCCAGCGTGACCGAGCGTGTGTTCGTGATTCCGCCCGGCAGCCAGCTCGGCCCCATCACGGCCGAACAGCGCAGGGCGCTGATCGCCGGTTCCCTGGTCGCCGGCGTCTATGAGAAAGCCGTGGACCGTGAATCGGCCTTCGAGATATTGCGCGACCGCACTGCGAGCGCCACGCCCGCCAAGCCCGGCGATGCCCCTGCCGCTGCCACAGCGGCCGGAACGCCCCCGCCAGGCAGCGCCACGGACTCCATGATGGACGGACTCAAGGAGCTGCTGTTCGGTCGCACCGGCCCGCGCGGCGGCCAGCACGACGGTCTGGTGCAGACCATGGCCAAATCCACGGTACGCACCGTGGGCAACAGCCTGGGCAAGGAGATTCTGCGTGGCGTGCTGGGCGGCATTCTGGGCAACAAGAAGCGCTGATTCCAGCCCACTCTCTCGCTCCAAGGGCCTGCTTCCGCAGGCCTTTTTTGTGGCCGCCGCACAGAAAGCGCTCAAGGCGGCACGCATTATGTCGATACATAATAAATCCGGCTCCTGGTGCCTGCCACCAGTCTCTTGGACATGTGCTGTTGCCTGCAGGCACAGCCGCCTCTTTCCTCTACGCTAACCACGCTGCCCGGTCTTGCCGCAGACCACCAGTTCGCTCCGGTCGGGCAGTGCTTTTGCAAATTTTCAGCCAATGCAATTCAATCAATGGCGTGTATCCACCAAGCTGTGGTGCACTTTGGGCGGGCTTCTGGCCATGATGCTGGCCGTCTCGCTATGGAACCAGCACTCATCCACCCAGGCCCTGCAGGCCGGCATGCAGACCCTGACCGACTATGACAATCGCATCAATCTCGCCCTTCAGTGGAAAGGTGCCACCGAGACCACGGGCGAGCGCGTGCTCACCAGCAATATGACCTCCGACGAAGCGCTGACCCAGCGCATGGACGAGCGCGTCAGCGAAGGCGTGGCCGTCAATGGGGCGCTGCAGGCACAGGTCATCAAACTGGCTCAAAGCGATGCCGACAAGGCTGCCCTGCAAAAGATCGCAGCCGTGCGCGCCGAAGTTCTGGCGCTGAACAAGCAGGCGCGGGAGATCAAGCTGAGCGGCGATATCGAAGCCATGCGCGACTTCATCCGCCTGCAGTATCTGGGCGCCATCGGCCGTTATGTCGATTCGCTGCAGGACTTTGTGAAGCTGCAGGAGCAGCAGCGCGACGCTGCCAGCCTTCAGCTGCAGCAAGACCAGCAAAAAGCGATCTGGCTGTCCTGGGTGGTGCAGGCTCTGGTGCTGACCGCCGCTCTGGGCCTGGCGCTGGCCCTCACCCGCTCCATCACCCAGCCTCTGAATGAAGCCGTGGAGCTGACCCAGGCCATTGCACAGGGCGATCTCACGGTAACTGCCGGCAACGACCGCCATGACGAGTTCGGCCGCCTGCTGAGCTCCGTCTCGACCATGGCGGCCCAGCTGCGCAGCCTGGTGGCCGATGTACGCACCAGCGTGCACTCCATCAGCACCGCCTCGGCCGAAATCGCTACCGGCAACCACGACCTGTCTGCACGCACCGAGCAGACCGCCGCCAATCTAGAGGAAACCGCGGCCAGCATGGAGCAGCTGACCGCCACCGTCGCCCAGGCCTCGGACACCGCCCGCCAGGCCAACCACCTGGCAGGCAATGCCGCACAGGTGGCTCAGCGCGGCGGCCATGTGGTGCAGTCCGTGGTCAGCAGCATGGGGCGCATCAGCGACAGCGCACACCGCATCTCCGACATCATCGGCGTGATCGACTCCATCGCCTTCCAGACCAATATCCTGGCCCTGAATGCAGCTGTCGAAGCCGCCCGTGCCGGCGAGCAAGGCCGAGGCTTTGCCGTGGTCGCCGGCGAGGTGCGCGCCCTGGCCCACCGCAGTGCCGAGGCCGCCAAGGAGATCAAAGCGCTCATCACCACGTCCGTGGATGCCGCCCAGGAAGGCGCAGACCAGGTCTCCCAGGCGGGCCGCGTGATGGAAGAAATCGTCAGTAGCGTCGGCAAGGTCTCGGACATGATTGGCGAGATCAGCGCTTCGGCCATGGAGCAGCATGACGGTATCAGCCAGGTCAACCAGGCCGTGACAAACCTGGATGAGATGACGCAGCAGAATGCGGCCCTGGTCGAGGAATCCACGGCTGCCGCTGTCTCTCTGAGCGACCAGGCCCAGCGGCTCACCGGCATGGTGGCCGTGTTCAAGGTCCAGGCCGCGGATAGGGCGCCGGCGCTGACGGCCTGAACCAGCAGGGGCTTGCCGGCCACCCTGGTTTGCCCGGATCAGTCACGCTTGTGACTGGCCCGCTCGGCGCCGCAAGACACCATGCCGGCATGCCTCATACCTCTGACGACACCTTGCTGACCGCCGGTCTGAGCAGCTTTCGCCTGGACCTGGCCGACCATATCGCCCATCTGGTGCTCAACCGCCCCGATGCCTTCAACACCCTGAATCCCAGGTTCTGGCAGGAGCTGGACCTGGTGCTGGATACGCTGCAGCGCAGCGGCCAGTCGCGCGCGCTGGTCATCAGCAGCACGGGCAAGCATTTTTGCGCCGGCATGGCACTAGAGACCTTTGCCGACCCCGCCTTTGCGCCCAATGACCGTACACCCGAGGGCCGCGCCGCCATCATCGACACCCTGGCCCAGTTGCAGTCCACCTTCAACAAGATCGAAGCCCTGCGCATGCCCGTGATCTGCGCCATTCAGGGCGCCTGTGTGGGTGGAGGGCTGGATCTGGTGGCCACTGCCTGCATACGCTATGCCAGCGCCGAGTCCTTTTTCTGCGTCCAGGAGATCAATATCGGCATGACGGCCGACCTGGGCAGCCTGCAGCGCCTGCCCAAGCTGATGCCGCTGGGCATCGTCAAGGAGCTGGCCTACACCGGCCGCCGCATGACTGCCCAGGAGGCCGCCAGCCACGGCTTGGTCAATGCCGTCTACGACACGCCCGAAGCCGCCGTCACCGCAGCCCTCGCCTGCGCGCGCGAGATTGCGGCCAAGCCGCCCGTGGCCATCTGGGGCAGCAAGCAGGTGATCAACTACGCGCGCGACCACAGCGTGAGCGACTCGCTGCAGCAAATGGGCTGGGTGCAGAGCGGCATCTGGAGCAACCGCCATGTTATGGAGGCCGTGAGTGCCATGCAGGCCAAGCGCGCCGGCGATTTCCCCCCGCTGGAGCCACTGCAGGCGTTTGCACCAGCGCTGCCAAAATCAGGCAACCGATCCTGATTAGATAGCAATAATCCATCTACAGAAAAGGTCGTCATACCTTTTGCGCTGACATTCCTCAGTCTTCTCGATGGCTCGCTGGAGGCCATCGAGGTGATGGTGAGCAGCAACGCAGCAATTCGGGTTGAAGTGGACCAGGCCCCGTTATCATGGGTTCAGTCACCACCTCAGCCTGTCCTGCCATGAGCACAAACACCGCCCCCCTGCCCACTTATGACGATGTCGTGGCTGCTGCCCAGCGCCTGCAGGGCGTAGCCCATCGCACGCCGGTGCTGACCAGCCGCACCATGGACGAACAGCTGGGCGCGCGCCTGTTCTTCAAATGCGAGAACCTGCAGCGCATAGGCGCTTTCAAGTTTCGCGGCGCCTACAACGCTCTGGCGCAGTTCACGCCCGAGCAGCGCAAGGGCGGCGCCCTGGCCTTTTCCTCCGGCAACCATGCCCAGGCCATTGCCCAGGCAGCCCAGTTGCTGGACATGCCGGCCCTGATCGTCATGCCCGAGGATGCGCCGGCTTCCAAGATGGCAGCCACGCGCGGCTATGGCGCCCAGGTCGTCACCTACAACCGCTTCACCGAAGACCGCGAAGCCATCGCCCACAAGCTGGCGACCGAGCGTGGCATGACGCTGATCCCGCCTTACAACCACCGCGACGTGATCGCCGGTCAGGGCACGGCGGTCAAGGAATTGCTGGAGGAAGTGCCGGATCTGGACTATCTGTTTGTCTGCCTGGGCGGCGGCGGTCTGCTCTCCGGCAGTCTGCTGGCCGCCAACGCCCTGGCTCCGCAATGCAAGGTGATCGGCGTCGAGCCCGAAGCGGGCAACGATGTGCAGCAGTCGCTGCGCGCCGGCCATATCGTCAAGATCGATACGCCGCGCACCATTGCCGACGGTGCCCAGACCCAGGCGCCGGGCGATCTGACCTTTGCCATCATCCAGCAGCGAGTGAACGAAGTTCTTACCGTCAACGACGAGCAATTGGTCCAGGCCATGCGCTTTTATGCCGAGCGCATGAAAATCGTGGTCGAGCCCACGGGATCGCTGTCTCTGGCAGCCGCCATCCACGGCGGTTTGCCGCTCAAGGGCAAGCGCGTGGGCATTGTGATCAGCGGCGGCAATGTGGATTTAGAGCGTTTTGCCAGCCTGCTGTCCGCGTGACAGCGAAAATAGCGTCCGTTGCGGCCCGGCCCGCATCCGCCTGATCCCATTTTTTGCAAGCACGAGTCCGCCACAAGCGGGCCTGCCTGCCTTCACCACAAAGACCAAGAACATGAGCACTCTGCATTTGATCGACCACCCCCTGGTCCAGCACAAACTGACACTGATGCGCCGCAAGGAAGCATCGACCAACAGCTTTCGCCGCATGCTGGGCGAGCTGTCCACGCTGATGGCCTATGAGTTGACACGCGACTTCCCACTGCAGGATGTCGAGATCGAAACCCCCATGGAAAAGACCATGGGCAAGGTCATCGACGGCAAGAAGCTGGCGCTGGTTTCCATTCTGCGTGCCGGCAACGGCTTCCTGGACGGCATGCTCAACGTGGTGCCCGGCGCGCGCATCGGTCACATCGGCCTGTTCCGCGACCCCGAGACCCTCAAGCCTGTCGAGTACTACTACAAGATGCCCGAAAACATGGGCGAGCGCGACGTGATCGTGGTCGACCCCATGCTGGCCACCGGCAACTCGGCCGTGGCGGCCGTGCAGCAGCTCAAGGACAAGAGCGCGCCCAAGTCCATCAAGTTCATGTGCCTGCTGGCCGCCCCCGAAGGCGTGAAGACCATGCAGGCCGCCCACCCCGATGTGGACATCTATACCGCCGCCGTGGACCGCGAGCTGGACAGCCATGGCTACATCCTGCCCGGCCTGGGTGATGCGGGCGACCGTATCTTCGGCACCAAATAAGCACGGCTGCTTGCCAACAAAAAGCCCCAGGCGCAAGAACGTGTTTACGATCTAAGGCCTTGGGGCTTTTTCATGCTCAAAACAGCCTGCAGCGCTTATCCATCAAGCGCAGGCAGCTATCAATTTCAGATCAAGTCAGATCTGTTTCAGCGCCACATTGTTGAGCTTGTCCAGCCGCCCAGGCCAATTGCCCTGCCGGGCCGACTGCAGCAAGATACGCGTCCAGGCAATCCAGGCATCCCACTGCACGCGCTTGTCCCAGGCATTGCCCCAGGTGCAAAAGCACTGCAACGCACTCTCGGCGGCCCGAGCGGCCTCGGCGCAGCGGCCCGCGCTCAGGTATAGCTGGGCCAGCACCATCCGCGGCTCGCCCACCCAGGGATTGAGCGCGGCAGCCTGCTCCAGCGTGGCGGTGGCTGCATCCAGATCGACCAGCGGCTGATCGAGCTGAATCACCGACCAGTACAGCGCTACGGCCGCAGCCTCGTTGCCAGCGCTCAGCAGCTGGCTGCAGTTCGCAAAAACGGGCGGCAGCGGCAGCTGGGTCTTGAGCGCAGGATGCTGCAGCGCCTGGCCCAGGCCGCTGATCTGGCTGAGCATGCGGCTGCTCGGGCGCATGGGGCCGGGCCACAGCGACGCCGCCCAGTGCACGGCCTGCTGGCGACTGTGGTCCACGGACGGGAAGCGCGAATAGATGTCTTCCTGCCAGCTGAACCACTGCTCCATGCTGTCGGCCATGCTGACAATCGCGAACACAGCCACTTCATAGGCGGTGAGTCTGATGGTCTCGCGCGGCTCGGGGCCGTTGCGCTCCAGCTGCATGCTGCCGTCCGCCGCGATATCGCCAGCCAGCAGTTTTTGCACGAACTGGGTGCGGCTCATGGTGCAGAACAGATAGACCAGATGCTCGGCCTGCTCACCGATCAGGCGCTTGAGCTGCTCGCGCTCGTTTCCGGCATCGAACTTGACCAGATCGACAAAGGCATTGCCGTAGACACTGTGCAGCAGACCCAGCTGCCGCACCTCCCTGGGTTGTTGCCACAGCGCCAGAGAGCGCGCCACGCCTGCCAGATGGTGGCGAAAAGTGCCGGCCTTGTGCCAATCCTGGCCCACACCGCGCTCCAGCACCACAGGCAGCAGCGGCGCCAGATCGGCATCACGGCTCAGCCATTCCTCGTCCAGCAAGGTCTTGGCGCGCTCGAACAGCGCCTCATCCAGTTGATTCCAGGGCTGATTCATGCGTTCACCATGCGGTTGTGTAAGCACCCTTGAAGGTCTTTTCCACAAAGGCCTTGACCTCGGGTGACTGGTAGGCCTTCACAAACGCCTGCAGGCCTTTGCTGTTTTCATGGCCGGCACGCGTGACGATGAGAACGGTCACATAAGGCGTGTTCACATCTTCCAGCGCCAGCGAATCGCCCTGAGGGGACAGACCGGCTGCCACGGCATAGCTGCTGTTGACAGCCGCGGCGTCCAGATCATCAAGGGCTCGGGCCAGCTGGGCAGCCTCGAGCTCGACAAACCTGAGCTTTCGGGGATTGGCAGTGATGTCCAGCACCGAGGCACGCGCACCGGCATCGGCCTTGAGCGTGATCAATCCCTGCTTGGCCAGCACCATCAGAGCACGCGAGCCGTTGGTGGGATCGTTGGGAATGCCCACGCGCGCGCCGCTCTTGAGATCGGCCAGCTTTCTGACCTTTCTGGAATACACGCCCATTTGCTGGTTCACAGCCTTGGCCACGGGCACCAGCTTGTAGCCACGGTCCTTGTTCTGGGCATCGAGGAAGGGCTGGTGCTGGTAGATGTTGGCGTCGAGATCGCCGGTGGACAGCGCCGCATTGGGCTGGATGAAGTCGCCAAATTCCACCAGTCTGACCTTCAGGCCCTGCCTGGCTGCAACCTGCTTGGCCACTTCGGCAATCTGGGCGTGGGGGCCAGCCGTCACGCCGACGGTCACGGCCAGATCCTGGGCCTGGGCCAGCAATGCAGCAGGTACCAGGGCGGCAACTGCCAGGGCTTTTACGAGAGAACGCTTGTGCACCATGGGCACCTTTCAAGACAAATCCGGGAAATGCTGGTCCGCCAAGCATGTGCACGCTCAGGGACAGCAGCTTGAAACTTAACGCATAAAGCAAACCTCAGCCGCCAGGCCGGGGCCCGCCCCCATCACAAAGCGGGATGGCTGGCAGCGTGGCTCGGGAAATATCAATAAAACCAGCTCAACCCCTTAACCATCAAGCGATGAAAGCTATCAAAACAGGAATATTTAAAGCACATCGCATGCTTGACATTGAACTGCGCTTCAAGCTTAAGTTGGGAGCCACAGGAGACACCCCATGCCTCGTCGCATTCTTCACGTAGTCAGCAACGTCGCCCATTACGATGACCCTGCCGAACCCACCGGCCTGTGGCTATCGGAGCTCAGCCATGCCTGGGAAGTCTTTGCCCTGCGAGGTTATGCGCAGCACCTGGTCAGCCCGCTGGGTGGTCGCTCGCCGCTGGAACCGCGCTCGCTGAAATGGCCAAACATGGATGCCACGGCCAGGGCATGGCTGGCGGATGCAGCGCGCATGGCCCTGCTCTCCAACACGGACGCCCCTGATGCCGTGGACGCGCAAGACTTCGATGCCATTTATTTCACGGGCGGCCATGCCGTGATGTGGGACTTTCCATCCTCGCAGGGACTGCAGCGCATCACGCGCGACATCCATGAGCGCGGCGGCGTCGTTGCCTCGGTCTGCCACGGCTATTGCGGTCTGCTCGAAACCCGCCTGTCCGACGGCTCGCTGCTGGTCGCCGGACGCAGACTGACAGGCTTTTCGTGGCTGGAGGAAAGGCTGGCCGGCGTGGCCGGCAAAGTGCCGTACAACGCCGAAGCGCTGATGCGCCAGCGCGGTGCCCAATATGAGAAGGCCCGGCTGCCCTTTGTGCCCAAGGTCGTGATGGACGGCAGGCTGGTGACGGGGCAGAACCCGCAGTCGGCCCGGGCCACTGCCCTGCAGGTGGCTCAGTTGCTGGGCTGAGCGGGTCGACCCGCCGCCTCCCCGTCCCCCTCCCGCCCCAAAAAGCGCATTTGCGACAGCACACGCCGTGCGTTGCCGGCGCAGTCCATGTCTTCGGGTCTGGCCTCGATCTGGGCAATCAGCTCGCCCAGTTCGGCGCGATTTTGCGTCAGCTGTACCAGCATCAGATCGATGCTCTGCAGCTTGCGATGCAGCGTGGCCAACAATTCGTCATGCTGCCACTGCTCCAGATCCTCGGGCAGCAACTGGCGCAGCTCCTGCAGGCTGAAGCCGGCCCGCTGCGCCGTGGCAATCAGCCTGAGCGCCAGCACTGCCTGTTCGGGATAGCTGCGATAGCCATTGGCCTGACGCCGGGCAGCGCTCAGCAGGCCGATGCGTTCGTAGAAACGAATGCGCGATGCGGCAAGACCTGTGCGCTGGGCGAGTTCTCCGATCTTCATGTCCACCATTCTCGCGCAATCCGCGCTTGACCTTGAACCTGGCTTCAAGCTCACGCCTGCACCATTCCCGGTCGTTGATGCCGGCAAAGCCTATGCTTCAAGGAGTTGAAGCGCCGAGCCATATCGGGCACCAATGGTCAGATCGCCTCGCGCGGAGTACGACGATTTCTTCCTGGGCAGTCTCGGAGGATAAACGGCCAGAGATTCCAATGGAATAAACAGCGTCCTTGAACTGTTTACAGCAGGTCAACCTCAAGGAGATCTCCATGACCCGTCTCGCTTCCTTCGCCACCCTCACCTCGGTGTTCCTGGCGGCCTGCGCCGTGGCAACTGCCGCCCAGGCACAGGCGCCCGCTTCTGCCATGAATGGCGTGCTCGTGGGCCCCAACCAGATGACACTTTATGTCTTCGACAAAGACGCCGCCGGATCCGGCAAGAGCGTATGCAACGGTGGCCCCGGGTGCGACGGCTACCGGTGACTGGAGCCTGGTTGTCCGCGACAACGGTAACCAGCAATGGGCCTACAAGGGCCGTCCTCTCTATTACTGGGCCAAGGATGCCAAGCCCGGAGACAGAACGGGGGATGGATTGCTCAACAACAGCTGGCACATCGCCAAGCCCTGAGAACTCAAGCCTGGATCATCAAGAGGAAGAAACAATGAAGCTCCGAAAAATGAAGCTCGCGCTGAGCTGTGTCATGCTGGTGCCGCCGTTTTTTGCCCTGGCAGCCGAGCAGGAAGTGACGGCACTGCGGGTGGTCCAGGCTCTGGAAACGACCTTTGGCGTTCATCAGGGAGAGCGCCGCAATCACATCAAGGGGACCTGCGCAGTGGGCGAGTTCACCGCTACCGCCGAGGCCGCCAGATACTCGCGCTCTACACTGTTTTCCGGCCAAGCCGTTCCGGTGATTGCGCGCTTCTCGCTGGCAGGAGGAAACCCCAAGGTTCCAGATGTTGCCCAAAGCGCGCGTGGAATGGCCCTGCAATTCAAGCTCCCAAAGGGACAGTTGCACCAGATGTCCATGTTGAACACCCCCATGTTCGGCGCCGCCCACCCCGGAACGTTTCTGGACCTGACCGAAGCTCAGCGCCCCGATCCAGCCACCGGCAAGCCGGACCCGGAAAAGCTCAGAGCATTCAGGGCCTCCCATCCTGACAGCCTGGCTCAGGCGCAATACCTGGCAAGCCACAACCCTCCCGACAGCTACACCCGCAGCGCATTCTTTGGCATTCACACCTTCAAGTTCATCAATGCACAGGACAAGGTGACTCTGGTGCGCTGGCGCTTCATACCTCAGGAGGGAGAGAAGCCGCTAAGCAACGAGGCGCTGAAGACGGCCGGGTCGGACTTTCTGGAAACCGTATTGATCAGCAGCACATCGAAAAAACCGGCTCGCTGGGACATGCTGGTGACAGTCGGACAGCCAGGTGATGCGCAGGACGACCCCACGCAGTCATGGCCCGCACAGCGACCTGAGTTCAAGGCTGGCACCTTGACGATCACGAGCGCTTCGACTCAGAAAGGAGGCTTGTGCGAGCCGATCAACTTTGATCCGATGGTGATGGCCGACGGCATTGCGCCCACCAATGATCCGGTGCTCCGCTTTCGCTCCCAGGCCTATGCAGTGTCATTTGGCAAGCGCTTGAGTGGTCAATGAACTCCGAGGATCAAGCTCGTACATTTCTCCTTGGGCTCCAGCATGGACAAGTCCAAGCAAGGGCAAACCAGGGAGGCAAGCTTGTGGCCGATCTTCGAATGTCGTTGATCGGCCATCAGCGGTCGTCTGGCGCGAGGAAACAAAGGGCAGGTCCACGAAGGGCAGGTCCAGACTGCACTGAGACGGTCGCCTACCGTCCAGCTTCGCGTCGCAGGCTTTTTCAGGCAGATCTGCGACGCTAGCAGACGGTGTCAGGACAGCAACGATTATCCCAAAGCAGATAAGCGGCACTGGTGAGTGCCATCAACAGCTTTACTCCGCAGTCGATTGATCGACTGCACCCCCTTCAGCAAGCCTGGCTTGAACGACCTCCACGCGCGGGGCAACAGCCTTAGAGCCCCGTCACGGACGCTTGACAGCCAATCACTGCGCTGGCTTGTCGCTGTGCAGCTTTAGGTTTGTCTTGAGTTGTGCAGCCATGGGCATCGACAGGTTTACACCCTTGGGCGGAATCGGCGATTCAAACCACTTGACATAGAGCTTTGCAAACTCGCCCGAGTCCATCAATCGGGTTATGGCCCCATCAACCAGCTTCTTGAACTCTGGATCGTCCTTGCGCATCATGCAGCCATAGGGCTCGACCTGGAGTGTCTCACCGACCACTTCAAGCATATTGGAATTCTTGGAGTTGGCTTTCAAGCCAAACAACAGAATATCGTCCAGCGCCAAGGCTGACGCCTGGTCTGTCTCAAGCAGTTGCAGCCCCTCCTCATAATCCTTTCCCAGGACGAACTGGAGGTCGAGATTCTTTTCGAGACCGTAGGCCCGCAATACTTTTTCATTTGTACTGCCGCCTGTGCTGGCTACCGTCTTATGCATCAGATCGGCGTAATTCTGAATGCCAGACGCCTTCTTGACGAGCAGGCGGGTACCGGCATAGAACTAACTGACAGAAAAAGCCACATCTTTGCCCCGTGAAGAGGTGTTCGTCGTCGAACCACACTCCAGATCGTAGGCCCCGCTCATCAATAGCGGTATCCGGTTTTGGGCCGTCACTGGCATATATATGACGTCCAAATTCGGCCTGTCCAACTTCTTGCGCAAGTTGTCGACGATGGCGTCCGTCAGGTCTACGGCAAATCCGACTGCCTTGGAGGGAGCGATGAGATAGCTAAAGGGCACCGATGATTCGCGGTAGGACACGGTGATCCTGTTGCTCTGCGCAACTTTTTCCAGAGTCTGAGCAGTGGTTGGAGTGACCGCAGTAACCATAGCAATGACTGCTAGGAACCCTGTGGCATGTTTCATAGCGAGCATGGCGCGTACTCCTTTTGCGACCTGAGTCGCATGCGTTGCGTAAACCAACAAGCAAGGATTGAGCGCATTCACTGCAAGGCATGAGGCTCGCGCGGATGTATCAACACCTGCGCAGTTGATTTTAGGCACGCCAACTCAAGCGTCATTGACGGACATCAAACTAATGACGGGTCAGATTGAAGGCCTCCGAATCACGCATGAGACCCCAAAAAAGCTGATATACAAGGTTGAACTGCATAGCAGCCGCGGGCTGCAATGGGCCGTCAGCGACCGTCCCAGATCGGCCAAGAGCAGCGAAGAGCAGCGAAGAGCAGCCACTGAACCTAAATCATTAGGAGGGAGTGACGCACCACCGCTCTTCATCAGAACCAACGAAACGATACGATCCCAACGAAAACTCAGGTAAAAAATCAAGATGCTCCCTTGGTCGATTGGCGCCAGATTTCAAATCCCCTTGATTTTTTTGCCATCAATTGCAACTCCAAATCACTTGCCCGAGGTCCATCATGGGAAGAAATATACCCCTCATATTTTGAGAAAACTTTATTATTATTTGATTTTATTCGAGCCCAGCTTGTGGGTGTTTGATGCATAGGGAATAACTTTATATGCGCATGATCGACTCCGTATCCTTCCGCAATAATTCCAGTTCGCGCTACATCATCCACGCCTAAGTCAATCATTTTGCATACTTTTCTTGCTGCTAAAAATAAATCGGCAAAGCGCACATCATCTAAGTCAACTACATAGCTTGGCAGGTGCTCTTTTGTGACTACCACGGAAAAACCTGGCGTATTTGGGAAGATTGATAAAAATGCCATATGATTCTCATCTTCCCACAATATATGAGCGGGGGATTTTCCATTTATAATTTGACAAAAAATACAATCATTAACCATTTTTAAAAACCTTTCCTCCAGAGTGTCTTGGAAAACTCATCGAATTCCAATATTCTTCCATATGGTCAGATTCGGCCAATATTCCGCAAATGTGACCAATTATTAATGAACTGACAACACCTGCTATTTCCGTGTTGACTGGTCCAAAACTGGGCCCAACAAACCATGGATTTCTTTTCCATATTGAGGTTGGTGTGTCACCATTGAATTTCCCTAATCGTGTATAGTAAACGTCACTATGAATATACCCAGTATTTATTACCAGTGAATCAAAGTAATCACGGATATATTTTGTTATGCCCAATGGCTCATCAGCACCAACTACAACAGCATCGTAGTTTTTTCCAAAACTGGCAAGCCTTGGAAAACTGCGCATCCGCTTTGAAAGGCGGTTAGATATCCACGACGCATTGCTGAAACTGGCCGCAGCGATCATCTGTGCACGCTTCGTGGGCCGGTGCTGTTAGCCGCTCTAAGCCTGGTTCGGCGCGGTGTGGGTGTGGGTGCAGTCCCTCAGCATGCCATCAGCGGGATCGATCTCTGCGGCATTCCGTTGGTAGAGCCGCAGGTACTTCGCAGCATCGGCTTGATCTCGCGACGAGGCAAGGCACTTTCTGCCAGGGCTCAGGAACTCCAGAGGGCGTTGCGACTGGTTCATGCCCAGCAGTTGAACAAAGCACAAAGTTATAGGTAGACGACTGCCTGATAGGAATTGCCTGCCGAGCAGGCCTATTCCTCGCCCATTCTTGCCCTATCAAGCCCAGCATTTACGTCACCGCTGCAAGCCTGTCTGCCTTCCGGGCTGAGCGGGCGGGGCCCGCCATTCCTGCGCAATCCGCGCTTGACCTTGAACCAAGCTTCAAGCTTAGGCTTGCCTCGTTCCCGGTCATCAAGGCTGGTGAAGCTATTCATCTAGGAGCTGGAATGCAGACCATATTGGGCGCCAACGGGCAGATCGCCACCGAGCTGGCGCGCGAACTCAAGCGCAACTACAGCGATGAACTCAAGCTGGTGAGCCGCAGGCCGCGCAAGATACATGACACGGACCTGCTCGAAGTCGCCGACCTGCTCGATGCCGAGCAGACTGCCAGAGCCGTTCAGGGCAGCAGCGTGGTGTATTTCACCGCAGGCCTGTCCCCCGATACTCAGCTTTGGGAGCAGCAGTTTCCGACCATGCTGCACAACGCCCTTGCGGCCAGCACTAGGAAATTTAGTTCGAGAAAGAAAAATTAAACCAAATAAGGAATACTTTGGGGAAATTCAGAACTTGTCTTTTACTAGAAATTCATACATACTTTTCGGAGAAAACGGAAAAATAACAATAGAAATAATTTCACTTGACAATAAATGTGAAACCATCGAATTAAACAATATTGGAGACGATATTTTTAATACTTGGAAACCTCAAAAAATTGCGGAAGATACTTTTGTTGCAAGATTTAATAGCGATTTTTGGAACGGTTGGCTTACAATAAAAAGAACCAATTGTTAGAAATATTTTACAGCAAAGGAGAAAAGGCTATAAAAACTTTTTGACGAACGAAGTTTTAGCAGTTGAAAATGATAACTTAGTCGTTTCAAACTTAAACAAGACTAAAGAAAACAGTTATTCGGTTGTATTTTATCCAATGACTGACCTAGAAGACAAAAATAAAGAATTAATAATCTTAAATCGTGAAATAAAATAACAGCAGGTAACAAGAGCTTTGTATCAGGTGGTGTGAGTGCAAAATTCAACAGTAGTTTTCAATTGAACTTTAGTAGTAACATCAGCTTTTGTGCTTCGACCTCCCACCCGAACACAAAGCCCCAAGCCATTAGTGACAAGCATATAGTAGCCATAATTGAAATGGAAACGACAAAATGAACAGAAATAGAACAAATGCTAAAATATCAGGATATGCTTTGATTTTAATGGCTTTGACAGCGGGCTTTGCCATTGGCTTTGCATTTCCTAAAGTTTACGACAAAAACCAGCTTGAATTGCTTTTAAAGAATTTTACTGAGAATTACGGACTATATAAACAAATGCTAGTAGGACTTTCTACCACTCTCATTCTTGACTTTTTGGTTTCGTGGACACTTTTTCAATTTTTTAAAAACGATAATAGAAAAATTGCACTTACGTCATTTTTATTGAGAATAATCTATACTTTCATTTTTGGAATTGCGACATATTATTTATTTGCAAATCTAAAATCAGGAATTGATAATAGAACTCTATTAGAAAACTACAACTCGTTTGACAAAATTTGGACTTCGGGACTAATCATTTTCGGTGGACATTTATTCGCAATTAGTTTGCTAATGAAACTACACAAGAAAATACCAAAAGCACTTTGGATTTTGACACTGATTGCAGGTGTGGCATATATGATTATTCACTTACTAAAAGTTATGCTTCCACAACTAAATGAATTTACTCAAATATTGGACAACCTTTTTGCCTTGCCAATGGCTTTGGGAGAAATTTGTTTAGCAATCTGGTTAATTATTAAAGGCGGAAAACAACATGAAACAAAAAACGCTAGCCACTAACATCAGCTTGCAGTCAGACAATTTGAGATTGCACCGGCGGCAGTTGAGGGGAGACACAATTCCCGTTCTATTAATTGCCTGTCCGCAAGCCACAAACGATTAGTGATAACATTGCGAAACTTTACAAAAAATGACAGAACTCGAACAATATATAAAATCTTAATTTGGAGTTATTGATGCAGACGACTTAAAAAAGATAGTCGAATTATTCAAACTGACTACAATTAAAAAAGGCAACTTTTTATTGAAAGAAAGAAGACAATGTGAAAATTTAAGTTTTGTACAAACAGGACTTTTGAGAATGTATATTTCAACCGACGAAAAAGAAATTACTCAATGGATTTCAACAAAAGGGAATCTTTCAAACGACTTATCAAGTTTTGTATTTGAAACACCTTCTGTTTTATCAATTCAGGCATTGGCAGACACAGAAGTTATTTAATTACAAAGACCGATTATAAAAATTGGAGCCGCGCTGCGGGGGCCCCATTTTTCTATTTCGACAACACCTATATGTATCCGCAGAACGCGCAGCTGCAGACCGAGCAGACGGCATTCGCCCCTGTGGGGCGCAAAGGCCGGGTGCGCGCCGCCATGGCCGAGATGGTGCTGTCCGAGATGGAGCACGGCAAGATTCCCGTGCTGATTGCCCGCGCCCCCGAGTTCTACGGCCCGGCACAGACGCAGAGCATTACCAACACCTTGGTGATTGACAGGCTCAAGGCCGGCAAGACACCGCTGGCCCCGGTGCGGGACGACCGTCTGCGCACCCTGATCTGGACGCCCGATGCCAGCCGGGCTCTGGCCCTGCTGGGCAACACGCCCGATGCTTATGGCCAGACCTGGCATCTGCCATGCGACGATGAGCGCCCCAGCTACAAGCTGCTGATCGACTGGGCCAGCCAGAGCTTTGGTCGCTCTTTCCGGTCTTCCCGCCATCACAGGCTGCCCCGCTGGGCACCGAGCGCAGCCGGCCTGATCTCCAAGCCCGTGGCCGAGCTGCAAGAGCTGCTGCCCCGCTATGCCCACGACAATCTGTTTGACTCCAGCAAATTCAAGCAGGCATTTCCGGGGTTTGCCGTTACCAGCTACCAGCAGGGGCTGGCGCTGATTGCCGATGAATTTCATAGAAATCAGCAGCAATCCCTTACCCAGACTGCGAAAGATGCTATCAAATAAGCATCGATAGTTAAAAAGCTACCAGCTCAGCGCCTGGGCCAGCTGCTCGGCCCGGGTTTGCTCGCGCGGGCTTCCCACCGAGGCGCGCAGGATGGCACGGCTTGCACCCTGGTCAACGATCCAGAAGACGACGTGCTTGACGGAAGCTGCGCCCGGCCGGCTCTCCTGCGGGCTCACTTCAAACGTCCATTGGCGGCCTTCAGGCCGGCGGTCCCTGGACCGCGTTGGTGCAGCAAAGCTGCGCTTTTTCAAGCTCCCCGCCTTCAGGCGGAACTGCTTTTCCAGCGCTGCACGCAGCAGCTTTTCCTGCGCTTCGTCGGATTCGGGGATCTTCAGCTCCGTGGTCAGGCCCAGTTGCTGTCCGGTCATCAGATCGCGGTACATCATGCGCTGCGAATCCTTAGGCTCCTGCAGATGAAAGCCTGCCGCACGCATGGGCAGCACCATGCCGGTGCGGCGATTTTCCAGGTCGGCCACCTTCGGGTCCTGGGCCTGCACCCAGATGTTCTGCAGCCCACCGGCATTGCGCAGGTACTGGCGCATCAGTCGCACTGCGTCGGCGTCGCGGCCCTGCTGCGCCGCCAGCTCGGCCCCATATTGCTGGGCCTGGTCCACCAGCTCGGACTCCAGCCTGAACAGGCTGACATAGGGCCAGGCCTGCAGAGCCTGATCCAGATAGCGGCCAGCCTCGGCTTGCTGACCGGCCTTGAAGGCCGAGATGCCTGCCACCGTATTCAGGCGCGCCAGCTCGGCGGGAAACTGAGCATCGGCCAAGGCCGTGCGGGCCAGTTGACCGGCCCTGGGCCAGTCGTCATCGACCCGCCAGGCATGACTCACCTCGCGCTCCTGGCGCGGTAGCTCTGGCGGCAGCTCGGGCGCTTTGGGCCATTGCATGGCCTGCCACAGCTGGGGCAGTTGCTGCAGCGCGCTATCACGCTCGCTGTCCATTTGCTCGGCGTGCAGGCTCAGTTTCCAGTTGCCGCGCACCAGCCCCCAGTCCAGATGCAGGATGTCGGGCCTCCCCTCTTCTCTTTTCTCGCGGCTGGCCTGCTGGCTTTGCACAGCGTCGCCGAACGGCAGGGCCGGTAGCCTCAGCCCAGGCTCTGGCGTCTGCTCGCTGGCAAAAATGCTGCGCTCCTGCTGCAGCGACTTCTGCCTGGCTGCAGCGTCCATGTCTTTCAGACCATCGTCATAGCCGAGCCGCATGCGGACCCGCAGACGCCTGCCATCGGGTTTCAGATAGACGTACTCCAGGCTCGCGACATCCTTGCGATCCCTGGTCGGCTCCAGCTGGACCAGTACCCAGCGCCCCTGCACCAGCGGCACGCTGAGCTGTGCGGCCTGGTAGTGCAACTGCTGCTCTGACGTATTCCAATGCCACAGCGGCGCAAAAGCCTTGGACTCCTGCCGGAGCTCCTGCAGATAGCGAGCCAGTGCGCCCTGATCACCGGCCATCATGGCGGCGGTCAGACCGCGCTGTATCAGCGCCTGCATCTGCCCACTGACCGGGTCGTAGCCGTCGGCTGCGGCCAGAGCCATCATCTGGTCAGTCTGCAACACGGCCTGCGCGTACTGCCCTTGCTGATAGAGCAAGCCGTAGAGCAAACCCGAAGCATCGAGCTGCTCGTATGGATTGCCGCGTGGCAGTGTCATGTCCAGCAGCTTGCGCGCCTGGGCGGTGGCATCGTCCCAGCGCCTGGCCTGTGCCGCCTCGACCACGGCACGGCGCAGCCTGAAAAAAGGCGAATCCTGTTCTGCAGGCGAATCCGCCTGCCCACTCCCCCCCGCCTGCCTTGCTGGCTCAGCCGCCTGCGGCGCGGGGCCCGACAGCAGCATGACCACCGCAATGGCAGTCAGTGAAACAGGCGCGGGGATGCGAGGCAAAAAATACATGAAGGCAATCCACAAGGCAGTTCAGCAGCCTTGCAGTATAGAAAACCGCTGTCTGCCTGCAGGCCAGGGAAAAGTCAAAAAAAAAGAGCGGCCCAGGGCCGCTCTCTTTGCCAGACGGCAATGACTTCAGTCCACCAGACCAGCGTAGACATGTTGCACGTCGTCGTCGTTTTCCAGACCGGCCAGGAATTCCTGCACTTCTTCCTGCTGCTCGGCAGACAGGCTGCTCATGCTGATGGGGTTCTTGGCCTTGTAGCCCAGCTTGACCGACAGCACCTTGATGCCTTGCGCGGGCAAAGCCTTGCTCACGGCATCCAGATCGGCAATATCGGTAATGAACAGCGTCGTGCCTTCTTCTTCACCGGGCTCGAAGTCCTGGGCGCCAGCTTCGATGGCGGCCATTTCGACGTCGGCGCCGTTTTCAGGCTCGCCTTCGATCATGCCCACATGGTCAAAATCCCAGGCCACGGCGCTCATCTGGCCCTTGCGGAAGCAGACGCGCATATTCGGAGCCGTGCGATTGGGATTGTCGGTCAGGCACTCCACCATCACGGGCACGCGATGGGGGGCATAGCCCTCAAACAGCACGCTGGAGTAGTTCACGGCGTCGGCGCCAACGCCAGCGCCCTTCTTGATGGCGCGATCCAGCGTGTCCTTGGGCATGGAAGCCTTGCGGGCCGCTTCCACCGCCATGCGCAGACGCGAATTGGCTGCAGGATCACCGCCGCCCAGACGGGCAGCAACCATGATTTCCTTGACCAGCTTGCCAAACAGCTTACCCTTGGCATCGGCGACCAGCGCCTTGCCTTTTGCTTTCCATTGCGCGCCCATGGCTGCGTTCCTTGTTGAATATGGTCCAAGCCTGCGTTGTGCACACACAGGCCGCTCGCCAAACTGTGGCGAGCAAAAGCCGGATTTATACACCTGCGCGCAATCTTTTGTCGGCAAACGGCATCAAGCCCGGGTCATAAACACAGGCAAACAGCGTGCTGCCGCCCGGTCATCGAAGAGGAGAAAACATGCATCGCATTGTCGTTCAAGCCCTGAGCTGCTGCGCACTGGCCCTGCTCGGCTCGCACGCCCTGGCGGCAGCCGAGCTGGGCACGCAAACCTTGGCAACGGGGCTCGAGCACCCCTGGGCACTGGCCTTTTTGCCGGACGGGCGCTATCTGGTAACGGAACGCCCTGGCCGCATGCGCATTGTGGAGGCAGGGGGCAGGCTCAACGCCCCTCTCAAAGGCCTTCCTGCCATCGCCGTCGCCGGGCAAGGCGGCCTGCTGGACGTGGTGCTTGACAGCGACTTTGCCAGCAACCGCCAGCTCTATTTCTGCTTCTCGGAACCGGGGCAGGGACCAGACCGGGGCAAGAACAGCACGGCCATGGCCAAAGCCCGACTTTCAGCCGACTCCGGCACCCTGGAAAACGTGCAGATTCTGTTCAGCCAGCGCCCCAAGATCGATTCGGCCCTGCACTTCGGCTGCCGCATCGTGGAGCGCAAGGTGAACGGCAAACCCGACGGCTCGCTGTTTCTGACGCTCGGAGAGCGCTACAAGGCCATGCAGGAGGCGCAGAATCTGCAGACCCATCTGGGCAAGATCGTGCGCATCAACAAGGATGGCAGCGTGCCTCGCGACAACCCCTTTGCGGGCAGGCCCGATGCGCTGGCCGAGATCTGGAGCTATGGCCACCGCAACAGCCAGGGCGCCGCGCTGGGGCCCGGCGACGAGCTCTGGATGACGGAACATGGCCCGCAAGGCGGCGATGAACTCAACCGCATCGAGCCGGGCAAGAACTACGGCTGGCCCGTCATCACCTATGGCGAGAACTATGGAGGCGGCAAGATCGGTGCCGGCATCACCGAAAAGGCGGGCATGGAGCAACCCCGTCATTACTGGGTACCGTCCATTGCCACCTCGGGGCTCGCCTATCTGAGCAGCGAGCGCTATGGCATGGCCTGGAAAGGCTCGTTCATCACGGGTGCACTCAAGGCCATGCAGTTGCAGCGCCTGCAGATTGCCGATGGCAAGGTCACCGCCACCGAAGTGCTGCTGCCGCGCCTGGGCCAGCGCGTACGCGATGTACGCCAGGGACCGGACGGCCTGCTGTACCTGCTCACCGATTCATCCAACGGACAACTGCTGCGTGTGCAGGCAACGCCTTGAGTTCGGATCAGCGCAGCACGTCGCGGCTCTTGAGCCAGTTGAGATAGCCCACAATGCAGAACCAGAAGATGGCCTCTCCCAGCCACAGGCCCAGCGACAGCATATCGACCTGGCTGCCGAGCCTGCTGACATACCAGAACATGCCAGCCTGGCTGACCACGCCGAGCACCACGTAAAGAACGCACAGCAGCAGAGCCGCGCGATTGCGCGTCCACAGCAACCACACCATCGTGAAGCACATGGCCGAGTTCAGCGCCAGCATGGCCTGCAGCACCAGCGCCCACTGGATCCCGGCGGCAGTGCGCCAGCCGTCTGAAAAATCGGCCTCCAACAACATCCATCCGCTCATCAGGCCAAGAAAACCGAACAGACACATCAACAGGGCCAGCCCCTTGCCATAGGGCTGCGCCCAGAGAACTTGCTTTGCTGTCATCCGTCCACTGTCCCTGTCTGATTCAAAACATCTGAGGGCCCGCCATACTCGCCCGGGCAACCAAGGAGCCACAGTGTGCCATTGCAGCTCCGGTTTCGCGCCACAATCGGCAGCAGTACAGAACAGGCGCTCTTATGCTCAATGCCTTGTGGCTCGGTTTTTTCTTGGTGGCGGCCGTGGCGGCGCTCGCGCAATGGCTGCTCGGCGGCCAGGCCCAGGTGTTCTCGGCCATGGTGCAGGCCCTGTTTGCCATGGCCAGGCTGTCGGTCGAAGTGATGGTGCTGCTGTTTGGCACGCTCACGCTGTGGCTGGGCTTTCTGCGCATCGCAGAAAAGGCGGGCGTGGTCGAATGGCTGGCAAAAATGCTGGGCCCGCTGTTTGCCAAGCTCATGCCCGAGGTACCGCGCGGTCACCCCGCACTGGGCCTGATCACGCTGAACTTTGCCGCCAACGGCCTGGGGCTGGACAACGCGGCCACGCCCATGGGCCTCAAGGCCATGCGCGCGCTGCAGGAGTTGAACCCGAAGCCCGACACCGCGACCAATGCGCAGATTCTGTTTCTCGTGCTCAATGCCTCGTCGCTGACGCTGCTGCCGGTCACCATTTTCATGTACCGCATGCAGCAGGGCGCGGCCGATCCGACGCTGGTCTTCCTGCCGATTCTGCTGGCCACTTCCGCTTCCACACTGGTGGGCCTGTTCAGTGTCGCACTCGTGCAGCGGCTGCCCCTGTTCAGTCCCGTAGTGCTGGCCTATCTGCTGCCCGTGGGGCTGGCGCTGGCAGCCTTCATGGCCTTTCTGGCCACGCTCAGCGCAGCGGCACTGGCCCAACTATCCTCGCTCATGGGTAACCTCACGCTATTTGCGCTGATCGTGCTGTTCGTAGGCCTGGGCGCGCTGCGCAAGGTAGCCGTGTACGACAGCTTTATCGAGGGGGCCAAGGAGGGCTTTGATGTAGCCAGGAACCTTCTGCCCTATCTGGTCGCCATGCTTTGCGCCGTGGGCGTGTTTCGCGCCTCGGGGGCACTGGAATATGCGCTGTCGGCCATCCGCTGGACAGTGGACGTCCTGGGCATGGATGCCCGCTTCGTCGATGCCCTGCCCACAGCGCTGGTCAAGCCCTTTTCCGGCAGCGCGGCGCGTGCCATGCTGATCGAGACCATGCAAAGCCAGGGCGTGGACAGTTTTGCGGCTCTGGCTGCAGCCACGATTCAGGGCAGCACCGAAACCACGTTCTACGTGCTGGCCGTGTACTTTGGAGCAGTGGGCATTCAGCGCGCACGCCATGCCGTTCCCTGCGCGCTGGTGGCCGAGCTGGCAGGCGTAGTCGCTGCCATCGTGGTTTGCTATCAATTTTTTGGATAAATCTCAGAACTGGCGGTCGTTGCAAGCCGTTTTGTATCAAATCATTCAGAGAGAGCAAAGCCATGGACACTGCAACTTCCCTGTTCCAAGCCTCCTGGCAGCGCACATGGCAGGCCCTGGGCCTGACGCCCCCCGCAGATCTGCTGCAACGCCTGCTCGCAGCCTGGGCCGAACCCCAGCGCCACTATCACACCCGGCAGCATCTGGCCGAATGCCTGGGCCAACTCGACTGCGTCTGGGCACAGGCGCAGCGGCCCGGCGAAGTGGCTGTGGCACTCTGGTTTCACGATGCCGTCTACGACATCAAGGCCAGCGACAACGAGCTGCGCAGCGCCGACTGGGCGGCACAGGCACTGCAGGGCAGTGGCGCGTCCGAAGCCTGCTGGCGCCGGGTGCATGAGCTGATCATGGCCACCTGCCATACCGTCACACCCACGCAGGCCGATGCCAGGTTGCTGGTCGATATCGATCTGGCAATTCTGGGCGCCGACCCCGTACGCTTTGCCGAATACGACCGCCAGGTCGCCGCCGAATATGCCTGGGTGCCGCGTCTGCTCTATGGCTTCAAACGCAAGCAGGTGCTGCGCGGCTTTCTGGACCAGGCCTTCATCTATGCCACGCCGCACTTTCGGCAACGGCTGGAGGCCAAGGCCCGCAGCAATCTGCAGCGGGTCACCTGAGCAGGCCTACATCTCGTCAATGACCGTGCTGGCCGTGGCGCTCAACGCGGGTGCCCGGCCCTCATCGGCTTCGACGGCAAAGCGGTCGCGGCAGTTGACGTAGAAGCTCGCCCCGAAACGTCCCACGGGGAAGAACTCCTGAAGACGCACCCGCCATTTCTCGGTGTCCACCAGCCCTTCGCGCACGGCCAGCCATTGGACGCGGCCGATGAAGACATAACGGCTCTCGGTCTCCAGCGTCTCGTGCAACACGCATTCAAAGGCCACCGGCGCCTGGGCAATGCGCGGCGGCTGCACGCTCTGGGACGGGGTCGCTATTAAGCCTGTGTGCTGCAACTCGCTGTGCTCGGGCGGCAGGCTGTCGCCGCAGCGGTGCATGGCGGCGGACATCGCCTCGTCGGTGATGTGCACCACGAACTCGCCCGTGCGCAGGATATTGGTGGCCGTGTCCTTCTGCGCCATATCCTGGCGCTTGTTGATGCTGAGCATGACCACCGGCGGGTCCTCGCCCATCATGTTGAACATGCTAAAAGGCGCCGCGTTCACCGTGCCATCGACTCCCAGCGTAGTCACGAGTGCGATCGGGCGCGGCACGATCAGGCTGGCCATCAGCTTGTAGCGGGCATAGGTGTCCAGTTGCGCAAAATCAATTTCGGTCATTGCAGTCTCTCCCGGCCTTTGCGGCCGCTCTCGCCCTGGCGGCGGATCTGGTATGGATTCGATAGCAGGCTGCGCAATCAGCAGCAGCCCTGAAACTGCAAAGGACCGCAATATTCATGCCGGGCGCCTGCCAGCTGACCCGCGCTTGATCTGCGCACGGCCACGCACCATCGCAGGCGCCCCATGCACCAGAGCCGGACATGCAGGTCCGGCACGCACCGTCGCAGTGCCCTCTCCAGCGGTTCACGCTTTGTATACACATTGGCATCGATCTTGCGCACAGGCAGCAGTCCCTTCGCCATCGATAAACCAAGGAGTCATATGCGCAAACGAACCTTTCTTCAGGCCGCCACGGCTGCTGCAGCTCTGAGCTGGGGCGCTGCCCAGGCGGCAGACACGCCGCTCAAGTTCCAGCTGGACTGGCGCTTCGAAGGACCTGCAGCCCTGTTTGTCCACCCCGAGCAAAAAGGCTATTTCAAACAGGCCGGTCTGGATGTGAATGTGGAGGCCGCCAGCGGCGCAGGCGCCATCCAGCGCGTGGCCTCAGGCACCCATGATCTGGGCTTTGCCGACCTCGCCGCGCTGATGGAATTTCACGCCAACAACCCCGACGCGCCCATCAAGCCCGTGGCCGTCATGGTGATCTACAACACCACGCCGGCCTCAGTGATGGCGCTCAAGAAGTCGGGCATCACCAAGGCTGCCGACCTGACGGGCAAGAAAATGGGAGCCCCCATCTTTGACGCCGGCCGCCGCACCTTCCCTATCTTCGCCCAGGCCAATGGCGTGGGCGAGGTGCAATGGAGCACCATGGAGCCGCAACTGCGCGAAACCATGCTGGCGCGTGGCGATCTGGATGCCGTCACCGGCTACACCTTCACCAGCCTGCTCAATCTGGAGGCCCGCGGCATCAAGCGCGAGGATGTGGTGGTGCTGCCCTACGCCACGCACGGTGTTCAGCTCTATGGCAATGTAATCATCGCCAGCCCCAGGCTGATTGCGGAAAAGCCGGAAGCCGTACGCGCCTTCCTCAAGGCCTTTGCGCGGGGCGCCAGGGAAGGGATTGCCAATCCCGAAGCTGCCATTGCGTCCATGAAAGCCAAGGATGGACTGGTCAACGTGCCGCAGGAGGTCAAACGCCTGAAGCTGACGATCGAAACCGCCATCGACAGCAAGGGCGCGCGCGAAGAAGGCTTTGGCCAGTTGCGCACCGAGCGTCTGGCCAGGATGGCCGAGCAGGTCGCCAAGGCCTATGCCACCAAGAACCCGGTGCCGGCCAACGCCGTATGGAACGGCAGCTTCCTGCCCACCGCAGCAGAGCTGGACATCCTGCCCAAACGCTGATCCAACCGGAACCGGCTGGCACCGCCACAGTGAGCCAGCGTCATCGCGCCTAGCCACACATAAGGCAGACCGGACGTCATAGCGGCTGCGACTGACCTATAGCCCCCCCATTAATAAAAACCAGCTGATTCATTGCATCAGCTGGTTTTTATTAATGGGGTCGGCGGCAAGACTAGGACGTGTTGAGATTTAACGTGAATTGATCACAGCCGATGCCAGCGTGATGACAGCAGCGAAGCTGCTGTCTGTCTTGTCGCTGCGCATTGCAATGCGCTTGAACTCCTTGAGCTTGCAAAAGAAGTTCTCGATCAAGTGCCGCCACTTGTAGACCTCTATATCAATCTGCAAGGGCGCTCGACGATTGGCCTTTTGTGCAATCACCACTTGGCAACCCTGTGCCAGCAAGTGTTGCTTCAGCCAGTCTGCGTCAAACGCTTTGTCGGCCAGCAATGTCCGCAGGTCTATGCCTTCGAGCAGCTGTTCTACACCTTGAAGATCATGCCGTTGGCCTGGCAGCAACACAAATCGGATCAAGTTTCCAAGGGCATCCGTCAGCGCCAATATCTTGGTGGTCAAACCACCTCGACTGCGACCTATGGCCTGGCTCGCAGACCCCCTTTTGCACCCTGTCCATGCCTGTGCACTCGCACAATCGTTGCATCCACCATCACGTATTCCATGTCCGGTTGATCGCTGACCGCGTCAAACAGCTTTTGAAAGACATCAGCTTTGACCCAGTCGCGAAACCGTTTGAAGACGGTGTTCCACTTGCCAAATTCAGGCGGCAGATCTCGCCAAGGGCTACCTGTACGCGCAACCCAAAGCACTGCTTCCAAGAACAGTCGATTGTTGGAGCCACTGCGTCCTCGATCCCCAATCTTCCCTAAACACAATGGGCTCATACGAGCCCATTGTTCATCTGTCAAAACGTATCGCATCACAGCGCGATTGTGACGCCACCCCGGAAGGTAAAAATCAAATCTCAACAGACCCTAGCTGCCTAGTGCATCAAGAAGTTCAAGACCATGCGATTTTGCAGCGATGCGATCCCACATCTATCGACTGGTTCTGGAAGTCGCTTCAGGCGGTCTGTCTGAGGCTCTGCATCTAAATGACCGCGCCTAGCTAGAAAGAGGCGCTCCTTGCGGCATCTTGGCAAACACAGAAAAACTGCTATTCGGTGACAGCGCTATCCCACCGTTCGCCCTGCTCTTCATGCAGCATGCAGACCCCTTGAGTCGCCCAGACACCTTCGAGGCTCAAACAAACGCTTGAGTATTCCTGATCAACTCATTGATTCCTGACCTCTCAAACGCTTGTGCTAGATCCGCGATCAAATCCTGCGGGTCTTCCAAACCGATGTGCAGTCTCACGACCGAGCCACGCTGACTCCAGTCAGTGACGCTGCGAGCCTGCGTCATTTGTGCTGCAACTACCAGGCTTTCATAGCCTCCCCATGACGCACCCAGCCCAAACAGTTGCAGATTGTCGATGAAACTATCCACGCCTTCAGCGGTGATGCATGGCTTCAGCTCAAAGGAAATTAGACCATTTGTACCTGCGCAATCCCTTCGCCATAGATCATGTCCCTCATGACCAGGAAGTGCAGGACAAAAGACTGTCTGCACAAGTGGGTGCTGCTCAAGCCAGCGCGTCACGGCCAGGGCATGCTCCCCATGCATGCGTAGCCGCGCGGATAAGGTGCGCAAGCCTCGCAGCACCAGCCACGCATCGTCGGGACTGACCGTCATGCCAAAAGAATCGCAGCGCTCAGCCAGTGGCTCCCAGACAGCTTGTGTAGTGGCGACCGTACCCATCATGACATCCGAATGCCCTGACAGATATTTGGTGGCAGCCATAATGGAGATGTCGGCCCCCAGCGTCAGAGGCCGGTACTGCACGCCTGAGCCCCAGGTATTGTCGACTGCGACCAGCGCCCCCTGCGCGTGGGCCATGGCAGCCAGTGCCGGCAGATCGCACATTTCATAGACGAGCGAACCCGGACATTCGGCATACAGCATGCGGGTATTGGGGCGCATTTTGGCGGCAGCATCGCTGCCGTCTGCCGCAAAGAAGCTGTATTCAATACCGTAGGGTTGCAGAAACTGCTGCGTCAGATGCCGCACCGGCTGATAAGCACTGTCGGTGATGAGCACGTGGTCGCCCGGCTTCAGATAGCTGAGCAAAGCCATGCTTACGGCTGCCAGCCCGGTGGGCAAGAGCCGCGTGCGATAGGCGCCCTCCAGCTCGCTGACCGCATCTTCCAAAGCAAAGCTGGTCGGCGTGCCGCGCGCGCCGTAACTGAAAATGCGCTCCTGACCACGCCGAGCACGCATCTCTCGTTGCTGGGCAGTGCTTTCAAACACTACAGTGCTGGCTCGCACAATGGCTGGATTGACAGCACTGCCACCCACATAAGCGGGAGACATTCCCATGTGAGTCAGGCGCGTTCCCAAGCCAGGAGTCGACGCTTGCTGATCTTTGCTCGTCATGATGATGTCCTGAAATCCGGATCAGTCCAACTTTGCACCGGACAGTTTGACCACATGGCTCCAGCGCTTGGTGTCGCTATTGAGCTGGGCAGCAAAGGCCTCGGGGGTGCTCGCCACCACTTCACTGCCGCCATCGGTGACCAGCTTGCTGACTTCGGGCTTGCGCAGCGTCTTGACAATGGCCTCGTTCAGATAGGCAACACGCTCGGGCGGAGTCCCGGCCGGGGCAAAAAAGCCGTACCAGTCTTCAAACGTGGAGTTTTTATAACCCAGCTCCTCCAACGTGGGCACCTTGCCGAAAACACCAACCCGACGTGGACTGGTGACGGCCAGTGCGCGCACCTGACCGCCTTGAATCATGCCGGCAACCGATGAGGTCGAGGTGATCAACACATCCACCTGATGACCCAGCAAATCATTGATGGCCGGGCCGGCGCCCTTGTAAGGCACATGGGTCATGGTCACGCCGCTTTCCTTGGCCAGCACCACACCGACCAAATGCGACAAGGTACCGTTGCCGGGCGTGGCATAAGTGACCTTGCCGGGCTCAGCCTTGGACTGGGCCGCCAGATCGGCAAAACTTTTGAGTTTCGATCCAGCTGCGACCACGATGGCAAGCGGTGCCGCATTGACCTGTGTGACAGGAATGAAGTTTTTGAGTGGATCAAAGCCTGGTGCGCTGTACAGAGAGGGGTTGACCGCCATCAGCGAGACCTGCCCCGTCAACAAGGTGTATCCGTCGGCCCTGGCCTCGGTCACCGCCTTGGCGCCAATGTTGCCGCCCGCCCCGCCCTTGTTTTCTACGACGGCCGGCTGCCCAGTGAACTCTGACAAGCGTGTAGTAACCCAGCGCGTGGTTGCATCGTTGCCGCCCCCCGGAGGGAAAGGCGAGACAAAGCGAATGGGCTGGCTGGGAAAGCCATTGCGCTGCGGCAAGGTTTGCGCATGCCCCTGCGCAGCAAGCACAACGCCCATGAAAACGGTAGCCAGAGAACGGATAGCAAGCATGGTTTCTCCCGGAAAGTGCGAAACGAATTGCGCGGTCAGGCGGCGCAGGAGTGGGGGGATTCAGAGCTAGGCAGCTGAAATGCTGCGAGCTCTTGTGCATCGAGTTGCTGCACCAGCCCGGTTTCCCAAGCCAGGTACTGACGAGCGGCCTCCTTGTTGCCGTCGTGGCGGTCATGCACGAAGAACAGGTAATCAATGCAATCGTGATTCGCTGGGGTATCGGCACTGGCCACCACCGGCAAGCCAGCTTGCTGCCACGCAGCCATGCCCTCTTGCAGCAGGCTTACCGACTCCGGCAACTCCAGCGATGCCCATTGCGCCAAAGCCGGCTCATCAGACACCAGCACGATGCTGCGTTTCTCATCACGCAAGTTCTGGGCCAGTCGCGATCGAATCGACCAGACTGCCCCAGGAATATGGGCAGCCCGGTATTTCATGCTGGCCCGCAGGTCGACCAACAGCACCTCATCGCGTTCAATACGGGCTTGCAGCTCGGCAACCGTCATCCGGTGCAGTTGCGGCCTGACAGTTTCTGAAGAGCTGGCTAACTCCAGGCCGCTGTGCACGCCATCGATGAGCACGCAGGCGTCCTGTCCCATCTGGCGCAGCCAGCTGGCGATCACGGCAGCGCGCACGCCGTCGCTATCAAAAAGCACCAGCCGTGCACCGCGCACGCCGATGAATTGGTCGCCTGCCTGCACCAGTTGACCACCCGGTGTGTGCTGGGCGCCAGGCAGGCTGCCGGCGGCGAATTCCTCAGGTGTACGCACATCGCATAGAAACAGGCTGCGTTCGTTGTCCGCAGCCCATTGGCTGACCGTCTGGGCAGTGACCCAAGGCACGTCAAAGCGCTGTGCCAGCTGCTGCGCCTGAGATTGCAATGCGCCGCTGCCCGAGTCGTCGGCATAACGGCTTCTGCCGCCATGCTCCAGTGATAGGTCGTTCAGAAACCAGCCTTGCGTACCGTTCTCCAGAGCGTATACGGGGTTGGAGATTCCCAGGTTGATCAGCGTCTGCGCACCCAGGATGGAGCGCGTGCGCCCGGCACAGTTGATGACAACAGGTGTGCTGTCATCAGGAACCAGCGAGCGGATGCGATAGGCCAGCTCGCCATTGGGGCAGCATATGGCGCCAGGTATGTTCATCTTGTGGAACTCGGACACCGGCCGACCATCCAGCACCACCAGCGGTTCGCCCGAAGCCTGCTTGGCCGCCAGCTGCTGGGCCGTGATGCGTGGCGTGCCATAAGCATGCTCCACCAGCTCTCCAAAGGTTTTGGAAGGCAGGTTCACTCCTGCAAACAGCACATAGCCTGCAGCTTTCCATGCCTTGGTACCGCCTTCCAACACATGGACATCGGTATAGCCCAAAGCCTGCAGGCGCTGCGCCGCCCGCAAAGCCACGTTTTTCGTGTCGGCCTCGCCGCTGTCATACACCACCACACGCACCGGCTTGCGCGGCACCAGTCGCGGCACATCGATTTCAAGGCGGCTATAGGGCAGCGGGGTGCCGTAGAACAAATGCGACTCGCCATACTGGCCATGCTCGCGCACATCCAGCACGGCGATTTCCTGGCCATCATGTAGCCAGGACTTGAGTTGGGAAGCGGTGACAAATTGAGTCATAACACGTGATTTGGCAAATTTCAGGCAAAGCTGCGCCCGCGCACATCAAAGTGCACTACAAAGCAAAAAGGAATCAGGCTTGGCTGATCAGCAGCGCATCAGCGCCTTGTCTGCACGCCAATCGACATGGTTTGGCATGTCCCGGCCTGCAGGTCGTAGCCGGTTCGGCCATTCAGTGTCTCCAGTGCGCGGCCATACATGTGCAGATGACGGATCACCTGCTCACCTTGGATTTCCACAGAGTGGATGTCTTCCGCCATCAACGCAATCCCCGTTCCGGGCTGGACGATGACCAGGTCGACCTCCCTGAGCGTGCCCTTGCCTGGCACCGAGCCATCGTCGGTTCGCTCGTAAACCCGGTTGTGCTCCGTGCCTTGCACAGCCGCAATGCAGGCCCAGGTCGTGTGGTTGTGCGGCACGATGCGCTTGCCTGGGCGCATGACGTTCAGATACAGCGCATAGCTCTGATCCGCATCCTCGGCAATCATGTAACGCGCCTGATGCTCATCGCCCTCAGGTGGCGGAAAGTCCTCGGCTCCCCAAAGCTGGCTTTGCTCGGCCAGACCTATTAGCTGAGCCAGAACTTTTTCCAGGCTCTGGCGCGTTTCAGGGCCACTACCAATTGCGCACTTCATTGCCGAAATTGCTGTCTGTACAGCGCTATTACGTTGTTCTGTCATCGTGGTCAAAGCAAGCTCCTTGGTTGAATGACAACCAATGTAGCGAGCGACTTTAATGCGAACAATCCCAATAGTTCAACCATATACTTAAGAAAAACTTATATATGGACACACTGGATCTAGACCAACTACGCACGCTGGCGACCATTGCCCGCCAGCAGAGCTTTGCCGCTGCAGCCGTGCAACTGGGCTGCACTCAATCGGCCATCACCCAGCAGATGCAACGGCTGGAAGACAAAGTGGGCCACACGCTGTTTGAAAAACAAGGCCGGCAAAAGCGCTTGACCGAGCATGGCCAGCGCCTGCTCGGTTATGCCCAGCGAATGTTGGCGATTCACGATGAAGCGCTCAGCAGCCTTCGAAATCAGCATCTGGAAGGATTGGTGCGCATAGGCGCACCGCATGATGTTGCCGACACTCTGCTGCCACCGGTGCTGAAAGAGATCGCACTGAAATTTCCCGGCATGCTGATCGACATCCATATGGAACGCAGCCCGTTTCTGATGGAGTCGCTCAAGCAGGGTGAGCTGGACATGGTCATCTCCAACCGCGATGACACCACATTCGAAAGCTTTGCACTGCGCTCCAGCCCCACGGTCTGGCTGTGTGGTGCGAACTATGTGCATGACCCAAGCAAGCCTCTGCCCCTGGTGCTCGCGAGCGGGCCCAGCATTTTTCGCCGCCTGGCCTGCGATGCGCTAGACGCAGCGGACATTAGCTGGACACCGCGCCATACTTGTACCAGCCTGGTGGGCATACGTGCAGCCCTGCGCGCCGACCTGGGGATCACTGCGCGCGGCGTTGAGCAGTTGGACCCCGGTCTGCGTGTACTGAGCAATGGCGACGGTTTGCCTCCCCTTCCCGATCTGGTCTACAAACTCTATATACGCAGTCATGTTGTCAACCCGATCACACGCCAGGTGTTCGAAAACCTCAGGGCTCGTATGTGGTTGCCTGGTACGTGAGCCCCATCTCTGGTGCATTGAGGCGTCACTTGGGCAGTTTGAATGATGCGCAAGCCAGCGTGCGCAACATGACTGGTAGATCCGAACAAGCGACCACAAGTGACCAGCTTCCTGATCGCCTGCAACGATGGATTGGCCGCTCACTAGAGCTTCAGCCGCTAAAAATCAATGCAGAGACGAGCACCCAAGCGAGACCTCCCTACCCCTAGCTGTAAGGGCCTGCGAGCGCATCATCACTAAGCTAGAGCCAAAGATAAAAGGCTGCTGACGGTATTCAGTGGAAGCAGCCTTTCTGGATGACGATGAGCAGCAGAAATGGGTCGATCAGGCCTCGGGCACCATGGCGTCGGCATAGTCATAGAGCTCGCCCAGAATCTCCTCGGCGCGCTCGTCGGCGGTTTCGGACAGGCTGTCGATCATGGCAAACATCTGCTCGGCCGTACGTGCCCCGCCCTGGCCTTCGATCAGGCAGGCTGCGCGGTGCTCCTCCCAGCGCTGCTGCTCCCGGGCATCGAGCGTCTGCGGGAAGTTGCGCGCACGATAGCGCCAGACCAGCTCAGTCAGGCGTGCGTCATCAAAGCCGGTCTTGTCCAGCGCCAGCTCCTGGGGCGAGAGGCGCTTGATGCGCTCCAGACGGCGGCGGTCCTCGTTGCCTACAAAGCCGCCATACAGATCCTGGTCGGCGTCCAGCGGCTCACCCGCCTCGCGCGTGAAGACGGCCTTCCATTGGGCGCTCATGTCGGGCAGGTCGCGGGCCATCGCCGCATGCTGCATCGCCAGTTCCATGTCCACGCCCCATTTTTCGGCCATGGCCGGGCTCAGGGTCTTGAGGCTTCCCACCACCATGGGCGACTTGTTGACGTGGATGCTCTTGATGGGCAGACGAGTCACGCCCTCGGGCAGTTCGGCCTGACGCGTGAACAGCCGCAGGCGCAGGTCCTCGATGCTGATGCCCGAAAGCTCGGTCGGGTCGGCCGCCAGATCCCAGCAGATGACTTCGTTCTTGTTGGTCGGGTGGGTGGCCAGCGGCCACATCACGGCCAGGCAGCCGCGCGCAGGGCTGATCATGCCGGTCACATGCAGGAAGGGGCGCGCGTGCTCCTGCGTGGCGGGCAGGCCCATCTCACGCAGAGCGCCGTCCTTTTTATGCAGACCAAAGGCAAAGTCAAACAGGCGCGGCTGCTTTTCGCGGATCAGCCGCGCCAGGGCAATCGTGGCGCGCACATCACTCAGCGCATCGTGGGCCTGCTCGTGCAGCAGGCCATTGGCGCGGGCCAGGTCCTCGAGTTTGAAGCTGGGCGTGCCGTCTTCCTTGTTCGGCCACTGAATGCCGTCGGGGCGCAACGCATAGACCATGCGCACCACATCCAGCAAATCCCAGCGGCCGCAGCCGTTCTGCCACTCGCGCGCATAAGGGTCGGTGAGATTGCGCCAGAACATGAAACGCGTGATCTCGTCGTCGAATCGAATGGTGTTGTAGCCCACGCCCACGGTACCGGCCTGGGCCAGCTCGGCCTCGATCAGCGCTGCAAACTCGTGCTCGGCAACGCCTTCCTGCAGTGCACGCTGGGGCGTGATGCCCGTGATCAGGCAGGATTGCGGATCGGGCAGATAGTCATTGGCCGGCTGGCAGTACCACATCACGGGCTCGCCGATTTCGTTGAGCTGGTCATCCGTGCGTATGCCCGCAAACTGCGCGGGACGGTCATAGCGCGGCTGGGCGCCAAAGGTTTCGTAGTCGTGCCAGAAGAAGGTATGAGCCATGGGCCTGAAGTATGCCTGCGAACCGGCACAGCTTGCGGCTCAGCCTCATCAGCTTAAAGCCTTTTTGGCCCTTATCCCTTATTAATAAAGCGCAAGCAGCTATCAAAATGATTGTTTGAGCTGCTCCCAATTCAAACCAAATTTGTGCAGAAATTTGCGCAGCCGGTCTGCATCGTTGACCACGGCTTTTTGCTGGCGCGACTGGTCAAACAGTTTGCGACCTGCATCGGACAGCGTGGTCGATGCGCGGCAGACAGTGATGACGGACTGCAGTTGCAAGCGGTCAAACAGATCGATCTGGGCGATGGCGTCTTCGGACAGATAGTCGCCCAGATCCACCTCGGCCTTGGGCA